>DATEXA010000493.1:0-57175 GCA_035257465.1 Pyrinomonadaceae bacterium | reverse complement strand
CGCAATTACACGAGTTTCTCATAGCGGCGGCACTTTGCTTCTCACTGACATGTTCGGTGGAACACCGACGAACATCGCTTCGATGTTTCTCGAAGATGGGGCAGTGGAAGTAATCACTGGCGTAAACCTTCCGATGGTTATCAAGCTCGCGACCTACACCGGTCAGGACTCACTCAGTGAGGTTGCCCGCAAGATTTGTGATCAGGGACGGCAGGGCATTTACCTCGCGGGCGCTTTGCTTGCGCCCCCGGGAAAGGGCGGAGCGGATTGACGTGGCAGAACGCGCACTTTGGGTAACAGGACGTCTTGGTCTTCACGCACGTGCAGCCGCCAACCTTGTTCGCGTAGCTAATCAATTTCAAAGTGACATCACTCTTAAACGTCTTGATAACTCAGTCGAGGCGGACGCCAAATCCATCCTGAGCATTCTAATGTTGGCTGCGAGCCGCGGTACCGAGTTACGTGTGCTCGCTGCAGGTCCGGATGAACTAGCTGCAGTTGAAGCGGTCTTCGATCTGTTCGTGCGCAATTTCGACGAACGGTTGCTAACGGAAAACCTGCGGACCGACACAAAGGAAGAGATTCGCTCCAAGGGGCTGGGTGTGTCAGAGGGTATTGTGATCGGACGCGTGTTGCGCCTTCAGGATGGTACGCGAGACGTCTATCGTGCAGAGATCGAGGAGAGTGAACTGGAACGTGAGCGACGTCGTTTTCGTGCTGCAGTTCGTTTATCACGGCGGCAACTTGAAGCAATCAAAGAGCGAGCGGAAAAGGAACTGGGACGAGGGCACGCCTACATTTTTGACGCCCATTTGCTCTTTCTCGAAGACGCAAAGCTCACACGCGACGTTGAAGACTATATCGTTACAGAGCACGCGAATGCGGAATGGGCCGCGAAGGTTGTGGGGGATCGACTGCTTTCTATTTACATGCAGATCAACGATGAATATTTACGGGAACGCGGCTCCGATATTGAAGATGTAATCCAGCGTCTGCTCGCCAATCTTTCCGGCGAGGTACGTGGTCACCCTAAGCTTTCTGACGACGCAGTCATCGTTGCCCAGGATCTCCTGCCGTCGACGATCGCCGAACTGGATTTGAACCATGTGAAAGCAATTGCCACCGATGCGGGAGGTTGGACCTCGCACATGGCAATAATCGCACGCGGACTCGGCCTAACCGCAGTTGTTGGTTTGCGGAACTTTTATCACCGAACTCGCACTGGCGATCAAATCATCGTCGATGCGCAACGCGGCGAAGTGATTCTTAATCCGCTGACGACAAGCATCGAGCGATATGAGTTCACGGCACAGGCTCCTTCAGATCCTTCTCGCATTGCCTCAAGCAACGTCAGCGGACCTGTGACAACCAGGAACGGTGTCGACATCTCCTTGCGGGCGAATATCGAACTGCCTACAGAGTTTGAGGCGGTGCGGAGATTTGGCGCGTGTGGTGTTGGTCTGTTCCGTTCCGAGTTTCTGCTGTCTCGTCCCGGATTGCTTATGTCTGAAGACGAGCAGTTCGGTTCATATCGCTCGCTGGCTGAAGCGGCAGGTCCTGACGGCGCGATCATCAGGTTGTTTGACCTTGGAGGCGAAAGTGGCTACGAACTGTCAGACCGTTCCGAACGAAACCCTGCGCTTGGTCTCAGAGCAATTCGTTTCGGTTTAAAGAACGACGAAGTGATGCGGGCTCAGGTAAGGGCGATTCTGCGCGCAACAAACTTTGGCAAGCTGAGCCTTGTGATTCCAATGGTCGCTGACGTGGTAGATGTGAGGCGAGCCAAGAAGATAATTCTTGAAGAGCGGGATTTGCTTCAGAAAGAGGGCATAGAATACGGAGAACCCGAAATCGGAGCAATGATTGAAATTCCATCCGCGGTTGTAACCGCTGACAAGATCGCTGCTGAAGTTAACTTCTTCGAATTGGGAACTAACGACCTCGTGCAATACACGCTGGCAGTTGATCGAGGTAACGACGATGTTTCTGAATGGTTTCGCACGTTGCATCCAGCAGTTCTATTTGGCATCAACCGCACGCTTAAGGTCGCGAAGGATGCGACTATTCCAGCAATCGTCTGCGGAGAAATGGCCTCAACACCGGCATACGCAGTTTTGTTAGCGGGCATGGGTGCAGTCGACTTGAGTATGACGCCGGCGGCCATTCCGAGAGTCAGATCAACTCTCGAGCAGATCGACACCAGAGAAGCGGCCGAACTTGCGAGTAGATGTCTGGAATGTGCTAGCGCTGATGAAGTTGAGGCAATTGTTCGTGTTGAGTTTAGAAACCGCTGGCCCGAGCTTTTCCCGCCAAAAGCATTACCCAGGGAGCAGGATAGCGATCAGGTCGGTTTATAATGCCGGCGTTCGTTTCGAGCATTCATCACACATCCGCTGAATGAAAAATCCCTCGTTGAAACTGATCCACCTTCTCATTGGCAAGGCTATTGCAGAAACATTCCTCGTGAGTGTGATTGCTGTTGGCTTTTACGTCACCGCATTTCCTCCGACATTTCATGGCTGGAGCGAAGCCGTTAGTGAAACGCAATCAATAGCGGGCTGGGTTGTGAATGATGCCTCACCGTGGGAGCGGGTCGACGTTCAACTATTTGTGGACAACAAGTTCGTGGGTGAACAGACTGCGGATCTGTCACGACCTGATGTGCAGGTTGCCGGTTGGGCCAATGACGATTGGCACGGCTTTAGTTTTCAATGTTCTGAGTTGACTCCTGGGCCACATGAAGCTCGCGTGTATGCTGTCCATCAAAGCGGAAACGGCAAGCGCTACACACTTCAACTCCTCGGCGATCCCCTGGTTTTTAATGTCGAGACTAATGGTGGATGGCGAGCAGTCGTCTCACAGCGGAAGAATTGAATCCAGATGGATCGATCAGGAGCAAAACTTCTACAACCTTCCGAAGTCGCGCCATGGGAGATCCTCTCCGTACTCGTGTCATGTCTAATCGCTGAATGGGTGTTCCAATCATTCCTCGGCAATAGCAAGATAGCGATGGCGATTCCCGTGGGCCTGGCGCTGCTCCTAATTGGCTTTTCTCATCGAATCTATGGAGAGACCCTAAAGGAAATTGGTTTCAGATCTGACAACTTTATTCCCGCCTTGAAACTGCTCTTGTTACCGACTCTCGTTGCTCTGTTGCTGATTCTTGCTCTGGGATGGTTGACGTCGGGCCATAACCTGAGCCTCAGGATACTCAGGCCGCGATTTCTTTTGGTACCAGTCTGGGCTTTGTTTCAGCAGTACGTGCTGCAAGGCTACATAAATCGCCGGGCCCAAGTGTGGCTCGGATCTGGTTGGAAAAGCATTCTCCTGGTTGCTACTGCTTTTGCCCTGATGCACTTGCCAAACCCGATGTTGACACTTCTGACGTTTGTGGCTGGATTAGTGTGGGCCTGGGCCTATCAGCGTCAACCAAACCTATATGCTCTCGCGCTCTCTCACGCAGTATCGTCTATCGCCTTAGCCGTTCTTCTTCCCGAGCGTCTAGTGAGTTCTTTGCGCGTTGGCCTTAAGTTCTTCGGCTAGGGGGCATTGTGCATTCATTCGCTCCGTTTAAAGTGGACAGCATAGGTGCTATACCCGTTGAACACTCGTTTGCTATAATTTCATTGCCTTGCAATCGAACAGGTCGGGCGGTTGCTGCCGGTCAATGAGATTTCAGATTTCGGTTTGGAATCTCAACCCGGGAGAGGAAAGTCCGAACACTACAGGGCAGCGAGCCCGCTAACGGCGGGGCGTTCAGCGGTTTTCGAATCGTTGAACGACGACAAGTGCAACAGAGAATAGACCAGCCCTGATCTAATCGGGGTGATGGGTGAAACGGTGCGGCCTGGTTTCAGGCTTAATGTAAGAGCGCACCGGCGCGTGTGGTGACACACGCGGCCAGGCAAACTCCTCGCGGTGCAAGACCAAATAGGGAGGCGTCAAAGGGTTGCCCGCCCGAATCCCGATAACTCGGGATACGACCTCCGGGTAGGTCGCTGGAGCCATTCGGCAACGACTGGCCTAGATGAATGATCGCCATCCCGACTGCGTCGGGATACAGAATTCGGCTTATAGACCTGTTCAGTTTTTGCAGGGTTGAGATTAGAAACCAAAGGAGCACGCGCCCAGAGATGGCAAATCGAAAAGGTGTTTTCATCGGAGCTTACGTTCCCAACCACTTGAAGGAGTCTCTTCGACGTCGTGCAGCCGCTGAACACCGCACACTCTCTCAGGAAATCACGAGAATCCTCGAAGAGGCAGTCCACGGTCGTGGCCTACCTGCCGGAAGCATCGACCGTCGCGTAAAAGAGTCACAGCCTCGACGTCGCGCGACGGATCCCATGCCGCGACGAAGAGCCAACGACGAAGCCTATGGCACTGGTAACCGATCCGGTGACGACCGCGGTTAGACATTTCTTCGAGTTTCTCAAGTCGTGAAGTACCTATTAATAGCCGCCGTCGTTGCGTTTGTCTTTGTCGTTGTGTATTCGCGCGTACGTCCGTATCTACAACTGATTCAGAAGGTCGTGAGTTCGCTAAACGTCCAAACGTCAGTCGGGACCTCAACGGCCTCACAACGGAACAAAGCTGGCGAAAACAAACTGGTCCGTTGCGACGGTTGTGGAACCTGGATCCCGGAAGATCGGGCGTTGAATTTGAAATCAGGATTGACGACGTATTGTTCGGCGGAATGCTTAGAGAAGAATTCAGGTGGGAAGGAAAGAAAGTTGGCTGGTTAGTCAGTGGTCAGTAGTCAGTGGCCGCTTGCGTCCAACCAAACACGAACCAGTAACCACGGACTACTGACTACTGACTACTGACTACTGACTAACTACTCATCGCTTCATTTGGTCTCATTTTTCTCGCTTCACTTACTGCCCGATCAGTATCTGTTAACCACAACCCAATCAGCCCTACGACGAAAAACACAATCAGCGACAAGAGCGCTTGCCGATAAGATCCAGTCCGCGCTATCACAATGCTGAACATAAGTGGACCCATCCATGAAGTGCCTCGTTCCGAAACCTCATACATCCCAAAGAAGGCCGCCTCTTTCCCCTCGGGAATCATCCGCGAGAACAGGGAACGGGACAAAGCCTGAGAACCGCCCAGGACAATTGCAATTACTGCGGCGAGAATCCAGGCCTCGCTGACTGTATGAAGAAACCGATAGGCGTAAATTACGATGGCCACCCAGATCACCAATGAAACCAGGATGGCGTTTTTCGTCTTGATCAAGTAAGCCAGGCGCTCGAACATCAAAGCCCCCAACACAGCAACGAACTGCACCATCAAAAAAATCTCAAGCAGAAAGATCGGATTACCTTGTGGAAAGAGTTCCTGTTCGAGGAAGGCACTCGCGGCAACAATGACTGTCTGGATACCGTCGTTGTAAACAAGGTATGCGAGCAGGTAACGCAGCGTTAGCGGTAAGCGACGCAACTCCTTAATGGTGTCGAAGATTTCGATAAGGCCAGCGCTCAGATAGCTTTTCCCTGGCGGAAGAGTTTTTCGTTTCGGTCGCGACTTAAGATTCAGAAATGTAATTACAGCGAAGCCGCCCCACCAAATTCCGGAGGACATAAGTGAAAGCCGCACCGCTAACCCAGTTGAGATCCCTAATCTCTCTGCACCCATGACGAGGACAAGGTTTAAGGTGAGCAGGATCGCGCCGCCGAGGTAGCCGTATGCAAACCCGCGACTCGACACTTTATCAGCCTGATCTTCCGTCGCTATCTCTGGTAGGAACGAATTGTAGAAAACGATTGAGGCGCCAAAGCAGACGTTTGCCACAATAAACAACAACCCGCCCACGAGATAGAGATTTCCCTGAATAAAGAACATCAGACAATTTGCGACTACTGCGATATAGCAAAACAGAGCCATGAGCCGCTTCTTGAGATCTGAATAATCCCCCAGTGCTCCAAGCACGGGTAACAAAAATACCTGAGCGCCAACAGAGATTGAGACACACAGACTCGGCAAAGACTTCGCGGTCACAGCACCGAAAACACCTAAGTCAAGCACGACTCCATTTTCACCAACAGCCGTTTGTGCGATGCGAGTCAGATAAGGACTGAACAGGGCACCGACAACCGTCGTGTAGAAAGCAGAGTTGGCCCAGTCGTACATCTTCCACCCGAAGAGTTCGCGTGGATCGTTTTTGTCCAGGTTTGGATTGGATCGATCTTTTGAAGCCTCAGTTTGTGCTGAGTTCATTTGTCATTTTGTTGGTCAACAGCTCGACAATGGCAGGTGTTATGTCGGCAAGCGTTTGGATCCGTGCTGCGACTCGCTCACGTTGAGCTCCCCAGACAATGGTTGGGACGGCGTGCAGCGTGTGATTGCGTGATGATAAATCTTCGATATTGCCGTGATCGCTTGTGAGTATAACCGTGGTACGTTCCAGATCAATGCGCAATAGTAGTTCACGAATAAACAGCGAAAGACTGGTGAGAATCGTCCTTGCCAGTTCCATATCCTGAGCGTGTCCTACCTTGTCCGTAATGAAATACTCATAAAGCGAAAAACGATTCTCAGCAACGATGCCGGCCAAAACCGTAGCGGCCTCACTCTCACTCCGTTCACTCACTTGTTCACCGCGTTCAATTAGGATCAGGTTTGTATAATCCATGAACACTGCTCGCCCATTCTGCAGGTCCGAGAAAGTACGGAATTTCATCTTTGCTGCTTCAACCGCGGCAGTCGTTGCTGAGACCCATCTCGGTCGCTCCGCAAAGAAACGATTCGTGTATGCGTTTGCAAAAGTGATCGGCTTAACTCCGGCATCGCTTAACTGTTTGAAGATGGAATTCTGCTCGATGATCTCGAGCAGTGCTTTATTGGGAAAGCCCTGCTTGTGATAGCCAACGGCAGCAGGCGCATTTACTCCTGTCAGAATGGTTGTTTGGCCGGATGCGCTCTGCGGTCGACCTTCAACGCCAAGGCACGCATCGGTGGGCACAACGATGCCGTTGAGAAACCTTTCGGGTTCTTCGTTCTGGAAGACTGCCAGGGGAATTGCGTCGAGGTTGTCGAGCGGATTATAAGGACCTCTCCTGCCGATCCCTAAACCATCAATGAAGAAAAGAAGCACCGACGGCTCAGTCGTCATGAAGCAGACCACGCTCGCGATAAAGATTTAGTTTGTTGTGAAGTGTCTTGAGGCTGATGCTAAGCAATTCGGCCGCACGAGTTTTGTTGTTCTTGGTTTTTTGTAACGTCCTCATGATCATTTGGCGCTCAACCTCTTCCAGTGGAGTACCAACCGGCAGCGTTAAGGTGTCTTCATTACGGAGTCGTTCACGCTGCTCGATTGGATAAGGCGCAAAATGATGACGCTCAATCTGCTCGCCTGAGCAGATAATTACAGCTCGTTCAATCACGTTTCGAAGTTCACGTACGTTTCCGGGCCATGCATGAAACTGCAGAGCATTTAGTGCCGAAGGGCTCATGAACCTCGCAGGGCGTCCATGCTTTGCGGCCAGTTGTGTGACGAGGTGCTGAGCTAACAACGGCAGGTCTTCTTTTCTTTCACTCAGCGGCGGTAAGTTAATGCTGAAGACGTTGAGACGGTATAGCAGGTCACTTCTCAACTTACCTTCGGAGACCGCTTGTTGGGTTTGTCGATTGGTAGCGGCGAGCAGTCGTACATCAACTTGAATTTCTTTATGACTACCGAGTCGCCTGACTGTGCGTTCTTCGATCGCGCGAAGTAGTTTTGACTGAAGCAGTGCAGGCATTTCACCAATCTCATCAAGGAGCAGCGTTCCTGTATCAGCCAGTTCGAAGCATCCCTGACGACGTGACGCTGCACCGGTGAACGCACCCTTCTCGTGCCCGAAGAGTTCTGACTCCATCAGAGACTCGGGAATTGCAGAACAATTGATCGCCACGAATGGTTTGTCCTTGCGTGGGCTCATGTTGTGAATCGTGCGGGCAACGAGTTCTTTGCCCGTACCGGATTCGCCGGTGATTAAAACCGATGCGGATGAAGGAGCCACCTGTTCAATAAGGGTGTAAACCTTGCGGATCGAATCGGAATTACCAACAAGCTCGCCAAACGCACCACGATCCTGCAACTGTCTCCTCAGAAGTTCATTTTCGCGCTTCGCCTGAGTTAGCTCGACGGCTCGGTCTAGCACGAGACGCAGCTTGTGTGGATCGATTGGTTTTGCGAAGTAGTGGTAGACACCTTCCTGCTGAATCGCGTGCACGGCGTTTTCTACAGAGCCCTGATCAGTGAGCAACACAACGGGTAATGCTTCATCTGTCAGGCGAAGCTCTCGGACAAGAGCGAAATCCTCGTCACCATCGTTGGATCCGCCATCGACTACCAGAGCGGGCTTGAATTCATTTACGGCTTTGAGTGCGGTAGGAAGATCGTCAGCGACAATGGCCTGATAACCCCAGGTTGCAAGCAGATCACGGAGGAATGATCCACTCTCCGGATCCCGTTCATAGATGAGTACGTTGCGCGACGACATCAAATCCGAGTTTAGCACAAGGCGAAATGGAGTCAGTGAAAGATGATGGTTGGGATGTTCCTGGAGTGCCAGTTGAGCGGTTCTCCCTCACTGAGCGTAATAATCAGCGATTGCGCGGGCCAAATCATTAACGGTGGACGTTGCTGGTTGAATATTTAATGTTAGACCGTATTCCGACGCTGTTGCCGCAGTCACATCGCCGATACAGGCGACAGCAATCCCTTTCAGAATTTTACTCAAGTCGTGAGTGTCAAAAAGTTGAGCCAGATTTTTGACGGTTGATGAGCTTGTAAACGCGATGCAGTCAGCGCTTCCCGCCAGCAAGGCACTTAAACGACCGCGATCGACGTTGTCTGGAAGTACGGTGCGATACGCCGTCACGATATCGACTCTTGCCCCCGCTTCTTCCAACGCTTTCAGCAGCAGATCGCGACCTGCGGCCGCGCGAGGTAACAAAACGTTTACGCCCGAAAGCTTTTCGGTACCGCCAACGAATTCACTCAGCGAACTGAACACTCCTTCGCTTCGTGAGTCCGACGGAACCACATCAACGTGCACGTGAGCGTCATGCAGCTTCTCAGCAGTCGCGACACCGATTGCACAGACTCGAATGTCATCGAGATCGCTCACCTCCTTGTTGTGATGAGCAAGTCTTTTTAAAAAAGACTCAACAGCATTCGCGCTGGTCAAGATTAGCCAGTCGTATCCGTATAAATGCTCAATGGCTTCATCGAGTCGTTGATAGCTTTCTGGTTCCTTGATTTCAATGGTGGGACAACTGATTACCTGGGCACCGTACCCTTCAAGTGCGTTGACAAACTCAGAAGCTTGCGATGCCGCACGAGTGATGACAACAGTGCGTCCGAGTAATGGCTGGTTCATGAAAGGAACTCGCTCAGCAATTCGTCAGCGCCAGCCTCACGCAGCTGGGAAGCTAGCAATTGCCCAAGTTCTTCAGGCTGTGAGGCGGCCCCAGTGACATTGGCTCTTAGTATTCTTGAGCCGTCGGGTGTCGCGACCAGGGCGTCGAGTCGTAGTTGTTCTGAAGTGAAAACTCCATGTGCCGCGATTGGAAACTGACAACCGCCACCAAGACTACGAAGCAACGAACGTTCGGCCAGACAGGCGACTCGCGTAACAGCGTGATCCAGTTTGCGCACAGCAGCGATCGCAAATTCATCGTCAGAACGGGTCTCGACAGCAATCGCTCCTTGGCCGACCGCCGGTAACATTTCATCAGTTGGGATGGCAATGCTTATGCGGTTCTCTACTCCGAGGCGTCTCAGGCCTGCTGCCGCAAGAATCAGAGCATCGTACTGTCCTTCATCCAGCTTTCTGATTCGAGTATCGACGTTGCCGCGCAGGTCTCTGACTGTCACATCCGGACGCTTCGCTCTCAATTGTGCGAGCCTGCGCTGGCTCGACGTTCCCACGATTGCACCTGTCGGTAGTTCCAACAGTGATGCGATGCTCGATTGTGTGCGCAGAACTAAAGCGTCCCTTGGATCATCGCGCTCACAGATTGCGGCGATCGTTAGGCGCTCCGGTACAATGGTAGGGAGATCTTTAAGAGAATGGACCGCAAGATCAATTCGCCGCGCAAGAAGCGCATCCTCCAATTCCTTCGTAAACACACCTTTTCCGCCAATCACAGAAAGAGGATCGGGTTTGACATCTCCCGTTGTTTTTATGATTTCAATTGTTACTGTGAGTTTTGGTTGAGTCGTTCGCAGTTGTGACTGTATCTGTTCTGCCTGCCAGAGAGCGAGTTTTGATCCCCGCGAGCCGATGATGAGTGAACGCTCCATCGTGGCGACTCGTTACTCCTCCGGATCAGATGATTCGGAGAGTTCCTGCATGGTTTCGGGGTCGCTTGTTTCGTAGAAACGCCGCATTTGATTCAGCACAGGGTGGGAAATCTTATTGACGGTCGAGATAAGCAGTTGTTCGATAGCCGCTTCTTGTTCCTTAGACAATTGGCCGAGCTGCCTACGTTGGCGCTGAAGTTCGGTTCGCGCCATTCCCTGGAACTTTTCGCGCAGCGCACCAATCGTAGGCCCCATGTCCATCAGTCGCAGCGATTGCTGAAACTGCATCACTTCCGATTGAACAATCAGCTCGGCCCGTTCCGCTTCGCGTTCACGCTCACGAATGTTCGATGAGATTACTGATTCGAGATCGTCTATGTCGAAGACGAAGACGTTTGGTACTTTGCCAACGTTTGGATCTATGTTCCTCGGAACACTGATGTCGATCATGCAGATCGGATGATTCCTGCGTCTCTCGAACGCGAGCCGAGTGAGGTCCTCGGTGATTACAAAAGTTGGAGACGCAGTTGAGCAGAGGACAACGTCGGCTTCACTTAGAGCAGTCACGATTTTGTCGAAGGGAACACACTCACCGCCGAATTCGGTGGCAAGTTTTTGAGCGGCGTCTTCGGTACGATTCGCTACCAGGATTCGCGATACTCCTGCGTTGAGAAGGTGTCGTGCCGACAGTTCAGCCATTTCGCCTGCACCGATCAACAGCACTGTGTGATTCTTCAGCGAGTCGAAAATCTTCTTCCCCAGCTCAACTGCCATGTAACTAATTGATACCGCATTTGCTGCGATCCCCGTTTCATTGCGTACGCGTTTCGCAACCCGAAACGTGTGATGAACAAGTCGATTCAGTATTCGACCGGCGGTGCCAGCTTGCAGCGCCACCGAGTAAGCATGACGAACCTGACCCAGAACCTGTGGCTCGCCGACTACCATTGAATCGAGTGATGAAGCGACGCGGAAGAGATGTCTCACCGCTTCATCATCGCGATGACTGTAGATATGTTGGCCTAGAAAATCGGCGGGGAGGCGGCGATCGTTATCAAGAAACTGAGCGATACGCGCAGTGCTGTGTTCGAGTTGCTCGGGTGCTGTCGCGCTTAAAATCTCTACACGGTTACAGGTCGAAACGATTAGGCCTTCACGAACTGCTTCGCCATCGACCAGCTGACGCAAACCCGTTGCGCACTCTTCATCGGAGAACGCGAGTAGCTCGCGTACTTCGATGGGTGCGGTTTTGTGATTTACGCCTACTAAAACGATCGACATGAGTAAACCGAGCTAACGTTTTCCTACGGATGTGCTCAAAAACATGGGGGATCTAGTAAGACCAAACACGTGATATCCGCCAAGCAGTCGAGTGCCGAAAAAAGTGCAAAGAACTAAAGCGAAGCCCGCGACTCCCAGCCATGCTGCATTTCTACCGCGCCAGTTTGCACTTGAGCGATAAAGCAACAGTAAGAAATAAAGTAGCCAAGTCAATAGCGCAAAAATCTCCTTGGGATCGTTGTGCCAAATGCGACCGTCGCGTGCAGACGACCATACCATTCCACTCGCGATGCCCAAAGTTAATAGTGTGAGACCGAATATCGCGGAAGTGGTCGCCAGTTGATTGACCGTCGATAACGACGGTAGGCGATGAAAGATCGCGCCGAAAGTTTTCAGTTTCAATTCTCGCTCTTGAAGGAGGTACATGACACTTGCCATGAAGACGATAAAAAACGCTGCGTAGGCAAAGATCAAAAGAGTGGTATGAATTGGGAACAGCCAGGTGGCAGAGAAAGCAGCAGCAGTATCCTGCGGACCGGACCTGACGATCAAAGCGATAAAGGTCAGAATCGAAATCAGAGGCATGGTAAAGGCGCCCAATGCCTGCGCGCGGTAGCGATACAGAATAATTGCATAAGCGGCGACCAGTGCCCAGGCAAGAAACGAAAGCGTTTCCCTGAGAAAGAACAGCGGGTAATGACCATCAATCGCCCAGTCAAAGATTAAGGCGCAGGTATGGAGAATGAATCCGACAGCTATAGACCATTCAGCGACACGCTGTACCGACCGCCGTTTGTTCACAAACGCGAGAATGGAATGAATCGCGGCTATCAAATAAGCCGCCAGGGCAGCCAGGAGTAAGGATTTCATTTCGGGGTTGTATTACAGAGTCTGCATTTTAGTTGATGCAGGAAAGAATTGCGAGATCGGCCTGTTAGGGTAGCATCCCAAAGAGAAACCAATTAAAGATCGAAGATAAACTTGAAGGCGAACCGATCCTTTATTCTCAACATCCTAACGATTAGCCTTTCGTCTTTTACTTCTGCGCGTCATAATTCGGTTCGACAGATTCACATCAGGAGAACTGCATGTCAACGCCGATTTCCCGACTGTTTCTCATACTCATTGTGTTGATTGCCTTCGCGGTAGCCTCTGCCCAAACGCGACCAATCAGACCAAAACCGCGCGCGACTCCAGTTCCTGACCTGCCAAAACCTGATGAGATGCCCGCGCCGGAAGAGCCTCAGAATATTGAAACAGTTAAGACAGATACGGATCTCGTCAGCATCCCGGTCATCGCCACAGATTCAAATGGCAAATACGTCGGCGATCTCCTGCAAAACGAATTCAGTATTTTCGAAGACGGCGTCCAGCAGGAGTTGGCTTTCTTCGCGAAGACGTCTGTGCCTTTCCATGTTGTCTTGATGCTCGATACAAGCGCGAGCACACAGGAAAAGTTGAATCTGATTCAACAGTCGGCCTATGCATTCGTGCAGCAACTACGGACGGCTGATCGAGTCAAGATAGTGTCGTTTGACGATGTAGTGCGCGACCTTAACGAGTTTACCAGTGACCGGAATGTTCTTAAGGATGCAATTAACAAAACCAGATCGGGGCAGGGGACTAAGGTTTACGACGCGGTGACTCTTGCGCTGAACTCGCTACGGAACATTAAGGGACGAAGAGCGATAGTCATCTTCACTGACGGGGTTGATTGGCATAGTGACGACTCGACATTCGAAGGGACGGTGCGTTGGCTTGATGAAGAAGGCGTAATCATCTATCCAATTCGATATGACACACACGCCGCGACCGAGAGAATCGCCCGAGAACAGTCGAACGAGATAAGTCCGACGCTTCCCACTTTAGATGTCTTACGTGCGCCTCCAGCGGGAACAACGCCGCCAACATTTCCCGGCGGCGATTCGATACCAACTACGGGCACGAGTTCAAAGACCGGTGTGTTGGGCCTCCCTTCGGCGAGTGAGATTTTGCGTCGTAAACGCGAACAGGATCGCAATCGGGATCCGTCTCGGGATCCAAGCATTGATCCATCTCGCAATCCCGTGCCGGATACAACCGATCCAACGAGTCCAAAACGTGAACCCAGGCTTCCGGGCTCAAGACCTGACCAGAATGGTATTCCCGGTTCGGATCCTTATCCGCCGGCCGGCACAGTGAGGCGCGCGCCACGATCGGATGATTCCATCACGGCGATGTTGGACACAGCGTATGCAACCGCCGACAGTTATCTAAAGGCTTTAGCAGACAAGACCGGAGGAAGGTTGCTGCGGGCCGATACATTGGGTTCACTTCCTGATGCGTTCGCAAAAGTTGCAGCTGAACTGCGAACGCAGTACTCGCTTGGTTACTACCCTCTCAACAAAGAACGCGACGAACGCTACCGAAAGATCAAAGTCTCTACGAGTCGCAAGGATGTATTAATTCGTGCGCGACCGGGATACCTGGCGACTAACGCTCAATGAGAAGCAAGGAGGAAGGTAACCACTTTCATCCTTCATCCTAACATCCTTCCTCATTAGCCCTTCTTGCTGCGCACTCTTTCCTCGTGCTAGTTTTGATTCCGCACTAACAACACAAATCTTAATCACCAATCACTAGCATGCCTGATAGATCTGAAGCCTGGGAACTTCTCTGCGAATACACAAAGGGTGAGAGTCTCCGCAAGCATGCGATTGCCGTTGAAACGGCTATGCGCGCGAGCGCAAAGAAGTACGGTGATGAGTCGGCGGACGTCGACGAGTGGGGATTGGTTGGGTTACTCCACGACTTCGATTACGAAATGTTCCCTTCGGCCGACCAGCATCCTTTTACTGGCGCAAACATCCTGTGTGGACGTGGCTATTCCGATCGAATCATTCGGGCAATCATGGGACATGCCACCTACACAGGCGTGCCGCGTGACACAGACATGGCCCGCGCACTCTTTGCCACGGACGAACTCTGTGGCTTTTTAGTGGCGTGTGCGCTGGTACGACCATCGAAGAGTCTTGATGATCTCGAAGTGTCCTCAGTGAAGAAGAAGCTCAAAGACAAAGCGTTCGCGAGATCTGTAAATCGCGATGACATCAAACAGGGTGTTACAGAGCTCGGCGTGGACATGGATGAACACATTCGATTCGTGATCGACTCGCTACGGCCCGTGCAGGAAGAAATCGGACTCAGTCGAGTTCGGCCTAATTCGCAGACTGAGTCGGAGAAAACTGTTGAGGATGGTTGACCGTCGACCGAGCACTAAGAATGATGGCCAGGACGAAGAGCGCCAGGGTTAGCAAAGTAGCGATGACTACCGTCATAAAGGCCTGGAGTTTACGACGTCGCGCCGTGTGACGATAAACGAAGATCGAGGCAAATGTTATAGCCACAATCGGCAACAAGAAGGTTGCAGCGACCAGGAGCCCAGGTCTGGTAACAGGATTAAGGGAAGAGAAAACACCGAATACGATTGCTATGCAGGAACCCGCCCCAACAAGCGCCGCAAGAGATGAAACTCCAACTACCAGCTTTGGGCGCATGCAAACCGTTCCTCTGTTTCCACAAGAAGCGACTGGTTTTGGACCGCAGAACGTCGCCAAGAATACCACAGGCCTCAGACCAGTCTGTCGGCAAATCGCCTGGCCTGGTTTCCGACTAAATGGTTTTTATTCAGATATTCATTCAGACTGATAACAAATGATTAGCAGAAGCGCGCTCATATGGTTGTCCCGCCAGGAGGGACTGAAGGATTTTGCAACTAGCTTCGGGGTCTTTAAGAAACTGACGACACGGTTCGTTGCCGGCGAAACGATTGACGAAGCGGTCAACTTCATCCGAGAGATCAATACTGAAGGCTGCTCAGCGTCCTTTGATCACCTCAATGAGTCAGTAGGCAATGCTGCGGAAGCTGATATCGAAGTTGCCGAATACCTGAACATTCTTTCCCGCATTGACGAGACTAAGATCAATTCAAACGTTTCAATAAAACTGACGCAGTTCGGATTGGGACTTGATCACGAACTTGCTTACAAAAACGTGCGCCGTGTTGTGGAAGAAGCGCACAGGCGCAGAAATTTTGTTAGGGTCGATATGGAAGACTCAAGTGTCACCCAGGTCACGATCGACATCTTCAAGCGTCTGCGCGGGGAGTTTGGACTCAACGACGTGGGAATCGTGTTGCAGTCGTATCTCCGGCGAACATATGCCGACGCACAGGAACTTGTGAAGCTGCCGGCACGTATTCGCATCTGCAAAGGCGCTTACAACGAGCCACCTGAAGTTGCATTCCCAAACAAAAAAGACGTCGACGACAATTATGTGCGCGTGATGCAACTGCTCTTATCAAGCGGCACATATCACGGAATAGCGACGCACGATCCAAGAATGATTGAAGCCACCACGAACTTTGCGAGCCGGGAAGGGATCGGTAAAGACAAATTCGAATTTCAAATGCTCTACGGCGTGCGGCGCGATCTCCAGCATCAACTGGCCCATGATGGCTATAACATGCGGGTCTATGTTCCGTATGGAAAACACTGGTATCCTTACTTCATGCGGAGGCTGGCAGAGCGCCCGGCCAATATCTGGTTCGTTCTTAAAAACGTACTGAAGGGCTGATCCATGTATTGCTCAAATTGCGGTGCGTCAGAACAAACGCCCAAGACCTATTGCCGTCACTGTGGCACATGGATTGGTTCTGGGCGCCCGGAAGAGCGGATCACCGTAATGATAGTCTTTAACGGGCTCAGTGCGTTGTTTGCTGTCATCGCAGCAATCGTTCTTCTCTTGACACAATCTGGACGTTTGTATGCAACGTGGGCGATCAACCTTGCGGCGACGTTTTGTCTCATTATCTCTGTATATCAGACTTTGAGTTTCCTCTTCGCTCTAAATCTGCGCAGCCGTCTGAAGCAAGGTCAAGAGAATCATGCGAAGATCGAATCCCGCACGGTGCTCGAACTGAAGGAAGCCGATAACGCTGCTTTCATCCATCCGCAAACTGTCACTGAAAACACTACGGAGCTACTGGAGCGAAATCGAAAATGAGTGAGTGGCTCTGGATTCTTTGGACTATTCTCGGGGCGATCCTGATCGTCGCTGAGATATTCACATCAGGTTTTGTGTTGCTCTGGTTCGGTGTCGGAGCACTTGCGGCGGCGCTACTCGCAATTATCGGCATCGATAGCCTCGCGATTCAGTTCTTAACGTTTGCTATTGTCTCCAGCGTGCTGACTGCCGCGTCGCGAACGATCTTCATCAATTACTTCTCACGCGAGAAGACTGGACAATCCTTGCGAAGCGGTGTGGACGCATTACCGGGGAAGATTGGCACCGTGGTTTCTTCCAGTCGAGGTGCGTTACAGGAAGGTGCGGTGAAGGTCTTTGGATCAACGTGGACTGCGTACCCCGCACCCGGAGAGGCTCCGCTGGAGGCCGGTGAACGAGTATGCGTTGACAGTATTGAAGGGGCGTCTATCTACGTGAAACGAGTTGATAACGAACGCGATTGGAGAGGCAAGGAGTGAAGTAAAGCCTCAAAGAGCGTCGACGAGATTAATGCTGAGGTTCCGTATCGGCCTCGTAACTATCGTCGAGCGTCTTGTCTTCTTCGAGCGGTGGTAATTCGATCGTGATTCGATCTGTGGAGGGTGCTTCGAGATCATCTCCGAGAAATCTGGCCATCACCACCGTGATGTTATCCTCGCCGCCACGATTGTTAGCTTCCTCAACTAGTGCGTCGCAAGCTTTCGCCAGATCTCCATTAGAGTTTCCGACGATGTGTTGAATGTCTTCGGCCCGAAGTTTCCCTGATAGTCCATCACTACAAAGCAACACCACGTCACCCTGCCTGAGACGAATCTTGCCAGTCACCGGCGAGATCTCACTCTGCGCACCCAGTGCTTGCAGGATGACATTGCGAAACATGTGGGTCTCAGCTTCGCTCTCGCTGATCTGTCCCACGTCGACTAGTTGTTGCACGAGTGACTGGTCTTTGGTGGCGAGACGGATCTGATCTTTACGGATCACATATCCGCGACTGTCCCCTACCTGCACGAGATCGAGAGTGTCACCTCTAACAGCCGCGCCGGTGAAAGTTGCTCCCATCCCAGCGCATCGAGAGTCTTCCTGACTTTTTACATGTATTGCCAGATTCGCGTAGACCGTCGCATTCTTCAAGCATTCGACAAGATCAATCGTAGGATCACAGGCATCCTCTCCGCTGGCGCCGATTAACATCTCACGCACGGAATCGACCGCCATTCGACTTGCAACGTCGCCCGCCAGGGCACCGCCCATTCCATCAGAAACAACGAGCACAAGTCCCTTGCTACCCAGATCGAATCGAGTCAATTTTTCTGGTGGGACGGCGCCGTCTGCTCCGGTCCAAGTCTGCTCTGTCGACAGATCTAGAACCAGAAAATTATCTTCATTGCCACGTCTGACACGGCCAACGTCTGATTTGGCGAATAACTCTACAATCATAAGGAGAGCGAATTAATGGGAGTCGTATAAAGGCTAGAACGACGAGATTGTAACCCTTCTATAGTTTGACTGTCACTTGCGGAGTTTCCGGACAAAATGTAGTTCGGCTAACGTCGATGAAGCAAGATAAAAGTTTGTCTCGTTTCAAATCTTATCAAGCGCTTGATCAATGTCAGCAATAATGTCGTCAGTATCCTCTATTCCAACTGAGATCCGTACAAGCCCGTCAGTGATTCCAATCCTCTCGCGCTTGGCAGCATCAACCGAAGCATGAGTCATAGTAGCAGGATGCGAAATCAAGGTCTCAACTCCACCAAGACTCTCCGCTAACGTACATAACCTCACAGATTCCAGTACGGTGCGTGCGGCCTCGAGTGATCCGACATCGAAAGCTACCATTCCTCCAAAACCGCGTTGTTGGCGACGCGCCAAAGAATGCTGAGGGTGCGAAGCCGAGCCGGGATAATAAACCTTACGAACTTTCGGGTGCTCTTCAAGAAATGCTGCAACTGCACGTCCCGATTTATCGTGTTGCTCCATACGTAATGCAAGTGTTTTCGTGCCACGTATTACTAACCACGAATCAAAAGGGGAGAGGATCGCGCCGGCACTGTTTTGCACGAACCCGATCCAGTTCGCATCTTCTTCGTTGTTGAGTACGACCATGCCACCAACCCCGTCAGAGTGTCCATTAAGATACTTGGTAGTCGAATGAACCACGATGTCTACACCAAACTCTAAAGGCCTCTGCAGGTAAGGTGACATGAAAGTGTTATCGCAAACTACGCGCGCCCCAACACGATGAGCGATGTCACTCACTGCGTGTAGGTCGGTCACAATCATCACAGGGTTCGTCGGCGTTTCGAGGAACACCATCTTTGTGTTTGACTTGATCGCAGCCTCAACATTCAGAGCGTCCGAAGTGTCAACAAAATCAAACTCAAGGTTGTAGTTCGCTAGTATCTTAGTGAAGAGACGAGAAGTGCCGCCGTAGGTGTTGTCGGAAACAATTACGTGTTCGCCGGCTTTAACAAGTCGCAAGGTCGCGTCGATTGCGGCCATTCCGGATGCGAATGCGAAGCCGAAGCGGGCACCTTCGAGTGCGGCAATGTTGCGTTCGACCGCTGAGCGCGTCGGGTTCTGAGTCCTGGCGTACTCGTAGCCTTTGTTTTTTCCCAGTGCGTCCTGGGCATACGTTGATGTTTGATAAATCGGAACTGTGACTGAGCCAGTGGCTTCATCAGGTTCCGAGCCGGTGTGTATAGCTGTAGTTGCAAATCCCATATCTTGAATCGTCGGGTTGTTTGATTAATTCTACAGTGACCTATTTAGTGTAGAATCGTGGCCGCTTCATAACTGACGGCCCTCTGAGCATTTCATATCGTCGAATATTCCCTGGCTCTGATATCTTTCAGCTCCATCCGGAAAAACTGTAACGATTCGCTTCTTGGATCCTAAACGCTCTGCAACTTTGTATGCCGCTGTTGCTGCCGCCCCTGAGGACCATCCACCGAGCAATCCTTCTTTCCTTGCCAGCTGTTTGAGCGATGCACAAACATCCTCATCCATGACCATCATTATCTCGTCTGCGAGTGATGCGTCGTAAATAGGTGGAATGAAATCGCGTTGACCGATGCCCTCAATTTTCTTTGGGCCCGGTGCTCCGCCACCATAAATCGAGCCTTCAGGTTCGACGAGAATACAAAGAACGTTTGGGTTCAATTTCTTGACGGCACGGGACACTCCCACAAACGTTCCGGACGTGCCGGCGCCGATTACGACTGCATCGATCTGTCCATCCATTTGTTCAATGATCTCACGAGCCGTAGTCAACTCATGAAAGCACGGGTTTGCAGTATTCTCAAACTGCTGGGGAACGAAACTGTCAGGTATCTCTTCAGCTAATTCGTGACACCGATCAATTGCACCTTTCATTCCACTTTCTTGTGGGACGTATTCAATCTCGCCGCCCAAGACTTCAATCAACTTCATCTTCTCCACAGCAAATCCACGGGGAACGCATAAAACTACCCGATATCCTTTGGCAATTCCGACCAGGGCCAGACCGATGCCGGTGTTTCCCGCAGTCGGTTCAATAATCGTTGCGCCTGGTTTCAGCCGGCCTGTTTCTTCTGCGTTGAGAATCATTCCAAGGGCAGCGCGATCTTTCACGGAACCGCCCGGGTTCAACCATTCAATCTTGGCGTAGACACTTGCGAGCGGTGGTGGAGCAAAACGAGCAAGGTGTAGCAGTGGAGTGTGACCTATCAGGTCAAGAATACTGTGAGCTGCATCGGGAGCCATTGATGAGAGGGAAGTTTCACTTTCAAGTTCGAACGGGCTGGATGGTAGCCCGCGTGTTAGATCGTGTCAAACCGGAAGATATTTCAGATCTCAGATTTCAGATTTCAGATTCAAAGACCTTACATAGCCCATGCGAACAGGTATAAGTTGGAACCAAAAGCTGACCTCAACGTGCTCGTTGTTTGGGATCAAGATACTCACGCAACCCATCGCCAATGAAGTTGAAAGCCAGAACAGTGAGCGCGATGGCCACGCCGGGAAAGATCAGCGCATGAGGGGCAGCCTGCAAAGTCGAAAGATCGCGTGCCTCTTCAATCATGACGCCCCACGACGGCGCTGGCGGAGGAACTCCCAACCCCAGAAATGAAAGTGAAGCTTCCGAGAGAACCGCGCCCGCCATCCCAAGGCTGGCTTGAACGATCAGGGGCTGAATTGCATTTGGCAGAATATGGATGAACAGAATCCGGGCGTCACTCGCGCCCAATGCGCGCGCCGCCTGAACGAAGTCGTACTCCCGCACTTTTAAGACTTGTCCTCGAATCAAACGTGCGTATCCGACCCAGCCAATAATACAAAGCGCCAGTATCAACTTATTCAGGCCTGCTCCCAGGAACGCAACCATCGCGATCGCCAACAGCAATCCCGGAAATGCCAGGAAGACGTTGAAGACGTAACCGGACACAAAGCGGTCGACCCAGCCACCGTAGTATCCAGCAATCGCGCCAAAGATTGTTCCGATGAACGAAGAAACAAGGACAACGATAATTCCTACTTGCAGTGAAATGCGCGCGCCGAAAATCACGCGGGAGAAAATATCTCGCCCAGTCGAGTCAGTGCCAAACCAGTGTGAGGCTGAAGGAGGGAGGTAGCGAATTGCGAGATTGGTGGCCCCAACGTCATAGGGCGCGATCCACGGCGCGAACAGTGCCACGATGACGAGCACAACTACGATGATTAAGCCGACGACAGTTAGACGATTCATGAAAGTTTTTGAGCTTTGAACTTGGTGCTTTGTTCGCGTAATTAACCGCGCTGGAAATCAAAACTACTCAAAGCACCAAGCGCAACGCTTTTAGGAAACTCGAATTCGTGGATCCAACCACTTATACACAGCATCCGTCAGCATATTGGCGATTATGTAAGTCATGCTGATCACGAGAACGCAGCCTTGCACAACGCGATAGTCTCGTTTACCGATCCCATCCTCGACGAGCAGCAGACCGAGACCGGGCCAGCCGAAAATCTTCTCCGTGATAATCGCGCCTGCTAACAAAACTCCGAGTTGTAATCCAAGTATGGTGACCACAGGAATCAGCCCGTTTTTTAAGACATGCTTGTAAATGACCGTGCGTTCGCTCAGTCCTTTAGCTCTGGCTGTTCGAACATAATCTTCGCCCAGTTCTTCAATCACCGAAGAACGAACCATACGTGTGAGGATCGCAGAAAGGGCTGCTCCAAGCGTAATTGAGGGAAGTATAATGTCGCTCCAGTCAAACCTACCTGACGGCGCAAGCCAGCCAAGCTTTACTGCAAACACGTAAACAAGCATTGGACCGATAACAAAACTCGGAAGGCTGATGCCAAGTAAGGCGACTATGGAGGCCGCATTGTCGATGAGTGTTCCCTGATGGGTCCCGGCGACCACACCTAATGGAATTGCAATGACAACGGCCACGAGCAACGCGACCACTGCGAGTTCGATCGTTGCTGGATAGCGCTCGAGTATCAGGCTCCTGACCGGTTGGTCATTTCGAAATGACAAACCCATATCGCCGTGGAGAAGTAAACGCCAATAATCAACATATCGGTTATCTACTCCGTGCCAAACGAAATGGCGTTCACCATTATTGTCCCGAGGAAATGAAAAGAAGAAGGGAGGACGATCCAGACCGTGTTTCTGACGAAATTGCACGAGCTGTTCCGGAGTTGCCTGTTCACCCAACACAGCGACAGCAGGGTCACCAGGTACAAGTTCAATTAGGATGGTTACAAGTGAGACAACGGTCCAAACTACCAGCAGCAGAATCAGCAGTCGTCTAAGAATACCGAGAATCCTATACCTAAGAGTTGTCCGCACTCGGCTGAGTTCTCAATCTGATTGGAGTGATGAATGAAAGCGGACCGAATCATAGCACAGGGAGTAAAAGCAGTACTTGGAGCTTTGTACGAATGCACAAAGCCCAAAGCTCAAAGCAAAAAAAACGTAGCCCGGGTTGGTCCGAATACTCGCACAGCCCCGACAACCGCGCGCTTATCAAACCAAACCCGAGACTACGTATCTGGTTGCAAACTGAAATTCACTGCAACCAATCCAAAAATCACTCCGGCCTTCTGCCAAGGTGCAAGGCCGCGATTCCTCCAGACAGGTTTTCAAAACTGACCTGATCTAATCCTGCCTGTTCCATCAAACTTCCGAGCTGTTGTTGATCCGGAAAACGAGATACAGAGGCAGGCAAATAACTGTAAGCCCCGCGTGATCCACTTATGACACCACCCAACAGCGGCAGTAACTTCCGGAAGTACAAACCGAAAAGTGGTCGAAGAACTGCACTTGAGGGTCTTGAAAACTCCAGCACTGCCAGCCAACCGTTCGGTTTCAAGATCCTGCGTAACTCTTTGAGACCACTTTCAACGCCTGCAAGATTTCGCAGTCCGAATGCAATCGTGACTGCATCGAACGTCTCATCTTTGAAAGGCAACGACAACGCATCGCCTTCGATAAGTCTGACATCAGGAGGCAGTTTTTCGGCGGCGATGGTCAACATCGGCCGACAAAAGTCTGTTCCAACAACTCGTGCTCCATCAATTTCAAACAACATTAACGAGAGGTCGCCAGTGCCACAAGCAACATCTAGTATTAGCGACTCGCTGGCAAGAATCTTTGCTCGAACTCGGTTGACTACGAGTTTGCGCCACTTCTTGTCGACGTTCAGCGACAGGAGATGGTTCAGGAAATCGTATCGCCCAGCGATCGTTGCAAACATCTCGCGAACACGGCCAGCGTGTTCATTTGCGGCACTTCCATTCTGAGACACAGTTAAGCCAAATCTGATGGGGGTTTGGTTGCAAGTCGCTTGCAAACGCTTTGCGATTAGCTGGGACTCGGCGTTGTCCCCGGCTTGGTTGGTGGTTTTGTTGTCGGAATTTTTGCTGGCATTTCACCAAGGACTTCAAACTGCACGCGACCTTGGAGTAGTGGCTTCAATTGCTGAGCATCACCCACGACTACAGTTGCTACCGGGGCATCCTTAAAGAGCCGAGTCGCAACGCGCTGAACGTCTCCAGGCGAGACGGCTTGGATAGATGCAGTGCGATCTGGAACTGACTTCAAGCTATATGTGTCCATGTCGAGCCAGCTATCGGGTTCAGATTCAATCTTGGGGAGTCCAGGATTCTCCTCTGAAAGTATTTCTTGTCTTGCGCGCTGAACCTCAGCCGCAGTGACAGTTGTGTTCATGAAGGATTCGACGACCTTCTTTGCGGTTGCTATTGAATCTGCCGTCTCCTTCTGATTGACCGCATTTCCCATGATAACGATGCCGGGAAGAACATAACTTTCACTCCTCACAAACAGAGGTTTTGAGGCAAGTTCAGGCGAAGCTCCCCGCCAACGGTCCTGTGCCACTCGTGCTAAAACCTGGGCCACGTAAAAATCGGGATCCGGACGCGCCACTCCGCGCCATGCTAGTCTAATCTCTGCCGACGGCGATGGAGCATTAACGACGAGGGCGCGAGGATCGGGAGCTTTCGCCTGCTGAAAAGTAGAAGGCGCTATTTGTTCACTCTTTCTCCATGGACCGAAGATCTGCTTTAGTGTTCGCATTGCTTTAGTACGATCGACTCCTCCAGCGATCGCAAGAGTGGCATTGTTTGAATTGAGAAATCGTTCGCGAACGAGCATCAAGTCACCGCGTTCTATTCTTGCCAGATCTTCGGGTGAGCCTGCTGATGGGCGGCCATAGGGAAAATCACCAAACAAGCGAAGCGCAATTGCCCGGTCAGCCACTATTGACGGAGAGACAGCCGTGTCGCGAACCAGCTTTATCCTGGTCTCGCGGATACGATTCACAACCTCAGGTGTCAGTTGGGTTGCGAGGATCGCGTTACGCAGAACCTCTATTATGTTGTCGAGTTGTTCAGCTTTTCCAAGCATCGTGATTGTCATGGAATCGTAATTAACAGCGACACTTAGCTTGCCACCCATCTGTTCGGTGAAATAGTCGATGGTTGCGGGATCCGGAAACATGACATCACCCAGCAAGGCCATCTCGCCGGCTTTACCAGCCAAATCAAAGGCACTACCACTGTGAATACGGAGCTTGACAAGTACCTGCGCGCTTCCAGGCTTCGGCCATAAGAGTATCTTGAGACCGTTCAAGAGTTCCTGATTCTCCGGAATGGATGTCGATTGCGCAGAAGCTTGACTAAGACTTACAAGTAAACAGGCACAAGCTGCGATCCATCGGAAGGAATACCTATGTATTTTGGAGTGCATGGACAGTAGTGGCTTCAAGCCGAGTAGTTTTTGGCCTTTAGGCTGAAATTCGATGGGTCGAAAACATCTTAGATGCGGGGTGTTTGCCCGTCAACCGTTTCGCTTTTCAGTGCATCCAACGCCTGGGTCAGTAAGCGGTTATGGGCAATCCGCCCTCTGTAAGCGTTCAAGAAATGTTTGATTGATATCCTTTGCGGGCGAGCTTTTCAGCCCGAAAAGCAACTTTCTCCGAGACCAAGCGTAACCTTTCTCTTGTTCGCGGTAACAACAGTAGGAAGTGATTCCTACAGGATCGAGTGCTTGATTGCCAGACAGAGTCACAGACGAACGTTTGCTTGAACTTGCAGCAGACGGCGACCAGGCGGCGTTTTTAGAGCTATATGAACGATACCGAACGCCTGTTTTCCGTTTCGCTTACCGGCTTCTGGGCTCTGTGGAAACGGCCGAAGATGTCACGCACGATTGCTTCCTAAGCTTGATTCGCAGGTCAGAGAACTTTCAACCGGATCGAGCTTCATTGAAAACTTACTTGTTCGCCGCCGCGCGAAATTTGGCGATGAAGAATTTCCGTGCAAAGGGACGTGAGGGTAACCTCGAAGAATTGACAGAAGAGCCAAGCGTACAGGCCGGTGAAGAGCCCCTGGGAAGAGTGCTGGACGAAGAGTTAACCACGCTGGTACGCGATGCTGTGTTGAGTTTGCCGGCACTTCAGAGGGAAGCTCTGGTTCTGTTTGAATATGAAGATTTGAGTTTGAGTGAGATTGCCGACATCACTCATTCAGACGTTGGCGCAGTAAAGGCGCGGCTTCATAGGGCGAGGCAGGGACTGAAGAGCATGTTGGGGCCCTATTTGAATGATAATTCTGAATTGAATACTCGTCGGGAAATTGTTACTTTGAGGGAGGCGTAAAATGAGCGTTGGGCCGGAAGGTGAATTTGCTTCAGACGATCAGCTCAAGACCCTGCTCGAACGCTGGAATGCGCCGGGCCCTTCGAGAGTTCTCGACAAGCGGATCGCAACCAGCTTTAACAGAGAATTTTCAGGCGCAGACGGGCTGTCTCAGTCGGTGCTGCTCCCCCAGAGGCGAGAAGAGGTAGTATTGATGAAGTTCTGCACCAGATGCGAAGAAGAGTTTGCTGAGAAGTTTAGTTTCTGTCCTGTCGATGGAACTCCCTTAACCACCGTCGAAGCGAAGCAGGAAGAGCCAAGCGTGACCGTCGTTAAGGACCCGAGCGTTACGCTTAGCAAGCCGGAACCGGAGCCGTGGGTCGATAATACCGAGCCAATTATCCGCAAGACTCCATCATCGTCATCTCAGCAACCGGCATATGCCGCGAGCTCAGCCTTAGGGTTGCGTGAAGAGTATCACCTCACGATCATGGACGACTCTGGGCTTGTTGCTCGTCTTAGTCATGAACTGAAAGACGTTGCTCATGAGTATGAGTTGACGTGGCCCGAGTTCAAACGAGATCCGTTAGGTTTCACGAAGCGAACATTCGTCGGCTATGGACAGATGCTGAAGAAGTTTCTGTCGAACAGGAATGTTGTGCTCGCGATGGGCGCTGCAGTACTGGCAATGTTTGCGTTGGTCGGTGCGGTTGCTTTGATTGATCGATCGCAGGGAGCGCAATCCTCAAGGCTTGGACTAATTGGATTCTCTGTTGTTGCGGCCGCGTTACTCATTGCTTTGTTTTCGACAATGCTCGGTCGAGAGCGCGGTGCCGCAATTATGGGCGCCGAGCCGTCAGACTCGCGAACTGTTGTCGCTGGAATGTTGGTTTCATTTCTGTTTTTGTTCTCGGTTATGGGCATCGTCCTGTGGATGGACCGAAGACATAAACAGGCTGAATTGTTGGCGCAGAATGAAGAGCTTCAGGTCGAGCAGTTGCTCGATATTCCGAATGAACAACCCACTCCCGATCCTGGAACGGCCGGTCTGAACAAAGGAAGTGGCGGCGGTAGTAAGCCGAAACCAGAACGTGCTGCCGGCGGCGGTGGTGGCGGACGTGAAGAACAGAAGCCCGCTTCATTTGGTAAGGTTCCACAAGCGTCTTTAGACGTCCCCCAAGTGGTTGCGCCGGATCCAAAACCACCTCAAATTAAGAATCCATCACTACCAGTTGCTGCGACGGTAGTAGCAGATCCAATGCTGGTTCCACCAGATGCTCGAGTATTGCCGTATGGTGATTACAAATCGAAGAGCACTGACCCGTCCTCAGGTCCAGGTACAGGAAATGGAATTGGATCTGGACAAGGTGGAGGTATCGGCCCGGGTGAAGGCGGTGGGCTCGGACCTGGTCGCGGCGGAAACATGGGTGGCGGTGACTTCAACGCCGGCGGTGGCGGACCTGGTGGCGGCGGTGGTGGCTACGACCGTATCTTCACTGGTAAGGATGTGACAGCTAAGGCACGTTTGATTTCGAAACCTGAGCCACAGTACACGGAAGATGCTCGGAAAAACCAAATCACTGGAACAGTGGTTTTGAAAGTCGTGTTTGCTTCCTCGGGGCAGGTGACAAACATCCGAACAGTCTCAGGTCTTCCGTATGGTTTAACTGAGCGAGCGATTGCCGCGGCTAGATTGATTAAGTTTGTTCCGGCGACCAAGGATGGACATCAGGTGTCCATGTGGATGCAGCTTGAGTACAACTTCAATCTGTACTAACATTCGATAACCTTTAGAAGAAAGAACGGCGCTGGAGTTCCTCCCGCGCCGTTCTCTTTTGTTTGAACGAATCCTAAGCGTATTTCTCGGCAAACCTTCTAATTCGTTTGACGCCTTCCTGAATTTGGGCCATCGAAGTGGCATATGACATTCGGACAAAACCCTCAGCGCCAAATGCCGCTCCATCGGTTACCACGGTTTGTTCCTCCTCAAGCAGACGCTTTGAAAACTCAGCGGATGTCTTCAACTCTTTCTTAAGACATCCTCGAACATCCGGAAACGCATAGAAGGCACCCTCTGGTTCGCCACATTTGATTCCCGGGATATCTTTCATGGCATCGAGTAACCACGCTCTTCGCTTTGTGTATTCACTCAACATCAAACCAACAGACTCCTGGGGTCCATTGAACGCTTCAACAGCTGCCCACTGCGCCATTGAATTTGGATTCGATGTGCAATGACCTTGCACTTTCAACATGGCCTTAATCCACTCGGCTGGTCCCAGCGAATAACCAAGACGCCACCCGGTCATTGCATAGGTTTTCGAAAACGACCCAGCAATGCACAAATGCGATCGAATTTCCCTGGGAAGTGTTGCTGCACTAAACACTTCTGCCGGTGAATAGACAAATCGCAAATAACACTCATCCGATATAACAAAGATGCCTCTTTCAGACGCTATTTCCATAATCCGGCGGAACTCCGGAGGCGGCAACACCCGACCGGATGGATTTGAGGGTGAATTCAGAATTAACAGTCTAGTACGCGGAGTTATCGCCTTCACGACCTGCTCCGCGGTTAGCAGGAAATCAGTCTCCTCAGTTTCAATAAAAACTGGATTGCCGCCCGCAAACACAACTATTTCTGGAAAGGTCACCCAGTACGGCTTGGGAATTAGACATTCGTCGCCGGGGTTGAGAAGTGTTACGACCGCATTGAAGATGGCTTGCTTGCCGCCGGACGTTCCCATTACTTCCGATGGTTGGAACTCCGTCTGAAACTCACGCTGATAGAAATTGATGATTGCCTTTTGGAGTTCCTTGTGACCTCCGGTTGAGGTGTATTTAGTGCGGCCAACGCGCATCGCTTCAGCCGCTGCCTGCTTGATGTTATCCGGAGTGTCGAAATCAGGTTCACCGGCGCCGAAATCTACAACATCAGCGCCAGCCGCACGCAACGCTTCGGCAGCTTGCATGGCTGCCAGGGTTGACGACGACTGCATACGGGCAACGTTGTGGGAAGAGGAGAAAGGGGAAGTAACAGGCCAGGTTTTCATGTATGAATTGAGACAAGCAGATTGAGTGTTCAGGTTGCGAAGTGCAATCCGAAATTCAACCGCTCATCGTTTTCGAGATCCTTTCTTTGAGCGATCGTTATTTGTCTGTGTTGAGGAGTATACCACGCGGTGAATAAGCGAAACCCTTGCGCATTATTTCATCTTTTCTCTCATTCGCTTCTCGATCGGTGGAGGTACAAGTCCATCGATTGGGCCGCCAAGCTGGAATACTTCCTTTACGAGGCGCGAACTAAGATAGGAATAAGTATCAGCCGGCATCATGAACACCGTTTCGATACTTGGTTCCAGCCGGCGATTCATCAGCGCCATCTGTAATTCATACTCGTAGTCAGATATGGCACGAATCCCGCGAACGATCGCATTAGCTTGTTGAGCGACCGCATAAGTCACCAGAAGACCACGAAACGAATCGACGCGAACCTTGCAGCCGCCCTGACTGATATCCTTAAGGACGTCGTTCAGCATTTCTTGTCGCTCTTCGAGTGTGAAGAACGGCTTTTTTTCAGGATTCACCAGGATTGAGACGATGATTTCATCGAATAACTTGCAACCACGCTCGATGATATCCAGATGACCATTTGTGACGGGATCAAACGAACCGGGGTAGATGGCACGTCGCATGGATGGAATGGTATAGGGTAATGCAGGTAATGGTAAATAGGGAGACTGGGCTTTGGTCTTGGGTCTTTGAATAGTTGGCGAGGCGAAAACAGTCATCCAAGGCCCAAGACCCAACACCAAAGGCCAAGGACCCAATCAGCAATCCGCAATTGGCAATGCTCCTTGACACCCCACAACTGCGATGTTTCAATACGGCTTGACAGTTACGTGGTGAGTTAAGGCGACTTGCGGCCACGAAAAATAATCCGCTAAACAGCTCGGCGAGTCTAATTCGCAGCAAGGTTTCGAGGCTCCGCGTTGTTTAGCGCGGGGCCTTTTAGTTATTGCCGATTGCTGATTTCTGATTGTGGGTCAGAATCGCATTAAATCAGCAATCGTCAATCGGAAATAAACTTATGTCACTCTTCTTAGAGACACTTAAAGACCGCATCATCGTTTTTGACGGTGCGATGGGCACAAATCTTCAGGTGCAGAATCTGACGCTTGATGATTTTGGTGGTCTTCGTTTTGAAGGCTGCAATGAAAACCTCTTAGTGACCAGACCTGATGCCGTCGAGAAGGTGCACTCCGGCTTTCTCGAAGTTGGTTGTGACGTTGTCGAGACAAACTCATTCAACGGCACGCCCGTCGACTTTGCCGAGTACGACATTGCGGATAAAGCTTACGACATGAACGTCCTCGCTGCGCGCCTCGCGAAGCGCGTCGCAGCTGACTATGCAACTCCCGCTAGGCCACGTTGGGTTGCGGGCTCAATGGGGCCAGGTCGCAAGCTTCCAACACTTGGTCACATCTCCTTCGCCGATCTGCGGGACGCTTACAAAGTTCAAGTCGCCGGTTTACTGGATGGTGGCGTCGATCTCCTGATCGTTGAGACTTGTCAGGACGTACTGCAAACCAAAGCTGCGCTAGCGGCGATTTTTTCTCAATTCAAAGAGACACGTCGACGAGTTCCGGTGATTGCACAGGTAACCATTGAAGTTTTTGGCACCATGCTCAACGGTACAGAAATCTCGGCAGCATTGACGGCGCTCGCACCGTTCCCTATCGACGTCATTGGGATGAATTGTGGAACCGGTCCGCGACACATGACTGAGAGCATCCGCTATCTTTGTGAGAACGCTCCCCTCCCAGTCTCTGTTCTTCCGAACGCAGGTTTGCCTTCTGTAGTTGAGGGCAAAATGCATTACGACGAGACGCCTGAGAGCTTCACTTCGCAGCTCCTTCATTTTGCCAGCGACTTCGGAGTCAACATCGTCGGCGGTTGTTGCGGTACGACGCCTGCTCACTTGAAGCTCGCAGTTGAAGCGATGCAAGGGGTCACTCCAAAAAAGCGAGATGCAAAGCTGACACCTGCGTCATCGTCTATATACTTCCAGCAGCCTTACGTGCAGGACACCTCCTTCTTGATCGTTGGTGAACGGGTCAACGCGAGTGGCTCAAAAAAGATGCGTGACCTTCTGAACGCAGAAGACTGGGACGGCCTCGTTGCGTTAGCTAAAGATCAGGAGAGGGAAGGGGCACACATTCTAGACGTCAACGTTGACTTTGTTGGCCGTGATGGCGAGAAAGACATGCATGAACTCGCCTCAAGATTGGTTACGAACGTCAAGATTCCGATGATGTTCGACTCGACTGAGTGGCAGAAGATGGAAGCTGGCCTCCAGCACGCCGGCGGCAAGTCGATATTAAACTCGACAAACTATGAAGACGGTGTGCCACGCTTCCTGAAGGTGATAGATCTGGCAAAGGAATATGGAGCCAGCGTCGTTATCGGAACTATCGACGAAGACGGTATGGCTCGTACGGCCGAAAATAAACTTCGGATTGCCATGCGGGCGTACGACCAGGCGACAGGCGAAGCATCACTTCCAGCGTCAGACATTTTCTTCGATGCGTTGGCTCTCCCCATCTCAACAGGAATCGAAGAAGACCGCCGCAACGCGGCTGAAACCATCGACTCCATTCGCAGGATTAAGAAGGAACTGCCCGGTGCGTTCACTATCCTTGGTGTCTCCAACGTCTCGTTTGGTCTTAGTCCCGCTTCGCGTGTGGTCCTAAATTCTGTTTTTTTGCATGAGGCTGTGGAAGCTGGTTTGGATTCAGCGATCGTTAATGCCAGTAAAATCGAACCACTCAATCGGATTGGCGAAAGAGAGCTCGCCGTAGCGCTGGATCTGATCTATGACCGTCGCAGATTTGAGGGAGATGTTTGCACTTACGACCCACTTACGGAATTCACTAAACTCTTCGAAGGCGTCAAGGCGAAAGCGTCGAAGAAGGCCACAAAGGGTGAAACCGTCGAAGAGCGACTTAAGAACCATATTATTGACGGTGAAAAGATCGGTCTCGAGAACGAACTTAAGACCGCGCTTGAAAATTATTCAGCTCTCGAAATCATCAACGGGATCTTGCTCGAGGGAATGAAGGTGGTCGGCGATCTCTTTGGCAGTGGCCAAATGCAGTTGCCGTTTGTGCTCCAGTCAGCGGAAGCAATGAAAGCTGCAGTTAGGTTTCTCGAACCCTTTATCGAGAAAAAAGGTGGCGCAACGGCAAAAGGTAAGCTGGTCCTTGCGACAGTTAAGGGTGACGTACACGACATCGGCAAGAATCTCGTTGATATCATTCTTACAAACAACGGCTACAAGGTTTTCAATCTCGGAATCAAGCAAACCATTGACAGCATCCTCGCTGCCTACGAGGAACACCAGGCGGACGCCATCGGCATGAGCGGTCTGTTAGTAAAGTCGACTTTAATCATGAAGGAAAACCTCGAGTTGATGAACGAGCGAGGTATTAGGGTCCCGGTAGTTCTTGGTGGCGCGGCGCTGACCCGCAGGTACGTCGAGGACGATCTCAAGTCACTTTACAAAGGCCAACTGTACTACGCACGTGATGCGTTCGCCGGGTTGCATACGATGGACAAGTTGGTCGGAATTGATGGCCACGAACAGCAAAGCGAAAATGCGGTCACAGCAAAGAGTGATGCGGTGGAAGATATTGAAGACCTGGTGGGTGACGAAGCCAAGCTGGGAATTCGCAAACCCGCAAGACCACGAGGCACTATCAAACTTGCAGGTGACACGACGCACACTACTCGCTCTGACGTTAGCAGCGCCGTATCGATCCCAGAGCCGCCTTTCCTAGGATCGAGAGTGGTCGAAGACATTTCTCTCGATGAGGTGTTCTCGTTTGTAAATGAGACCGCCCTGTTCAAAGGACAGTGGCAATTCAAACAAGGTCGAACTTCAGCTGAAGATTATCAGTCCTTAGTTACCACCAAAGTCCGACCGGTTTACGAGGAACTCAAGGAACGATCAAAAAGGGAACGACTGCTCGTTCCAAAAGTTGTTTACGGCTACTTCCAATGTCAGTCCGACGGCAACGATCTCATCGTTTTTGATGAGTCACAAAACGAGCGAGTGCGGTTCACTTTCCCGAGACAACCATCAGGTAAACACTTGTGTCTCACCGATTTCTTTGCATCACGCGAATCTGGAAGGATGGATGTCGTTGCATTTCATCTGGTAACGGTGGGCAGGCGCGCCACAGAATACGCCCAGGAACTGTTCAAGGCGGACAATTATGCTGACTACCTCTATTTCCATGGCCTGAGTGTGGAGAGTGCTGAAGCGATGGCTGAGTTGTGGCACAAGCGCATTCGCAAAGAACTTGGCATCGATGGCTCGGATGCGGAACAACTGAACAGATTGTTCCATCAAGACTATCAGGGATCGCGTTATAGTTTTGGATATCCGGCCTGCCCGAGGCTCGAGGACCAGGAGAAATTATTCGCTTTGCTCGATCCCGGCAGAATTGACGTATCTCTCACTGAAGAGTTTCAACTGGAGCCCGAACAGTCGACCTCGGCTATTATTGTTCATCATCCTGAAGCAAAATACTTCTCGATTGATTGAGTCTTTCGAGTTAGGTCCTTGTGGAGTAGGGATTGAGAACAGCAGATTCCGATTTAAAACCCACGCTAGCGGGTCCTAACGATCAAGGTGAGCTCTTACCAGCTCACAGAAGTTCTTCTGACGCCAACGATTCCTTACAGCCCACTTCCGAAGAACTGAATGTCTTATCACCATTCGAGCGATTCGCATTTCGAATGGTGAGACGGATGAACAAAGGCGCGTGGAAGCGATTTTGGACGTTTTGCCAACGAACGCTCGGCGCTGGGTGGATTCACTTATCCACGTACAACATCATGAATGTGTACGGCCTCGAGCATGTTGAGGTTGCCTCGCGCGAACGCCCAATTCTTTTGGTAGCAAATCATAGATCGTTTTTTGACATGTATGCGGTATCAACTGTGCTGTTCAGGAATACTCGTTGGCGCAAGAAACTCTTCTTTCCAGTTCGCGGAAGGTTTTTTTACCAATCGCCGTTAGGACTCTTTGTGAATCTGGTGATGGGTTGGTTTTCGATGTATCCCGCGTTCTTTGCAACGGGTGATCACCCGATTCCAGAAAAGCGGATCTTCGATAAGTTCTCATTTCGTTTGCTGACTGACCTGGCTCGAACAGGAGCCGGGAATGTTATCGGCTTTCATCCTGAAGGCACCCGAAACAAAAGCGATGATCAATATTCATTTCTTCGGGCGCAACCCGGAGTTGGCAAACTGATTATGGATGCAAAGCCTCAGGTGATTCCGGTTTTTATTGCCGGCCTGTGCAACAGTCTCCCCAGGCAGATTGCGCGAAACTGGAACCGAGAAGAAGTCATCAGGATCTACTTTGGACCTCAGTTGAATCTAGCTGAACATCTGACCAAACCTGATCGCTTGAGAACACACAAAGAGCTTGCGGATTTAGTTATGCAAAAAATCGGCGAGCTTGCAGAGATCGATCGTGCCGCAAGGGCAAAAGCATAGTTTTTCAAAACGTCAATGTCACTTCCTCTCGTAATCGTCAATCCAACTTCAGCGAGCGGCTCGACTGGATCGTCGTGGCCGCGACTCGCAAGCGAACTCAGTAGTCAGTTCGGTGGTTTCAAGAACGTCTTCACCAGTAAGCCTGGCGATGCAACTGTCTTGGCGAGTGAAGCTGCAAAAAAGGGCACGTCGCTGATAATTGCTTGCGGTGGGGACGGCACAATTTCCGAAGTAGCCAACGGGATTCTTAACTCGGGCAAAGATGTCGAACTTGGAATTCTTCCGAGCGGAACTGGTGGAGACTTTCGGCGAACGCTCGAGATCCCATCTCAACCTCGCGCAGCCGCTCGCATCCTGCGCACCGGAAGAACACGACGAATTGACGTCGGCAGAGTGATATTCATCGACATCAACGGAATAGAAGCAACTCGATACTTCCTTGGGGTAGCATCGTGTGGCATGAGCACTAAGGTCATTGAACGTGTCAAAGATGGCGGACCGGGTTGGCTGCCGGCCAATACGCCACAGTGGATCGGCGGGCGACTCTCCTTCGGTGCGTCATTGCTGCAAACCGCAATGAGTTCGGAGGCTACTCAGATTCTTGTTCAGGTTGACGACTTGCACGAACGACATCTGTCCATCGTGAGTTTCTGTGTAGCAAACGCACGGTACTTTGGCGGGGGAATGAAGATCGCCCCCGAAGCAAAACTAGCTGACGGGAAGTTTGATGTGGTCAGCGTAGGCGACTTGAGCACTCTAAAAATCGTGACAAGCGCTCCGCGAGTTTATTTTGGTTCACATCTCTCGATGTCGGAGGTTAGTCACACGTTAGCAAGAAAGGTTCATGTGCGAGCTGCGAGGCGCAACGAAGAGATATCACTCGAAATCGATGGCGAGTTACCTGGTCGACTTCCGGCAACTTTCCAGATCATTCCGGAAGCGCTTCGAGTTCGTTGTAATGCGTGAAGCTCGGATGACCGTATGATCTTCAGTGGGTTCGAACATCACCATCAAAAACTGGCCCCGGTCAACGTTTTTCTATGGCGAGTCGCACGCAATTTCGGCTTTGGTATAGCGATGATAGGCGTCGCTCTGATCATTGGCGGCGCGGGTTATCACTGGATTGCGGGTTTCGACTGGGTCGATTCTTTCCTTGAGGCATCGATGATTCTTGGCGGCATGGGACCGGTGAATCCTTTGCCCGGCACATCTGCAAAAGTGTTTGCTTCCATTTACGCATTGTTCAGTGGCCTCATTTTTATTGCCGTCCTAGGTGTGGTGCTTTCACCATTGATGCATCGCCTGATTCATAAGTTCCATCTCGACGACGAGAAATGACCTGGTTGGTTTCTGGAAGTCGCTACATCAAGTTCCAAAAAACCGCTGAAGCTGCGTGCGTCAGAGTTTTGCTTCGCCTATAGAGTACGAGACTGGATTCAGACCTGGCGCAAAATGATTTTGCTTTGCCTGCCTGAATAAAACTTCTATGATGATAGAGAACCCATGGACGATCGCAGATCGAGACCCCGACTAAGTGTGAGCCTGGACGCAGTCTGGGACGAGGATAGCGGCGCAAGACATTCGGCACGCGTGACAGATCTTTCGGAAGGTGGTTGTTATCTGGACACTGTGGGAGAGGTGATGACGGGTGAGATTGTCGCTTTTCGAGTTCTATTGCCCGATGACGATTGGCTATACCTGGAAGGCGAAGTGAAACATCACCGGCATGGTCTTGGTTTTGGCGTACAATTTGTAGAGTTGAATCTTGAGCAAACAGAGAAGCTGTTCTTCTTGCTTCAACTGGCGAAGGAGACGGGCCCAAACCCCTTCACGATTTCCGCGGATTTGGTGGAGGAATAAAAGCACTTGCAGACGGTCGAGTATCGGTTGGGCCACATAGACTTTGTTACGGTTGGGAAATTGATTTTCTCATACTTGAATGACGGGTTGCTTCAACAGTGCTCTTCTGGAGTTTTCAATCTCCTGTCCAGAAATGACTTCCTCCCCCAGGAACCTCACCGCAAAATAGTAGTGCTACAAAACGACTGATAAGCAACAACCAATTAGATAATGGCGATCCAAGGCACTCTAAAAACAATGAGTCTGACCGACCTGCTGCAGTTCCTCGAGGCCGGTAGGAAGTCCGGTACCTTGCAGTTCGATTTGGGTAAGATCACGAAGCACGTGTACTTTCAAAAAGGTCTCATCGTGGGTTCAAAATCGAACGATCCGAGAGAATACCTGGGCCAGGTACTCCTGCATTATGGAAAAGTTGATGAATCGCAACTGCAAACAGCTCGTGAGGCTCAGAGGGCTTCTGGCACAAAATTAGGCGAAGTGTTGGTCCAACAGGGATTCTTAACTGAGAGCGAGGTACTCGGCGTTCTGAAAACTCGGACCCTCGACGCCATCTATGACTTGTTTGTTTGGACGGAAGGCGAATTTGAATTTTACGACGACGAACCCATACCTGATGATTTGATCCTGATCGAAGTCGAACCTACGACCGTAATCATGGAAGGGATCTACAGGATCGATGAATTGGCGAGGTACCACACACTCGTTCCTTCAGACCGCAGCATTCTCGAGTTGAATCCCGGCTGGACATCTTCTCTTAACCTGGGGAAAGAGTTGCGTCAGATTCTTTACTTCATCGAGAAGCGTATGTCGGTTGCCGAGATCTGTTACCACATGCACGCGTCTGCCTTCCACGTGTATGGTCAACTCTACGAGGTGATCAGCAAAGGTGTGGCGCGTGTCGCCGGTGAACTGCCTGAATCACCTGGCGTGACAACACCCGAGGTGGAAGATGTGCCGGAAAGTACGACCGAGCTGATTTGGGCAGCGCAGCGAAAGCTCGCCGAAGATCCTGAGTCGGCCCTCATAATGCTTCAGAGGGCACTGGAGGAAGAACCAAAGAACGCTGAAGCGCAAAAATTATTGTCAGAGGCTGAGGAAGCCTTAATAAAGCACATCTACGCGACTTCAAGTCTTGAACCAACATCCGTTCCGATCCTGCGTATCTCACCTTCAGACCTTACTACGCAACAAATCAATCCGCAGGAAGGATTCGTCCTTTCTCGTATCAATGGCACGTGGGATGTGCAATCAATCCTATCGATTTGTCCGTTTCGGGAAGCTGACTGTCTGCGGATGATCAAGAGATTGCTTGACCGTGGTGTGGTTGGGTTGTAGCTGATCGGTGTTGAGGACTGCGTTAGCTCAAAAGTCCCGGACCAGACGTCACCTTGAAAAGCTCATCGAAGTTGCCGTATCGTCTCGCCACCTTGCAGCAGAATCATTCACCACAGTCGTCTGAATTTGATCACAACTCTGGAATCAGGAGGCAAGCCGTGTCACAAGATAATAAGGCCTTAACGGAGCGATGGTTTGAGGAAGTCTGGAATAAAGGTCGAGCAGAAGCGATTCGCGAAATGGTGACCGAAGATTTGGTTATCCATGGTCTGTCGGACGCAAAGGGCGAAGCAATAAAGGGCGTCAAGGCGTTCGACGAGTTTCATTCTCAATTTGTTAACGCATTCCCCAATATTCAGGTCACGGTGGATGATCTTATTGCTGAGGGCGATAAGGTCGCGGCGCGATGTACTGTGCGCGCTAAACATACGGGCGATGCGTTGGGAGTTGCTGCCACTCATGCTGATGTTGATTTTACCGGAATTGCGATCGTCAGGATAAACGGTGGAAAAATCGTTGAAGCCTGGAACAACTTCGATTTCATGAAAATGAATCGGCAGCTCGGGATCATATGAGACGCAATCAGGCAGTTATCTTATTTTTCTCGCTGTTGCCTGTGATTGTTCTTACGCAGGTACCTACTAGTTACGTGAATGGAGCGGAAGGAAATGTAGCGCCTGCTGTTACGCTCTGTGACAACTCGGAGAAAGTTGTTTTCAGTTGTCAGCTCAAGAGCGCGAAGATGATCTCCCTCTGCGGTTCATCGAAGTTCACAAAGACCGAAGGTTATCTTCAATATCGCTTTGGCTTGCCCGGCAATATAGAGCTTGAATACCCACAACAACGTTCGGACTCTAAAAAGATCTTTCACTATAGCCGTTACTCTAGGGCGCAGGTTGACCTTACCGAAATCAGCTTTTCTGCAAATGGCTATACTTACACAGTTTTCAGTAACTATAACGGAGAGGAAAAACCGGCGATTTCGGATCAAGGTGTGAAGGTCTCGCCAGCAAACAAGAAGGAAGTCAGTTACGGTTGCAGAAGTAAGGCTAAAGCTGACTTTGGCGACCTCTCAGACGTGTTTGAGAATGAATCCTCGCAATAGAGTGCTGCAGCTAATGAGTGCATGGCGAGGTGTACGGACCTCAGGACACCAGTTCCAGTTCTCTCTCTGACGGATTTGAACTTAGTTCCGGACGAAGCGGTAGCGTGGTTTCAATTGCGCTCGGGTCCGCTTGTAACAAAAAAAAGTTTCTCGCAACCGGATCGGAAATGTTTCGCCAGCGTGAAAGTTCACGTTGGGCAATGATTGTGAAGCCAGTTAAGTAAAAGAGTTTCCGCCATTCAGCCTCCAGTTGAAACGTACAAGGGCCTGTGCGACTCTTCCATTGAACGTTATGAGTCCAACAAACAGCTCGATCAAACAAGCCTGAAGGGTTGTCCTCGTAAACAATGGTCACGCCACCGTCCCTGAGTACACGACGCACTTCGTCGAGTACGAGACGAGCGTCTTGTGCGTGGTGCAAGACGTAACAAAGCAACACTGCATCGAAAGTTCGATCTGCGACTGGGAAGTGGCGGCCGTCGTATGTCAGATAGTTAATGTGTGACGTACTTGATCGACCTACATCCAATCCCACAACAGTTGAGTTCAGAATTCCGCTTAGATGATGGGCGATGAACCCATTGCCGCATCCCACATCCAACACCGTAGAACCTGCCGGCACTATGCGTGAGATTTCCAGGGCCATGTCGTACGCGCGACCGACTTTTCGGCGGCGCTTCATACGACGAAACCTGCGTGAGACTGTTGCAAGCAGACGATTCATGTCTGCTTGGGCCAGGGCAATCTCGATACCGCAAAACGCTAAGACCATCGCGTGTCCCATGGCCGCATAATCACTGTGCGCTAAATCAGGTGGCGTATTTATCTGTCGCAAAGTAAGGATGACAGGAGAAAACGAAGAGGCAATGTCGGTATTGCACTTAGATCCAAGGCTGCAGTAGTGGGCCAATACTACCGGTTCAAACTATTTAAGTTTGCAGCACCAGGAGAGTAGATGCCAGAGGGCATGATTGCCTGTTGAGCGAGGTTGAGGTGCACTGGGAGTCGTACTTCTGGCAGGTGAATTCTATCTGCGACTGTTTTGGCCCGATCGAAGTCGACCAAACTTAAGATTCCGAGAGCGTTCCCTAATGAAGGAGCGATGGTGGCCAGGCCATTGTCGTTTTGCATCGAGAACTCGCCGTCCACAAAGAAGGTGGAACCGAAGCCGTTCAGGGTTCGCGCTGCCTCGCACAAATCATTGAATTGATCTACTAGTGGTTCGAGACTCTCAAAACCGCGTTTCGCGTCATACCTTGAAAACGCAGCTGCCAATTGCAACAACGCGAACATTTGGGACTGGTTCTCCGCACGGATAGATGTACCCAGGATACTTCGCGCAGTTTCAAGGAGCGCGAGAGCGGCTGCTCTCTTCTGTCCGGGGCCAATGCGAGGCGCTGTTTCTGCAATGAACGAAGCCCGATCTTCCTCCGTAGCGAATCTCCTCACATGCTTAAGAGCTTCTTCTATCCGTCCCTGAGTTACATCGGTGTATGCAGCTTGTCGCTCAAGGTTGTTGAGTGCCTGGCGACGCTCACGAGGATTGGTAATGTTTTCCAGCAAGACCGTCTTCGCCTGAGAGAAGTCTCCTGCTCTAAGGTTTCGATCAATCAATTTCTGAACCAGCTGTCCCCTTAACTCCGGGGGCGCTTCAGAGATCGTCTCTTTCGCTGCATCTGCGGATGAATTTTCAATTGCCTCGTCGTATCGATGCCATGTCTCAGCGGTTTGAACCCCACCACCCATTTCGCTCAGCTTCTTTTGAATTGAAGCCGTGCTTCCCGGAACGATGCTTTCCAACTCATTCGACATCGACATCTTGAGACTCATCAACAGCATTTGAGCAGTACTGGTCTCCTGATTAAAGCCTCCCGCAGGTTTTGTGACCGACAGAGCATCACTCAAGACCTTTTGTATAAGGGCCTTGTAATCCTGTTGGGACAGCAGCGAGGAAGTGTTTTGGTTCGTGTTGGCTGCGGGTTCCTTTGTGCTCGGCGGCGAGTTCCTGATCAGATTAAACGCCAGCTCAGCGGCGCCCGGATTTTTGATCAGTTTTTCTTCCATGATCTTCGACCACATATCTTTGACCAGACTGTTGGCAAGCTCTTGATCTGATTGTCGCAGCTGCGTCAGCATTTGAAACAAGTTGCTGAAATTGCCGGTCTTAAGACTCTCTTCGGCCAGTTCGTAAGCGCGTTTTGGATTTCGCGTGGCAATCTGCGCTGCTAGCGACATCTCAAACTGTCGCTCAGACTCCTGGTCGTCGCGAACTGCGTCACGGTCAATTGGGTTACGAGTGGCCCTGAACAAGTTGAGTGCTTCTTCTGGATCGTGAAACGCTACAGTCTGCACCGCTTCAAAGCGAAGGCGTTGCACCCACTGGTATGCCTGTTCATAGGAATCATCACCCGGCTTTAAGCTGGCGAGATAGTCTCGACATTCTGTTAAGCCCTCTGCTAGCAGTTTGGCTGCCTTCTTTTCGTCAATAGTCCAAAGCACGCTCGCACTCTGCAACTTCACTCGCAAACGAGTTTGGGGCAAGCGGATTTCGGGAATCGAGTCAACTATGTCGTTGAGTAGCGCCAGGCCCTTGGCCTTCCGTGTCTCGTCATTCTTCCCGACCTTCAATTCCTGGTCGGTGGCCTGTCGAATTTCTATGGTCTTGATTTCATACTTGCCAGGTTCACGAACGCCGTTAGAGTCGAGTGGTGAAACGACGATCCGATACGAGCCACCCGAAACGGCAACGATCGCGACGTTCTCCGGACCTTCAGCTCCGTTAGGTGTATCGAAGTCTCCGAGGCTCTTGCCGGTTGGTGAAAACACACGCACGATCAAGTCAACGCCGTGTTGATTCACTACGAACTGAAGATATTGTTCGTCGCTCAAATCGATTGTGAAAGTGTGAGACTCGCCTGGACTAATTGTTCGTTGGAGGGGAGTGCCGGGTTGCAGGACTGTTTGATCGCTTTGCGCAGTAGTTGTGGTGGATAAAGAAATCAAGAGCAACAAAACAGCGAGCACGAGTGGAAGATGAGGACGCATCGAAGAGCTCCAACGCATTTCGTAGGATCGGCGCTCCGTGGCCGTCCCAGCATTCGTGATCTAATGGTTTACATACTGATCTTGATGATTTACGTGGGACGCCCCGACGAATTGGGGACATGCACTCTAGTTTGTAGAGTTGTAAGCGACTGAGGTTGCTTCGTCACTTTCCAAATGCATTTCCGCCAAGAAAATTCTCGCGAAGATAGGAAACTGTGTCTTGAAGCGTCTCGCCTGGGTCGCGTGGTCTGAACCCCAACTCGTGGACAGCCTTTGAGCAGTTGAGATACCAGAAGTACTGTGCCATCTCGATTGCGCCTGGGTCGACGGGTGAAGCCCAATCCCACTGCTTGAAAAGCGAGTCGACCAGGTTGGCGCCAGTGATTGCTAACCTTGACGGTAACGCAAGGCGTGGTGCCGATACTTTGGTGAGACGTTCGAGCCTGCCAAAGAATTTTGTGAAAGTCCAATTTGCCGCGCCTAGCAGATAACGTTCACCGTGCCGACCTTTTTTCATGGCCGTTAGGAAGGTTGCTGCCGCGTCGCGCGCATCGACGAAACTTACACCACCAGTCGGCACCGCTCCGATCTTGCGGGCCATGAAATCCAGCACAACCTTGGTTGAACTCAAACGCTCATCACCCGGTCCCAACAACAAACTGGGATTCATGATCACTAGTCGCAACCCCTTGCCGTTGAAACGCTCGAGCGCGGCGGCTTCCTGGTAAGCCTTACTGGCGTAGTAAGGCCAGCGCGAAATGATTTCGAGTGGAGGCGGATAGGTTTCATCGGGGATCAAATCTCCCTCATTCGTGACCGCCAACGTCCCACTGGTCGACGCCACGACAACCGTCTTTACACCGGCATCCTTCGCGGCGTCGCAAAGCAATCTCGTGCCTTCCACATGAATTTCGAACATCTCGCGGGAATCTTTTCTCTCTCGCGAAACCTTGCCCGCAAGATGATAGACGTCGCGAATGCCCTCGACTGCCCGTTTCACATCTTCGGCATTTGTAATCGACCCTTCAAAAGTTTCGACGCCCAGGTTAATCAGCCAATCAGGAATCGACGTGGCCATGACTCTAATGTCCCTGGAGCCTTCCTGAATCAACTGTCGCACGAGATGCGAACCCAGAAAGCCGGTACCACCTGTAATCAACGTTGCTGCACGCTGACGCTTCTCAATAGCAGCGCGACGCTTCGTGCTGGAAGGCAGTGTGGTCATGCGTGCTGTGCGTTTGATTGGTGTCTTGGTTGGCATTCGTCTTGAAAGAAAGTTCATCCACAGATTACGCCGATTACGCAGATTTCTTTGCGAAAGACGTTCTAATCGAGTCGTTCAAAAGTCAATCGGCGTAATCGGCGTATCTGTGGATATTGTTTTCGCTTAAATCATCGAGGCGGCGCTTTCTTCTACCTCTTCACTTTCTATCAACGGAGTTCTTCGCTCGTTCTTCATTTGATTGCGCAGGTGCTTGGCGTCAAAGATGTCGCGCGTTCGATCACGCAGGTTGACAACTTCATGACGAACAAGCGCAGCGATCAAGCGGTAAGCCTCGGAACGGGCCATCCCCTGGGTCATCTCTTCGAGTTCTTCGTAGGGTAAGAAACGGCCGATGCGAGCACTAATGTCACGATTCTTTATGATAGTGGTGCCTTTCGGCATCGCTTCGTACGTGCCCTGCAGGTACATCGGTAGAACGCCCACCTTTGCATGTAGAGCCAAATAACCAATCACCGGTTTGTAGTCGGCCATAATGCCTGTGACGGAACGTGTGCCCTCGGGGAAGATGAGTGCGTTGTAGCCGCGGTCAAGAAAAGACCGCGCGTGTCGTAAGGACTGACGCAAAGAACCTGTGCGTTCCATCGGCACCAGGTTAGTAAAGTTCTCCATCACTGCGCGCTTGTATTTCGTATCGAAGAAGTAGTCTGCCGCAGCCAGAGCGACGAGGTCAGTGCCGGCCTCACCCAGGGCCATCTTGGTCAATCCCATGTCGAGGTGTGAACAATGATTCGCAGCTACAAGAAAGTTTGTATGTGGCGGGATGTTGGATTGTCCCTCGTAGTGCGTTTGCAAAAACTGATCGTAGAACAAGCGCTGCAACGCGTCTCCGGCTTTATTCCCCACGCTCTTAATGAATGAAGGAATATGTATCTCGTCGCTCTTCTCCCGTTCCTCTGTTCTTAGTTCCTGTTTGAAAGCACTTCCTCCACGCCTACTAACGACACTAACCAGTTCTCGGATGTCCTGAACTTCATTGAAGCGTTCCGGCGCGGAGATTGAACCGCCGGCGTTTTCTATCGAGGTGGCCAGTTCCACAAACATTAAGCTGTCAAAACCAAGATCGCTTAGCCTTGAATCAATTGACACTTCGGAACGATGCCGATTAGCGACCGTCGCCACCAACCCCATCAACCAAATCGAATCCGAATCCGTCACTTCCTTCGTTATTGAGCGACGTCCACTTTTTTCGCTTTGTTCGAGCGATTCCAAAATCTGAACAACTTCGCGACGTTTCACTTTGCGTGTGGCAGTCCGCGGCAACTCAATATCTGTGAAGTGCAGAACCTTGACGCGTTTGTAGTAGGGCAGAGAAGCTGAGACCTCGCGGAAGTGCTCCTCAATGAATCGATGCATTTCAACGCGCGAAAGTGAAATGTCGTACTCGTCGTCCGGGACAACAATGCAGGCGACCTTCTCACCAATGCCTTCAGGTAACCCGACGATGCTGAGTTCTTTTATGTAAGGTGAGGCTTCATAGAGTTCTTCCAGCTCATCCGGGTAAACGTTCTTACCGTTGGTATCGACAATGATTTCTTTCGAGCGACCGACGAGGTACAAATTCCCATCATCATCGACACGACCTAAGTCGCCGGTATAAAGCCAGCGCTCGATGAGTGTCTTACGAGTCGCGGCCTCATCCTCGTAGTAGCCCAACATGACGTTTGGACCGCGAGCAACAACCTCTCCAACTCCGTTGGAGTCTGGATCTGCAATGCGAACTTCAACTCCCGGCAAAGGCTTTCCAACCGTGCCCGTAAGTATGCGATTCTCTGGACGAGTCACCGTCAAAACCGGTGAAGCCTCGGTGAGACCATAACCCTCCAGGATCGTGAAACCGAGTCCGTGAAAATCACGCTGGATTTTTTCGCTCAAGGCAGACCCGCCACTTATGAAGTAGCGAATTCGACCGCCTAACCCTTCATGAATCGGATAGAACACTACCTGCCCAAAGTTCAAAGGTGTCTTATCTCTCAACCACGCATTCGCGCGTATGAGGTTTTCAGCCGTCTTACCAATCCAATCGCTACGCTCATACAAGCGATTTTTGATACGTCGATGAAGGAGTTCCCAAAGTGCCGGAACGCCGACCATGCCCGTAACGTGGCCGTTCTTAATCGCCTTTGCCAGAGCATCACTCGTTAGGTCGGGAAGGTAAGTGATTTGTGCGCCGCGGCTCAGCGGAGTAAGAAACCCGGTCGAAAATTCGAAAGTGTGATGAAGTGGAAGAACTGAAAGCACGCCATCGCGGGTTGTCATATCAAAGACGGACGAGAGCATTGAGACCATGCTCGTAAGATTGCGGTGCGAGAGCATGACTCCTTTTGGTTGACCCGTCGTACCGGAAGTAAAAATCAACGATGCGACACTTTGAGCGTGTACTTTCTGCGGAAGCATCGCAATGCGTTGGTCCTCGGTTGCCTGATCAGGCATCGCAAACACTTCTTCAAATGTCCATACGCGTGTCGTGCCCTGAGCTTCCAGTGACTTTCGCAAGTCCGGATGATCGTTATCGATTGCTTCACTGACGATGATTCCCGCTGCGTTGCCAGCCCTGGCAAAATTAAGAATTTCGTTAGTTGAACTTTCGGGGTCGCACGGAATACAGGTCGCTCCGGCCTTCAGGACTCCAAAGTAGGTCATCCCCCACTCAGGAGAATTGCCACTCACCAGCATCACGCGGTCGCCGGATTTGATGCCCTGGCTGGCGAGAAATCCAGCGACCCGAGTAGCCAGTTCACGCAGGTCTTCGTAAGTGTATTGCTCCTTGCGCCCATCACGTTCGATGCGCATGGCAACGCGCGTAGCGTGGCGTTTGGTTGAGGTCTCGAACAGTTCGAGCAGATCACGATAGGTGTAGACGCGCTTCGGCTGAGCACGCATCTCGTCTTCAAGTGTTGGAAAGACCCACTTCGTAAGACCCGGAAGATGAATGTTGAGCCAGTAGTCATGCCAGTCAAAGTTTTCCGGATTCCACGTAAGCAGCGAGCGTTCGTCTTCGCCTATGCGCTCAAAGAGTGAACGGACGTTATCGGACCTGAAAATATATGCGTTCTCGATAGTGAATGGTCGAAACATATCGAACGCTTCGGTAGTTTCTCTGGTGAGCTCTTCGACGCGTTCCACACCGCTCTTTACCCGATCGATTGCCTCACCAACTCTGCCGCCGCCCCAACGCGGCCTTACCTTGTCTAATAACGACGACGCCTTCCTGGCCGTCGCATTGAACATCGGTACCGAGGTTTTTTCGTAGTAGTCAGTCGTAACAGGGCGCGGTTCCATGCGCGCGGCGATTCTGTTGATGATTTTGTTGCCGGTATCCTTTTCCTGGAAGTGACGTCGTTTGTCGAGTCCGACGAGACCAATAATTCTTTCCATGTTGTTGGGATTCGAATCGCCGGTGGCCGCCTGAAATACAAGACGTGGTTCTTCAACGCAGGCTTGAGCTGACACTGCGAGCATCACGGAAGCAACCTGGTCAACAGGCGTGTTATCAAGAATGAGTTTCTCGTTTGCCGGAATCAGCGTCTGACCCTTTCTGATAAGAAAAATTATCGGCGCTGTGGGCGTGAAGCCTTCATTCCAGCCCGGGAACGGGTATGAGAGCGCAGATTCAACAATGCTTGGTCGAACGATACTTCTGACCATCTTGGTTTCCGCGGCAACGAGCTGCTCACCAAGTGACTTTGTGTAGGTGTAGATGTTGGGCCAGCCCCAATAAGCCGCTCGTTCTACGCCGAGATCTGTGAGACGGGTCCGAGTCCAGACCTTTCGTTCGCGTGCTACCGCCAAGCCGAGCGCGTCCGGATCATCCACATCGCGTCCTTCTTCACGGAGGCGCTTGCGGGCGAGTTCGCGGAATCGCGCAGTCATCATTGCATCACGAGCTTCTTCGCGAACACGGTCAGCGAGTTTGGCGCAGTCGGCGATCTCTTGATCGACTGAAAACTCGACGCCCGGCATTTCGGATTTACGAGGGAAGTAGCCGAGAACAGAATCACTTTCCCAGACTGCGCCCGACCGGTTACCCGCAACAAAGCAAGTCGACACGTGAACCAGTGTCGGTCGCTTCATACGGCGAGCAAATGCTACAACGTTTTGCGTGCCGACTACGTTTGTGCGGAGCCCGCTTTCAAGAGTTGGATTGAATGTGACGTTGCCAGCGGAGTTGATGACAATATCGATATCGTCGGCGATTGCTTGAGCTTCTTCTTCGCTATAGCCAAGGTTTGTTTCTCCAATGTCGCCACCCCTGACCACGACCTTGTCGCGAATGAAACCCTCGAGTGCGTTGCCGTATCGATCTCGTAATGGATCGAAAGGCGGGGCCGTAATGATGTTGTTCCAGAAGCGGACTTCAGACTCTTCTTGTGAGCGTGCGCGTACGGTTACGTATACCTTCCCAACATTCGGAAAGCGATGGAGCAACATGCTGAGTGTGACTTTGCCTAGAAAGCCAGTACTCCCGATCAAAAAGATCTTCCGATCCTTGTAAATTTCCGTGGGTGATAACTTCATAACTTGTACCGGTGTCCGACGAGCTTAGTTTGTCGAGGTTTAGTGTTGTCCGTGCCGCGACAAACTAAAGTTCGTCGGACGACGTCTTATTCCATGTCAGCAATGCCGATCATTGGTTGATGCAACATCGTTATCTCGGCCGAATTACCCATGTAGCTTCGAGCCATCGCAATTGCTTCAGTCAGATTGTCAGCTCGTTCCCAACCAAGAATTGCGGGCACGTGAACGTTCTCGGCGCCGGCCGCGATCACTTTGCCAATGTGTTGGCGGCCGTTTTCGCCCCAGTACCACATGAAGAACGGATGCGCTCCGTGGTACGCGTTACCGCGACGATACATCTCGACATAGCTCGGGTTGTTGGCAAACTCGCGTTCATATTTTTCACGAAGCACAAACGCGTCGCGTGTTTCCGGAAGCAGGCGATTGAAGAACTCGATGTAGCTCGGATGAAACTGATGATCGAAGTCGTCGAAGCAGGGATGCTGAAGAATCAGGACACCGCCTTTCTTCAGCAATGGTTTGTTTCGATAGAAGTTAAAGTGATATCCAAGTGCCATCACCTGGACGAGAAGAGGGTTGAGAATCGAGTAAACGTTGTACGGTGAAATGTCGGGGATGCCTGTAATCAGAATATCTGCTTGACCCCGAATTGGAATGGCGTATTGCTCGAATCCCTTGGCAACGATTTTTTCATGCACCGGTTCAGTCTTCCCGGCATGACAGGCAATCATCTCGTATTGAGCCGGCCGAGAGTGCAGGAGCTTACGCCGGGCTGAACGAGGCAGTTTCCCCATTGTGTAGCGCATGGCTTCAAACTTCATCCGATCAAATGCAGTGAAGTCATCCTCATTTTTGATAAGGAAATCCATGTCGCTGCCATACATTCGATTATTGATTGCCGTTTCAATGTGAAATACGTTGATGTTTTCGTCGACCAGTTTGCCGATGCGAATACATTTACGATTAAGTTCAGAACGAGCCGGATCCATATAACTATCGGAGTCGCGTATCGTTTGTGGTTCATGGTGCGCTCGGAGCGATTCGTAGTCGCACAATCCAACGCCGACCGACTTGTGACCGCCATCCATCGGGACAAAATTGAGGTTCACGTAGATGAGTAGATCACTTTCCGCCGCCCGACGATTGAGATTGAGAACCTCTTTGTGCTTGGTTTCGCCGATCTTCACCATTCCATCGGCCCATTCGGCGTCGTGGTTGTAGTAGCGGTCCGGGTAATAGTCATCGAAGACTCGCTGCCCCGCCATTCGTTTCATTTCCCATTCGGTCATCTTTCGATGGAGCGAATTGGCGATGATGATGTGAATATCGTCAACACCGTGACCCGTCAGCATGTCCACCACAATCTCGAGAATTGTTTGGCGAATGTCGGGAGTTGCCATTGGTGGTAATGGCAAACTGATGTCATCTACTGCGATTGTCACTCGCATTCCGGGCTCCAGCTGCGCGAATAACGGATCGCAATCGTGCGGATGATTTAGTGCATAACGAATTGCTGCTTCGCGGTTTGGCAGTCCTTTGATCGGCGGATTGGGATAGAGCACCCGAGTGCCAATTGGCAGATCCTCGAGGATAAAGTCTTCGCCTGAAGGGATTATTCGCGGAGCGCTATCGCGGTCTATGTAAATAACTGATTCGTGCGTTTTCTTGCGGAGTTGGAGAGCCATGAATTTATTAGTGCGAACGTGTATTACTTCAGATTCAGGATTGGCCAATCGTGGTGTAGCGCCGCCTGGCGCAAACGCATGTCAGGATTAACGACTGCCGGGTGACCAACAACTGAGAGCATTGGTAGATCACTCATGCTGTCGGTATAAGCGTACGAATCGCTGAGGCTGATTCCCTCGCGTTCGCTGTAGGTCCGAATCCATGATGCCTTTGTTGCGGCCGCCATCACAGGCGGCAACAACCGGCCCGTGGCGAGGCCGTTAACGAATTCGAGTCGATTGGTCACAAACTCAGTTATTTCCAGATGCTGCATCAACGGCTTTACCGATAAGTCGAGTGCACCAGTGATAACTACCTGCCGCAGTCCGAGACTCCTTGATTTCTCAATTAGTTCGTAGGTTCCGGGGAAAACCGCCGGCTTTATAACTTCTTCAAAGAGATCTTGGGCAAAGTAACGAAGGCGATCTTCCGACTGACCCTTGTACCGCTTGAAGTACAAGTCGTTAAAAACTTTTCGGCTATACTGATCGGTGATTGCGAAGACCGGCAGGCTAAGGAAAGTGGTTGCGCTCTTGCTGAAGCTTTGGAGTAGAGTGGTTTGTCGTTTGGCGTAGAAGCCGAGGGTATGCACGAGATTCGTGCTCACCAAAGTTCCTTCCAAATCGTAGAATGCTGCCGCTGCCAAGCTCGTCCTCCGGATTCCGATTTGGCGCCGTTCTGACTTCGGCGCTGCTTTAATGGCGACCACTATACCGTATTCAACTGCGAATTTGATAACGAGGGTAAAAGTATTACAAACTGTATGTCATAGCTAGACAATCGGAGGTTGTGAATGGAGATTTCGTCAAATTACTCAGCAAAATTAAGGATTGTTATCGCCAGCTCGGGCATCGTTACGTGTCTGTTTTTGGCGTCTGCGTGCCATAAGGCACCCACCGTTGCCCAGAATGCTATCGATTCCGGAGACGAAAAGACTGCTGTGGCAAAGATCGCCGAAGGTGACCGTTTGTATGAGGGTCGGGAAGATATGGCGAAGGCACGCGTTGCCGTGGCGGCCTATCGACAAGCTGTTACCGCCGATTATGGGAACTATGACGCAGCCTGGAAACTTGCCCGCGCGACCTTCTTTGTTGGGGACAATACTGACAACGACAATGAAGCTGAAGATATGTTTCGGGCTGGAATCGAGTCAGGCAAGTCGGCAGTAAGACTTCAAGGCGGGAGACCGGAAGGTCATTTCTGGCTTGGCGCAAACTACGGTGGTGATGCAGAACGGAGCACGCTTGCTGGGCTCGCTGCCGTGCAGGACATTCGCAATGAAATGGAAACGGTTATTAAGATCGACGATAAGTTTCAGGGAGGCAGTGCCTATCTTGGTCTCGGTCGCCTCTACTTAAAGGCGCCTAAGGTCCTGGGAGGCGACACGTCAAAGGCAATTGATTACTTAAAAAAAGGTCTCGCAATCACACCGGACAACTCGCTAATGAAATATTACCTTGCAGAGGCTTACCAATCTGAACATCGAGATGCTGAAGCTAAGAAGTTGATTGAGGAGATCCTTACGATGACTCCGGATCCGCAGTATGTGGCCGAACACAAGGGCGCGGTCGCGAAAGCAAATAAGTTGAAACAGAGGATGGGCGGCTGATCGCGAGAGAGCACGTTACTGCTTACCACTTAATTTCTTGATCTCTTCCAGTGTTCGTTTGTGCTGTTCGAGTTTTTGTCCAGCCTCGCCAAGCTTTCCTTGCGACGTTAGTCGCTGATAATCGTCAAATTCCTGAATAGCCCTCTCAACCAATTGCCCTAGATTCTGCGTGGTTGCCGGAGATGGTGACGGTTGTGGCGCGGCAGTCTCGTTCGGTTTTTGCTCTGCCTTCTGTTTCTCCTCGCTCACTGACGGGCCCAACGTCATCGGCTGTCCTAACAAGCTAGTCATCGCTTCGGTGAAACTTTGGCCGTAGCCCAGTTTCTCCTGAGTGCCCACGACGACCAATCGGAGTTCAGGCATCGGGCTTGTGTTCGCTTGCAAATAGATCGGTTCGACGTAAAGCAGCGAATGCCCAATTGGGATCACGAGTAGATGACCACGGATAACTGTGGAACCTTGCTGATTCCAAAGAGTGAACTGTCCAGACAGCTGAGCGTTTTGATCGATTCGAGCTTCGATTTGAAGCGGACCGTCAATCAAGCGTGACTTGGGGAAGTTGTAGACGAGAAGTTTTCCGTAGTGCTCAGCATCACAACGCCCTGCCATCCACCCGATCATGTTGTTTCGGTTAGCGGGTGTGAACGGAAGAATCATCACAAACTCGTTCTTCTTCTGCTCTCCCGGAAGTTGCATTAGTACATAATAAGGGTCGATTGGAACGGGCGCCTTTTGACGTTGTTCGTTTACTCGAATCTGATTCGCAGCGCTCCAGACGTCCTCACGTTGAAAGAAGACCTTCGCATTTTGCGTGTGATAGAGACCATAGACTTCACCCTGGGTTCGTACCAATGTCTCCGGATACCTGATGTGTGATCGTAAATCGACAGGCATTTTGTCGGCATCTTCAAATAGTGTTGGAAAAACTCTCTGGTAAGCGGAAATGATTGGGTCCTGTTTGTCAAAAACGAAAAACCGAGCGTTGCCGTTGTACGCGTCGATTACGACCTTCACAGAGTTTCGAATGTAGTTAACGTGTCTGTCACCGAAGTCATGATGACTTGAATACGGAAAACTCGACGACTGAGTAAAGCCGTCAATGATCCAGTAAAGACGTCCCTCGGCAGAAACTACGATGTAAGCGTCTTTGTCGTAAGTAAGAAAGGGAGCGACTCCGTTAACGATTTCTGTAATCCGCCGGTTAATCAGAATTCGACTTTCACTGGTGACATCATCAGAGAAGGGAAGCTTCGAGAGATCACCAACGGCCCATGCCAGCAACATCCTGCGCAACGCGCCACCGATCTTGATGCCACCTGTTCCCTGGTAGGTTGTGTAGTTGTTGGCGTCGCCTTGCGGATAATCAAACTCCTTTTGTTTCGTTTTCACATAAACATAACGATCCGTGAGTTCGCCAAAGTAGATCTCCGGGCGCGTTACTTTAATCTCAGTCGACGTCGACTCGATCGGCATGTTTGACACCAAAAACTGAGGAAGACCTTCTGGCGTAAAGCCGTTCGACGTGTTCATCGTCACGCCATATCCGTGCGTATAGATGAGTCGTTCATTTACCCAGTTTCTCGACGACTCCGGGAGCTTGGCGTCGTTGATCTCCCTTGGGGCAATCATTACTTGCTGGATGCGACCCGAGGTCACATACCGATCTACGTCGACATCCTGAAAGTCGTAGTATGTGCGGATTGCCTGGATTTGTTTGAGCGTATCCTGAAGTGCCTGCCAGTCCCAGAGTCGAATGTTATTGAGGCTATCCAGGTTGTTTTGTAGATCGAGTGCCTCGACATTGCCCTCGGCCTGAAAATCACGTAACTCGATCTGATCTAGACCAAACCCTCGTTTAGTCCACTCAATGTTGTGAGTGATGAATGGTGTTTCCCGATCAAGTTCATTCGGTTTGACGATAAAGCTCTGCACATACGAGGGGACCAGGACAACTCCGATCACATAGACGCTGACCGGTAATGCAATCGCAATTAACAAGACACTAAGACGGCGCACTGTGAACGCATTCACCAGTGAAATAACTGCGGCAATCAGCAAAGCAATAGACACCAGGAGGAGTGCCGGCAGCACGAAATGAGCTTCCGTGTATGTCACTCCGGAAAAGGTTTGGTGATCGTCCCATAGGAAGGGAAAACGCGACAGGTAAGTTCGCCAACTTAAAAAGACGAGGAAAAGCGCGAGGGCACAACACACTCCCCGAAACGCTGCTCCAGATGACCAACGGACACTTGGTTTCAAAACTCTCTGCGGCAAACCGAGCAACGAGTATGCAAATGCGGCGAGGAGAATTATTGCCGTGACACCAAGCAGCCAGGTGCTAAGCGACTCATACCAGGGAAGGGAGAACAAATAGAAGCCCAGTGTCTTTCCGAAGACTGGATCGGTTTCACCTGTGGCGGGTTGATGTGTGAATAACGCGAACTGTTGCCAATCGTCTTTGATGGCCAGTCCATAGACCAATCCGAAGAAAGCAGATACCAACCAGCCCACCGGCCGTATTACTTTTGCAGGTGAAAACTGAAATGGCTGGTTGTTGAGGATGATCGTTCGTTGTTCAAATGCGGCAGAGCCAAAGAGTCTCTGAAAGAGCCAAAAAGTTGAACTGAGAATCAGAGCAGTTAAAACAGCGGCGCCGACGAAGAGGGCCGCCTTAAGTTTGAAGATGTACCAATAGACAGCCGAGTACCCGAGCGATTCAAACCACAGCGCTGAAAGGTAGACGGAGAGCACGCGGGACATTGTTAGGAGAGCGAGCGCGAGAAAGACCAGGATCACGATTCTCCATCGTTTACGTTTGCGTGGTCCTATGTCGATTACGTCGGAAGTGTCACTCACGCGTCGTAGCATACGCGCAAAGATGACAATCACTCAATGCATAAAACCCCTGACGGATTGTCTAAGGCAGTAAGCAGGCTCGGAAACCGTTGCGTTGCCAGCCTCAACGGCAGATGAGGGTCATTACCTTAAGTCCTCCTTCAGCAGTGAAGAAACTGAAGCCGATAGTCATTAAAAACACAAGATTTCTTGTTCATCTGACGCTGTGTATAATGCTCGCACTGCGTTCTCGTTGAAGTTGATCGACCTTCGAGTAGTCAATTTCGTTCAAAAATTTGGGCTTTTAAGATAGACGGATGTTAGCGCCACAGACAGTTCTTCAAGGCCGTTACAACATTGTTCGCCAGCTGGGTCAGGGCGGAATGGGTACGGTCTACGAAGCCATCGACCAAAGACTCGATACGACGGTGGCATTGAAGGAGACGTTTTTTGCAGACGAGCGTCTGCGAAAGCAGTTCGAACGTGAAGCTCGATTACTTGCACGCTTGCATCATCCAGCTTTGCCTCGCGTAAGTGACCATTTTTCTGAAGGCGAAGGGCAGTTTCTAGTAATGCAGTTTATTCCGGGAGACGACCTTTCAGAGATGATGGTCCGGCGACAGGGACCATTTCCGGCAGAGCAAGTACTAACCTGGGCGGATCTGTTGTTGGATGCGCTCGACTATCTGCACACGCAAGATCCGCAGATCGTGCACCGTGATATCAAGCCGCAAAATCTTAAACTGACCTCACGGGGGCAGATCATTCTGCTCGACTTTGGTTTGGCAAAGGGGCAGTCAGGTGAGGTTTCACGTATCACAACCGCGGCAAGCATCTTTGGCTACACTCCGAACTACGCTCCACTTGAACAGATTCAAGGACTGGGCACGGATTCACGTAGCGATCTGTATTCACTGGCAGCGACGATTTATCACCTGCTCACGGGAACGAAACCACCTGATGCACTGACTCGCGCCGCCGCACTGGTCAATGGTCAACCTGATCCATTGCTTTCCGCTAGCGATCTGAATCCAGCAGTAGCTCCTGAAGTTAGTCATATTCTAGAGCAGGCGATGGCGCAGAATCGTGATCAGCGTTTTGCAAGCGCTTCGGAAATGCGCAAGGCGCTCCATAGAACCGAACAGACCTCCACTGTAATCAATCGTGGCGAAGCCCAAACGGTTTTGCGTCCTCCTGTTGCTGCAACCATAGCATCAGAGACGACTCGTTTGATCGATAGACAGCCGACGGTTGCTGCTGGCGAGACTACAGTAGTGCGGCCCCTGAGTTCGGGAGCGCGTCGTCGTATCCTGCCCTGGGTTTTGTCAGGTGGTGCTTTGGCAGTAATTGCCGCTTGTGTTTTGGGTTTCTATGTTACACGTAAGCCGAATGGTGCAGTTGTGCAGTTGGAGTCGGCAACACAAAAACCATCGCCGATCGCGAGTCCCCTAGCTACTGAACCGGTTGTAGATCCAGGTCAGAATCGAATTACGATTCCAGCACCTGAACCAAAACCAACAGCGACGCAGTCAAAGACTCCGAAAAGAGTCGCAACGCCAGAACCACAACCCAGGAAACAATCAACGCTGGAGCCTGCGCCGGCGACTCCTTCAAGTGGTAGTGAACACGAGGCAGAACGACCAGAAAACCCTCCGGACGTTCCGAGGGATCCGACAACGACACCTTCAACAATCCCTGGTCGAGGCCGCAATAAAATGAGGCCGAAGGGCGTACCTACTGTTCAGGTAATGCCAGGTGGAGTAGTTATTCGTAAGTTTCCCGATGGTTCGCAAGTGATCTCGACGCCTGACGGATCGCGTGTCTTCATCGGCCCGGATGGTCGTCGTCAGGTTCTTAATCCGCCGCAGAATCGGCGTCGATCTCCGACTCCATGATTTATCTCCTTGGAGTGCGGTGCCCCTGCACCGCTTTGGTATAGCCATCGCTACTCGCGCCCTGGGTTTACGAAAGCGGTGCGGGGGCACCGCACTCCAAGGAAATCCTTTCTCGCTGAATATTCTTTTAGTTTCGAGGAGACGCAAATGAGTAAGTCTATGAAGATTCGTCTGGTCTTTGCTGTGGTTGCGGTTTTTACAACTCTGGCAGTCTTGTTGCCGGTTGGTTCGCGGGCGAGTGCGGAGACCAAGACGACTCCCACAGTCATTCGCATCACGCCGCCGACCCCAGTGATTGATGAAAAAGAGAGACTGGCTGAATTGGCTCAACGCAGAACGCGCGTGGCCCAGAGCATTGGCAACAAGTCTTTGCTGATATTGTTTAGTACCGAACCGCGAGTTTATACAAACGATGTCGACTATCAGTATCGTCAGGAAAATAACCTCTACTATCTGACGAACCTGAAGCAAAGAGGTGCGACACTTGTCTTGCTACCGGGCAATGCTCAAACACCTGAAATTCTGTTCCTACCGAAACGGAATCCAGCAGCCGAGACCTGGACTGGTCACATGTACAGCCCGCAGGAAGCAAATCAGGTTTCGGGAGTGAAGGAGATTTGGGAAGCGAACGAGTTCAAACCATTCATCGATGCTTTAAGAAATCGCCAACCTTACCGGCCAAAAGCGGAGAACATCTTCATGTCGGATCTGCCCGCGGGAACGACGATGGCAAATGGAAACGGCTTTGAACCGTTGCTTGACGCGGCTGGTAAGAACGAAGCGTCCGTCTATCTCTTAATGACTCGTGAAATGGAGAGTCGAGAGTACAAGCAGGAACAACGCTTCGCCACCGACTGGGTCAAGACCGCATCTGGTTACAGCTTAAAGAACTCATGGCCAATCTTTACTGACATGCGACTAAGGAAGTCGCCACTCGAATTGCGCTTATTGCAACACGCAATTGATATCAGTACTGAAGCACACGAGCGAGCATGGGCTGCAGCAGGCGATGCCAAATGGGAATACGAAGTTGACGCGGTGATGGCTTACACCTTCAAACTGCGTAACGCCGACAACTGGGGTTATCCGGACATCGTAGGCTGCGGGCCAAATGCGACGACGCTGCATTACGAAGAATCGCAAGGGCCAGTTAAGACAGGCGAGCTTTTGTTAATGGATGTCGGTGCAGAGTATGAGCATTACTCGGCGGACATCACGAGGACCTTTCCCGTCAACGGAAAATTCTCTCCCGTGCAGGCGGCGGTTTACCAGATCGTTTACGACGCGCAGGAGGCTGTGGCAAAGGCTTCAAAGCCTGGCGCGACACTTTCCGACGTGGGCCGAGCCGGAACGGAAGTGGTTAAGGATGGATTGCTGAAGCTTGGTCTGATCACGGACAAAAATTCGAATCAGTACCGCATCTGGTTTATGCATGGTACTTCACATTGGTTGGGGATGAATGTGCATGACGTAGGTGGCGGCGCGAAGTTTGAACCGGGAGTAGTGTTCACGAATGAACCCGGCATTTACGTTCGCCTGGATGCGTTCGACTATTTGCCGTTTGGCTGGAAGCAGGAAGACTGGGACAAGTTTAAGACAGCAGTTCGTCCAGCTTTCGAAAAGTACAAAGGCATCGGCGTTCGTATCGAAGA
>DATEXA010000492.1:0-5586 GCA_035257465.1 Pyrinomonadaceae bacterium | reverse complement strand
GCTGTAACACTGCAAGTTGATGACGAGAGCGAGAATCTCTATTTGCATCCTTGCACGCGTTCGGAAACAGGACCGCAGCATAAGAATTAATGAGTAGGCCAGATAGTTCATATTCGACGGAGATTAACAACCGATGCCACTAACTTCAATGATTACAGTGGCAACGGAGTTTTTGGTAGGGACACCACCTACCTGAGGTAACTCGACCACTCTACCCGACTCGGACCCCTGAACGGCACCTGAGGCCGGTGGATCTTTTTCCAATGACAGGTGCGTTCGTGAGTGTTCATAGTATTCAAAGTAGCTTGTCAGAATGCGTTTCAGAGAAGATTCATTGAAGATGATTATGTGGTCCAGACACTCTCAACGCACCGTACCAATGAAGCGCTCCATGTCCGCGTTCTGCTATGGCGCTCTCGCTGCTGTCAGAATTTCGTGAATTCCCATTTCGCTCACTCGCTGACGGAATGCTACTCCATAAATACAATCACGATCATGCAACAGATATTCCGGGGCGCTATCCCAGGGAAACGCTTCAGCGATTTGCCGCGCCGTCCATTCGGCGGTCGGATGCTCCGTCACGTTGAAGTGAGTCGCGTGTCGCCGCTCATGGCTCAGCGCAACAAATACGAACAGCAAGCGGAAATTCAAGGTCCTCACTATCAGAAAATCGATTGCTACAATCTGCTTCCAAAACGGGCTTTCGGTTTTTGGGCTTGAAAGAAACGCCAAGGTAGTTGAGTTATCGGTGGGGAATAATAAAGGGAGTCTAGATCCTTACTTTCCCATGATTTTCTGGGGCAATCGTCAAGAATTTGGCGCCGAATGCCATAAATCAGTGTCCGAATGGTCCATGACATTGGTCGGGTTGCTTGCCAAAAACGTCTTGTAGGGCAATTCTGGATAAGATTTTTCGGTTGATTACTGAGCGCAACGGAGGAGCGTTGGGGCGAACCCAAGCGAAACCGTGAGATTTCTCGACTCTGATTTGGCGTAACGCGAAATGCGATGAACTGCGCTAAGTTATTGAAAACAATGGTAGGCGCATGGGGATTTGAACCCCAGACCCCTACCGTGTCAAGTAGTGCTCTACGGTGGGCCAACTCTTTTAAAATCAACAAGCACTAAATTTCCTCGGAAAAATTCGCACTGCATGCGCTGCATCCACTGCTTCAACTGCACGTTCAGCACATTTTTGTGTGCCAAACTGTGTGCCACATCTTACCATCACTTTTTGCGATTCTGAATCCCAAAACAATTCACTCACACAAACCTCTTAGGTGGAGATTGGAAGTGATCTATTGGAAACTAAACTAGTCATTATGAAGATCCTTCAGACTGCGTGAATCAACTGGGTACGTTTGCGTGGCGGCGCCATTCCGCGTAGTTATCACAGTCGAGTTGCAGGAACTGGAGGATAAGTATGACGATACGACATTAACGTGGGCATCTCAGATGTACGAAGCGCAAAAATGGACCTTCCGTGTGGGAATTTCTGTGGCGAGAAAACGACGCGACTGGGAAACGTTTACGTCGTGCGGCAGTGATCGGCACTGTAGAACAATATCCTAGCGGTCGTCGGAGATTAACATCCATCTGGCTAACTTCAATGATTACAGTGGTGACGGTTTTTGGTAGGGACACCAAAAAAAAGTCTTTAACGATCCTGTTGATCTCATTGTGGGGCAGTCCTTCGGCTGTCCTGTAGGTTTGAAGAGGTAACTGCTCCGCTTGCAGAGTGTTCGAAAGAGCGCACAATGCACCGAGAAACTTCAACGAGGACTCGATACTTCGCCACATGTGCTTGTCGACTTCCACTGCCTGAACCTACATGGTTTAATCAATGGCGAAAATTCTAGCGAAATCCGGTAAATTGTGAAGGGCTACTAATGGAGATCTCTTCCGTAGGTCGAGTGTTTCAAAATGAGAATCCAACGAGTAGAGCGACTAGGAAAGAATGTGAGGGAGCTAGAATTACGAAACGATCATTCACTTCAACCCTCTGGAAAAGTCGCCGCTGCGGAAGGTTTTAATATAAGCGTAAACCGGGATTATTTTTCCGGCGCCAGATGAAGCCATCAAGCACATAATGGGTAAGTTGAGGTAACGCCAGAAGCGGCACAAACCAAACCTTAAGTGACCGTAAGTCCCAGGCACTGCCAAATAGCCAACCACGCTCGTGCCAAACTCCTCGATCCCAAAACATCTCTTCCAGATAAGCTATGAGCCAAAGGGTCAATAGGAACACAATTGGTCCGCGCGCAATTATGCGATACGAACCAACAGCTTCCTCACGACGGAGACTCGCGTACCAATAAACAAGCACCAGATAGGGCACCCCGTGAATAACTACGTTCGTCACCGTGAATGCGTAATCGGAATTGAACGCAACAATCCCTACATACCAACAAAGAGCTGTCGTTGCCACAACGATGTCTTTTCCTGGATTCATCTTGCCCTGAACAATCCCTCGATACACTGAACGCAGAGCGTACAACAGAAGTGTTGAGACATAGACTGGCCACAACGCTCGAGAGAAGATGGAAGGAAGAGAGCTGAAGTCGTCTTTGAGAAACCACCAGAAACGCCGCGGCAAGTGGGCATGCCAGTAAACAAGTGGATAAATGGTTGCTGAATAGATCGCCAACGAGTCGATTAGCTTGCCCCAAATATCTTGCTCATCGAGTCGAGCGCGATATAGAGCAACCCAACCATATTGCTGCCTGACGAAATGAAAAACAGCCAAATAAGCAAGCGCTCTCCAGAAAAACAAGTCACCTTCTGAATAAAGCGCCACTCCTATCGCATAACCAATCAATGGAACGGCAGAGTAAAGCAGCGGCCGTCGCTTTAGTTCATCGGTGTCGAAATAAACACGAAAAGCGGTCGCATATACATGAGCGACGTCAATTAATAATACGAAAGGGATCCAGATCCAATCGGGTGAGTCGTCATTGAGAACACCAAGCCGCGCTCCTATCCAAAGTGCGACAAGCGAGACGATCGCACTGCCTAGAAATGCAAAAAGATCAACTCGTGGCGAAAAGAGCCACCAGGATGTTGTCGTCGAGGTTGTCAGACTATTTGTTGCTGGAAGCGATCTGGATAATTCCGCATTCATGATGTCTTGTGTCGGCCTCGCTTCAAACAGTTTCACCGGGCTTCAGAGTGTTTGTGAAAACCTCCAATTCCCCATCGTGTTTGGTTCGTGTGATTTCGTGGATCGTCCGCTTATGCCACAAAAAGAACGATCCACGAAATCACACGAACTATCACGAAGCGCAACGCTGAGATCAGACTTTAAAACTGCTACGGCTACACTCTTCTAAGTTTACTCAACACCTCCTCGGCCGCACGAACTCCGTGGTCAAGCGCCTCTTCGAATAACGCGATGCCTGAAAGATCCGTGTGCGCAAAATGGATTCCACGAAACGGATGTTGTGCCTGGGGCCGAGCGCCTCCCCAAATGAATCCAGGTTGCGGCCTAATCATCGCATGTCCCCAACGCATCACGTCCAAACGTGTGCATAGGGTGCGTATCGCTGGATGGGCACGTTCCAGATCGGTTAATGCAATGTCGGCCCAACCACGACGGTCAGTGCTTAGCAATCTTGTTCTAGCAACTCGAGGATCTGCATCACAGAGTGGATAGTAATAGGTGAATACCGTCGGACCACGATCTAAGCCGCGTTGATGCGTCGCTACAACATAACCAAGCGAGGGACTTTCGTACAGAACGTTGTCCCAGGCTAACGGAAATCCGAGATCTTTTGGTCTGTCGCGGAGAACGATGTTCGCTACCATCCAAGCGCCGTATTTGAATTCCAATGTATACGAGGGTGGATCCTCGCGAAATGGTCGGATGAGGTATCGCGTCAAGAAGTGAGGCGCAGCAAAGATGACTCGATCAGCATGAAACCCTTTTGCATTGCTGCCCTCGTGGTCCACTGCAACCACATCAACTCCATTCTCACCGTCAATACCTTTCGGTATCACATCAGTCGCGGCGAATCCAAGGCTAATCTTCGGTTTGCTCTTACTATACAAATAGGAAACGAGGTGGCCATTTCCCTCGGGCCAGGTAATTAAAGGTTGGGATTCTGCGCCTCGGTGGGTAACTCGTGAGGCAAAGTAAAACAACCCGGCCCAGGCGCTGGTTTGATCTATAGTTAGACCATAATCGTCACGACACCCGTAGTCGACGAGCCAGCGCAAACGAGGTGAATCGAGTCCGCGTGATTGTAGCCACGAGTTCATAGAAATCTTGTCGAGTGCTTTTACCTGCTCATCGTCGCTGCTGTTAGAAATTGGTATTGCAAATGCTCGACGTCCCTTGTTGTCTCGCCAGTCAACCCAGTTGCCGATTTCAGCGTTGAACATTTCGAGTTGCGCAAGATCCTGTCTTTCGGCACCCGCATGAAGGTACAGACCTTCGTACCATCGTCCTTTGAAAAAGATTCGTTCCTCGGGGTCTCTACAGAGGAACTGTTCAGCAACGATCGGGTTGCCTGCCTGGTCCACTCCTTCAATTACACCCATCTCGGTGAGGAGGGAAATAAGTCTCAGGTTTTCTTTCAAGGGTGCGGGAACATAGTGAGCTCCCCACGGATAAGGAACAACGGCCTCGGGACTGCTGCCACTTCTGGCAGTTCCACCAGGCGCTGTTTCAAGTTCGAGCAGGACAAAATCTTCAAAGCCGCTCTTTTGTAGATGCCACGCCGCAGAGAGGCCGGCGACTCCACCGCCGACGATTACAACGCGTGTTCGTTCCCAGTTATCAGCTGATGGTTGTACTCGTAATCCATCTCTTATCTTGTGTCCAATAACATCAGACGCACCGACAATCTCTCCATCCGGCAATGAAGGCGTGACACTTGATCTGCACGCGGCAAGAGCCACCGGTACTCCAAGAAATGCTGTCAGGATTTCACGCCTTGTAAAAAGATGATCAGTCATGCTCTAGGTAAGTTCACCTACTCATAATGCCGCCATTCGGATTCGTAATAACGAACCAATGCCTGGTTGTCCAAGCGATTGATCTCAACATCAACTGGCGACATATCGATAGGAATCACAAACATCGATGAAACGGAGTTATCGTCGAGAAAACGCAAACCGGAGAGCACATGTTTGGGTATTTCAAACTCGTTCACACTCGCAAGCGCGAAACCCCAAATCCCAAATGAGGGAACCGAAGTTTGATATGGACGGACATGAAACCCGGCCGACTCGATTGTGCGAACGATGCACCAGTATGACGAGCGCGCAAACAATGGAGAGGTGCATTGAATACTTACTGCTGCTGTCGGGGTCAGTCTCGCCTTCAGCAATCTATAAAACCGAGACGTGTAAAGCTTGCCGAGCGCAAATGTATTAGGATCAGGGAAATCGACGATTGCTGCATCAAACACGTCCGTTGCTTCTTCCAACCAGATCATCGCATCTCGGTTTATCACGTGAACCCGAGGATCATCAAATGAATGCTTATTTAGATCTGCCAGCGGAAGAAACCTCCTTGAAAGCAAAGTCATGTCTGGATCTAGATCAACTAAAGTTATCTGCTCCACCGATGGAAGCCTGAGAATT
>DATEXA010000491.1:0-8530 GCA_035257465.1 Pyrinomonadaceae bacterium | reverse complement strand
GTGGCGGAGGTGCTTGAACGTTTAGAGTTATGGAGGTAGTTGCAGTGCGTGATTGCGCATCAGAGATCTGAATCGGCAGACTCTTTGCACCCGGGGTTGTGTTGGCTGGAACTCCTGCGTTGAATGAGAAGACGTTGTTTCCTGCTGTTACGTCACCGTTTGAACCGTCGTCAAAGAATTGTTGATTAGCAGAACCGCCTATCGCAGTAAGATCGCCTGTGACCGCTAACCCTGAGCTGGTTGGATTGGTTCCAGGAGTGACCGTAACAGTGAGTAATGAATTGCCGCCGAACTGAACCGGATTTGGACTTGCAGCGCCCGTTCCCGATGGAGGAGTAGGGGCAATCACTGTCAGAGAAATGTTTGCCGAACTGCTCCGACTTTGAGCGTCAGACACCGTAGTGGCCAATGTCTTTAGACCACCGGCAGTGCCAACATCGACTGTTGCGTCGAATGAGAAAACATTGTCGCCCGCAGTGACATCTCCATGTGTGGCATCGTCAAAGAATTGTTGACTGGCCGAGCCACCAATTGGAGTCAAATCTCCGTTCACTGTGATATCAGAGCTAATAGGACTTGCACCAGGAGTGACCGTCACAGTCAACAGAGACGAGCCTCCACTTGGAACCGAATTCGGATTAGCGTTTCCCACACCGGTGGGATTTGTGGCTCCGGAGCCATTGGCTGTCACGGAGAGATCGTCAATTGCCATTCCGTGATCGTTGTTGGGATGATCGATATCTACCCAACGAAGCCAGACTTCCTGTCCATTCGCTACTGTTAATGCAATCGTCCCGGATTTTGAAACTCGATTTGCGGCGTTGTTTCCATCTATTGCGGCGCCCGTTGTCGTGTTGAAGTTTGGGCTTGTAAAGTCAAGCGGATCATTGTCCACCCATCCTGTCGTAGGAGTGTTGGCACCCGTTATCACGCCGGCATTTGCAACCTGATACTGGAAGTCAACAGTTTGTGCCACTGACGGCGTTGCATTAGAAGACCCCCCGGTGCGCCATTGTTCTCCGATATAGTTGACGTTCAGTGACGTGATCGTTCCGCCAGTATTATTGATAAATCTCACCGCCCAATACACCGTGCCGGTACCGCCGGAACCCACCGAACCCAACGCCCGATCAGATGCCGGAGTTAGACCAAAGCTGTACAAGGCGCCCGTATTGGAGCTGCCTGTACCTGTGTTGTAAGTGGTTCGCGAGGAATACCAACCCGGAATGGTCACATTGTTTGTCCAGGTAATATTTGTTCCAGTCTGCGCGAGTGAATCGAAGTTTTCAGTAAGGGGAGAACCGAAGGAAGTGATAATCCCGCCATTGGTTAATGCTTTGGAACTTGGGATCAGAGCCGGAATTGTCACCACAGCCAAGAGCAGCGCGATTGTTATGAATTCAATTCGCTTTCTATCAAAGTAAATGCGCAAAACATGACGACGCTGCAATCCGTTCTGACGAGTGGTGATCCGGGATTTCTTCATTTAGCAGTCTCCTTCGGCAAACAGTCTTCCGTGTTTGAAATAACCGTTGTTGAAAAAAAAGCCGCGTGTGGGCTAGATCTTCAGCAGGAGAAATTTGAGGTATCATTCAAGCAGAAGTTAGGCATACATCAATCCCTCCATGGAAAATCAAATCTTCCGCACTTTTTTGAGAGGAATACCGGTATGAGAAACTCGCGAGGCCGGTAGGAATGTGTGAGCGTTTTACCAATTCCCTAATTTAAGATCAAGCCAAGAATCAGTTCTTTCTTCTGCGAGCGAAAAAGTTCTTCATTTGTTAACACTACCTTCAACGCAAGCTGACAAGTGTCTGTCCGAAAGGCATAATGAATTCCACGGAGGAACAACACCTATACCTTGATTATCCAATCAATTGAGCTGCGCGAAATCCGCCTGCCACTCATTCACTTTTTCGAAACCAGCTTTGGCCGCACTACTGAAAGACGCATCCTACTGGCTCGCCTGACTGATACCGACGGCGTAGAAGGTTGGGGCGAGTGCACCGCTGGTGAAGGCCCTTTCTATAGCGACGAATGGACTGACTCGGCCTGGGAAACCCTTCGTGAATTCCTTGCGCCGATGCTCGTCGATCATAAGATCGAGGACGCAACGAAAGTCTTCTCAATTCTGGGACCTGTGCGAGGTCATCGCATGGCGAAGGCCACGCTCGAAAATGCTTATTGGGATCTCGAGGCCAAAAAACTTGGTGTTCCATTATGGAAACACCTCGGCGGCACTCGCTCGGAGATTTCGTCTGGAGTATCCATCGGTATTCAAGACATGCCGGAAGAACTTCTTGAAAAAATCAGAAAGGAAGTGGATGCCGGCTATCAACGAATCAAAATAAAGATCAAGCCAGGTTGGGACCTCAAGATTGTCGAACAGGTGCGGAAAGAATTCCCGGAGATTCGGCTGATGGGTGATGCGAATTCCGCATACACGCTTGCTGACGTCGACCTATTTAAGGAGCTTGGCAAATTCAATCTGATGATGTTGGAGCAACCGCTGGCACACAACGATATTTTCGATCATGCGAAACTCCAAAAGCAGATCGAAACTCCAGTGTGCCTGGACGAATCGATACATTCCGCAGAAGACGCAAGACATGCAATCGAGCTGGGATCTTGCCGGATTATCAACGTTAAGTTGGGACGCGTAGGCGGTCACTCCGAGGCCAAGCGCGTGGAACAGGTGACGCGTGAAAACGATATTCCAGTTTGGTGCGGCGGTATGCTTGAGTCGGGCATTGGCAGAGCACACAACATTGCGATGTCAACGTTGACTGGTTTTACATTGCCAGGAGATGTGTCAGCCAGTTCACGTTATTGGACCGAAGACATCATCGATCCGCCGGTGATCGTTAGCAGTAGCGGTACGATCCGGGTGCCGACAGCGGCAGGAATCGGTTTTAATATCAACCTACCTCGAATTGAATCTCTGACTGTGCGCAAAGAAACGATTAAGTCTGCCATCGCTACCGCCTGATACCAAGCTATGACCTCTAAACTTATTGCTCCTGAACTAGCCAGGAAGATTCGGGACGAATTCCAAACACGACAGGAAATTATTGAGGCGTTGATTAAGACGCTGGTGGAACTTGAATCACCGTCAGGAGATTTCAATGGCAGTCGCGCAGTCGTTGATGTGTTGGTACGCGCAGTGAACGATCGGCGTTGCGTCAGTAGAGTGGAGCGCGTTGATGTCCCAGGCTTTGGACAAAATCTTGTGATCGAAGCTTTCAGCGAGCAACAGGCGGCCGGACAGATCCTTCTTGTCGGCCATACAGATACTGTGCATGAATTCGGCTCTCTGCTCCGTCAACCATTTCGTCGTGAAGGCAACAAACTTTTTGGGCCCGGGACGTTTGATATGAAGGCAAACTGTGTGTTGGCAATCGAAGCATTGCGCTGTCTCGAAACGCTTAATGTCACACCGCAATTCGGTGTGACTATCGTTTTGACCTGTGATGAAGAAGTTGGGAGTCAAAGCGGCTGGCCAGTGATCGAGCGAGCGGCCAAGAGCAGGAACACCCGATGTGCTCTCGTGATGGAACCGCCAGCACTGGGAGGTCGCGTTAAGACTGGAAGGAAGGGAACAGGGATGTTCTCGATCAAGGTCGAGGGAAAAGCAGCGCACGCCGGGTTGGAGCCCGAGAAAGGTGCCAGTGCAATTTTGGAATTGGCGCGACAAACCGAGCGTCTACACGCGATAAACGATGCTGGATCCGGAATCACGTTGAATGTTGGAGTAGTAAGTGGCGGTACACGTTCAAACGTGGTTGCGGCAGAAGCCCAGGGAGAGATCGATGTGAGGTTTTCAACTGAAGAGGAGTCGAAGCAGTTGGAGCAACTGTTCAAGTCGATCGAACCTATCGATGAGCGTGTGAAGGTTTTCGTTTCCGGCGGCATCAATCGTCCACCCCTCGAGAGAACTTCCGCCGTAGCAGAGTTATTCGAAACTGCTCGCAGCGTTGGAGCGATGATCGGATTCGAACTTGGTGAAGCTCAAGTTGGCGGTGCGTCGGACGGAAACTTTATCGCAGCAATGGGGATTCCCGTATTGGATGGGCTTGGAATCAGCGGCGATGGCGCACACGCGGTCCATGAGCATATTCTGGCGGACGATATTTCGGTGAGGGGTACGCTAATTACTGGACTTATAGCGTCCCTGTAAAGGTTTTGGGTCTTTGGCCTTCGGTCTTGGGTCTTAGATCAACATGCAGCGACTGTCAGAATTCAAAGACCAAAGTCCCAAGACCAAAGACCAAATGCTAGTTGCAACCTGGAACGTAAACTCAATCCTTGCGCGTGTGCCCAATGTTGTGCGCTGGCTCGACGCTGTTAAGCCGGACGTTTTGTGCATGCAGGAGATCAAATGCACTGACGATAAGTTTCCGACCGAAGTATTTCTTGAACGTGGTTACCAGTGCCAGATCTTTGGTCAGCAGACCTACAACGGAGTAGCGATTTTGACGCGTGAGAGTTGTCCGGTTGGCCACCGGGGTTACCCGGGCGACGAAGAGGGCGCACAGTCGAGACTAATCGCCACAACTGTAAATGGAATAAACATCGTCGATGTTTACGTTCCAAATGGCCAGATGGTGGGTTCTGAGAAATACGCGTTCAAGTTGGAGTGGATGGATCGACTTCGCACGTTCTTCGATACTCACTTCGACAAGACTACACCGGTGCTGTTGTGTGGCGATTTCAATGTCGCACCTGACGAACGCGATGTCCACGATGTGCGTCTATGGCAAGGCAGGATTCTGTTTAGTGAAAAGGAACGGGCTGCTCTCCAACACGTAAAAGACTGGGGATTCACCGACGCCTTTCGCTTGCACACTGAGGGGACCGGACATTATTCGTGGTGGGATTATCGTGCAGGTATGTTCCGGCGCAACATGGGACTGCGGATCGATCACATCTGGATTAGTGAACCGCTTGTGAAGAGAAACGTGAGAACGTGGATTGATATTGAACCGCGAAAGTGGGAGAAGCCGTCAGATCATGCGCCGGTGATTGCGGAGTTTGATATCTGATGGCGTGACTCGGTCATTTCTTTTCCGACTGCACTTCTTTTGTCTTCTCTGCTGCTTCCGATAATTCATAGAAACCCTGCAAGAGTTGGGCGGCCAGGCTTGGATTTTTCTTCAGCAGCCACCTGTACTGCTCCATCGCCGCTTGTTTGTTTCCTGTGATGAATTGGGTGACCGCGAGGAAAGAGCGTGCCTTTTCATCCTCGGGATCTAGTTTGACTGCGCGCTCCAGGGCGTCGTTCGCTTCTGGATACTGTCCTAACTCGTGATAGGCACGACCGAGATCAACCAATACCTCTTCGTATTTCGGATTCAAGCTCGTGGCTTTGAGATAAGGTGCGATGGATTCCTTCGTGCGTTTGCTGTAGTAGTACGAGTTTGCGAGAAAATGGTAACTCACTGCACTGGGCTTAAGTTTTAGTTCCTGATCGAATGCCTCGATCGCTTTCGAGTATTCTTTCTCGTCGTAATACAGCCTGCCCAACTGATTGTACGGACAATCATCCTTCGGATTGAGCTTTATGGATGCCCTGAGCGACGCCTCGGCCTCGTCTCGTCGGTTTTGTAGCCTGTAGACCATACCCAGCCCACATGCAGCGCACGAGTCGGGTTCAATCGACATGGCTTGTTTGAAGGCTTGTTCAGCTTCCGGATACTTTTCCAGGGTGCGATAAGTGATACCTAACTCAACAAAGCCTCGTGCGAAGTTTGGATCGGAATTCACCGATTCCCGGAATGCAGCTTCTGCCGCTTCATAGTTTCTTGAACTGAATCGTTCCTTACCTTTGAAGAAGTAGTAGGTTGCTTTGGGGTTAGGTAGGATCTGGAAGATTATGGAAGCCAGGAACAGAAAGACTACCCAGCCCATCATTGAACGGATGCTCATTTCACACCTCCGACCCGAACCCGATTTGAGGTTCGTTCAGTAGCTGCAATTCTAATGAGGTGGAATTTGTCGGGAGGGGCGTGGTCGACCAGTTAAGAGTGACCAGGAACAATGATAGGGAGTCCGGCCGCTCGGACGCAAGAAGATTGAGTCTTCGGCTTTGTATCTCTCTGCGTTAACTCCGCGTTCTCTGCGTCTTGGCAGTTGAATTAAGGCTGAGAAGGTCACCGCAGAGGCGCAGAGAACGCCGAGTTAACGCAGAGGCACTACCGATTTAGTTTGACGTCAACTCAGCAGTCTTTTCCGTAATGTCTTTTTGCGCCCATTCGTTATCGCGACTAGCCTCACCGGCCTTCGAACGTTTCGCCGCCTTCATCTTCTGCACGAGATCCATGTGGGTTGAAAAATAACCGAGACTCTTGCCGACGATTTCCTGGACCGAGTTGAATCCTTTGTCGGTCATAAACTTCTCGACGCCTTCTTTCAACTCGTCAACCATCTTTACACCTTGCAGCATAACCCCGGTACAGATCTGAACCGTCGATGCTCCGAGCAGGAAAAATTCGAGTGCGTCGTGGGAGTTCTCGATTCCTCCGATACCGCTGATGCTGACTTCGTTGGGTATGCCAAGCGCTAGTTGGCTAACCATTCGTAACGCAATTGGACGCACAGCCTGCGCTGAGTAACCTCCCGGAACTGCATGGCCCTCGACTGTTGGCATCGGTCTGAGTGTTTCCAGGTCAACACCAATCACCGAGAGAATCGTGTTGATGGCGGAAATTCCAACCGCACCACCTTGAACAGCAGCTAGTGCAGGCTCACGAATGTTTGTGATGTTCGGAGTCATCTTGGCCCAGACGGGAATCTTTGCGACTTCAGTTACCCAGCCCGTAACTTCTGCCGTCAGATCCGGGTGTTCACCCATCTCTGAACCCATCTTGCGTTCCGTCATTCCATGTGGACATGAGAAGTTCAGCTCGAAAGCATCGACGCCAGTGTCCTGAACCATGCGCGTTAATTCCTGCCAACGACTCTTCTCGTACTCCTCCATAATCGAAGCGATCAGAATGTTGTTGGGATATTCCTTCTTGACCTGACGAAACTCATCGAGCCAGACATCAATCGGACGATCTGAAATCAGTTCGATGTTCTCGAATCCGATCACTTCACCGGTCGACCTTGATCGAAGCTTTCCGTAACGCGGAACAACGTTAACCACCTTTGCCGATTCGAGACTCACCGTCTTGGCAACAGCCCCACCCCATCCTGCTTCGAAAGACTTTGCGAGGACACGAGCGTTCGTCCCCGGCGGTCCTGATCCGAGTAGAAAAGGGTTGGGAAACTTGATGCCGTTAACGGTGATGGAAAGGTCCATGGTGTGTGCTCCCTAGTTATTGCCGATTGCCAATTGCCGATTTTGAAAGAAGGGCCGCTGTGTGATTTCTGCCGTGCTCGAATTGTTTTTCAATCGGCAATCGGCAATCGGAAATCGACAATCGGCAATCCGCTCAGTCCGCTACCAACGCCCCATAACTATCCGGTCTGCGGTCGCGGAAGAACTGCCACGTGTTCCTTACTTCGCGAATCTGATCCAGATCAAGATCGGCAACTACCAATGCATCCTTATCGCGTGGTGCTTCCGCGACAAACTGACCACGAGGATCGCAAAAGTAGCTCTGTCCATAAAACTCGCCGATGTCCCATGGCTGTTCGTGTCCGACCCGATTGATCGCACCAATGAAGTAACCGTTCGCTACTGCGTGTGCAGGTTGCTCAAGGCGCCAGAGGTATTCCGACAATCCAGCAACTGTTGCCGAGGGATTGAAAACTATCTCAGCTCCATTCAATCCGAGAGCGCGCGCACCTTCAGGGAAATGCCGGTCGTAACAGATGTACACGCCGATGCGTGCGAAGGCCGTATCGAAACACGGGTAACCCAGGTTACCCGGACGAAAGTAAAACTTTTCCCAGAAGCCGGGGTTCACGTGCGGAATGTGGTTCTTACGATACTTGCCGAGATACTTGCCGTCAGCATCGATCACCGCAGCGGTGTTGTAGTAGATGCCAGTGATCTCTTCTTCGTAGATCGGCACAATGATCACCATGCCGTGCTCTTTTGCCACTTCCTGCATGAGACGAACAGTCGGGCCGTCTGGAATACGTTCGACAGCTTCATACCAACGCGTTTGTTGTTCGGCACAAAAGTAAGGTGTCGTGAATACTTCCTGCATGCAGATAATTTGCACACCTTGCTTAGCCGCCTGTTCGATAAAACCAAGATGCTTTTCGATGTTCAGCCGTTTGATTTCTTCGATGGGAGCATCAGTTGGAGCAGCATTGGTGCACTGGATAAGTCCGCATTTAACTGTGCGTGGCATAGATTGATCCTTCGGTTGGAGATCACTGAGATGAAAACTTGTCGAGGTGTTTATAGCATTGAGCAGCGCTTGTTATCTAGAGGGGAGGGAAGTCAGTAGCGACCATCCGCAGAATATGCAGATTACGCAGAAGTCCGATAAGCTTCAGCCTGTCGGTTAACTATTAAATGCGCATGGAGTAAAAGAGCCGATCTTGCGAGACCGACAAGCTGAAGCTTATCGGACTT
>DATEXA010000490.1:0-10210 GCA_035257465.1 Pyrinomonadaceae bacterium | reverse complement strand
CAGTTGCATCTCGGGCGAACAAGCCGATCGGCGATCGAATGATCATGAATGCGGCGTTTCTTATTGAACGTGAGCGGGAAACGGAATTCGATCAAAAGGTCAAAGAGATAGCTTCAAAATACGAAGGCAAACTATCGTTCAAGTACACAGGACCGTGGCCACCTTACAACTTCGTCCACATCCGCTTGAAGTTAGAACGCGGGGAAAGCACTACTGAAGCAGTCGCCAGCTAAGCAAATGTTTCTACTTGACGACATCCTTCTTGCTCCAGTCAGTGGATTCAAGTTCATTCTTGGTCAGATTCAGAAGATGGCTGATCAGGAACTGAACGACGACACTGTCATCAAGGAACAACTACTCGAACTCCAAATGCGTTTGGAGTTGGAAGAAGTTTCTGACGAGGAGTATCAAGAGCGAGAAGCGGAAATTTTTGCGCGTCTTCGTGCACTAAAAACGAGACAACTTGAATTACTTCATCAAGTCCACAGCGCAGAGTCTTCCAGTTTTGTTATCGAAGTCGGTGGCGATGACGAAGGTGGCTTTTGGGAACGTGGCGAAAGAGAGTAGGAGTGACCTCATCGAGACGAACGTCTCCTCGCCAATCGCCAAAGAAGTCTCACATTCCTCCAATTACTAAGCTTCCGTCACACCTGGCCTCGGCACGTTACTTCTTCTTCGGCGGAAAAGGCGGCGTTGGGAAAACAACAGCCGCATCGGCGACCGCTCTGTTTTTATTGCGGCACGCGAACCCCCGGGAAAAAATTCTTCTTTTTTCAACCGACCCGGCTCATTCGCTATCCGATAGCCTGACAAAAAAAATCGGGAACAGACTGGTCGAAGTTGATCGCAACGGAACTGCCAGGCTTTTCGCGTTCGAGATGGATTCAAGGATTGCGCTCGAAGAGTTTCGGCTGAAGCACGGCACAGTCTTAGCAGAAATTGCTGAGCGAGGAACGCTGCTCGACGAGTCAGATGTCAAGGAACTTCTGAATCTTTCATTGCCAGGCCTTGATGAGGTCATGGCGCTTTTCGAGCTAAGTGAATTCGATCGATCGGCTGATTATTCTCATATCGTCATCGACACCGCACCGTCGGGCCACACAACACGTTTGCTTCGCTTACCTGAAGTCTTCACTCGAATGGTGACGGCACTGGATCGCATGGCCGACAAGCATCGATATATGGTCGCGCACTTTGCACGCCGACGCCCGGCACTAGATGACGTCGATTTGTTCCTTAGAGACCTTAATGAACGGATTGAACGTGTGCGAGTTCTTCTCTACAACGCGAGACAGACAGGTTTCGCCGTTGTCTCGATTCCGGAAGCAATGAGCGTTAGAGAGACTGAACGTTACGTGGGCTCACTAAGGAATGAGGGCGTGCCAGTCACCGATCTCATAATCAACCGGGTCGAGGAAGAACATGATGACTGTCGTTTCTGTCGCGCCCGTGTGCGAATGCAGGAGCCATGGCTGAAAGAACTTACACGGCTATTCAGAGATCTCCCCCAACATCGTGTGCCTTTGCTTCCAACTGAAGTTCGCGGCGTGGAGTCGTTGAGATTGATCGGCCAACAGATTTGGAAGCCAGCTCCTGTGAGCCAAAAACGCACCCGACGTCGTTCACACACTGGTGCTGCCGGGACTCTAGAAACGGAACGACACAGTGAGTTCGTGTTTGCAAAACGCCGCATCTGGATTTTTGGCGGAAAGGGTGGTGTGGGAAAGACCACGGCAGCTGCAGCTACCGCCTTGTCTTTAGCCAGGGCGGATCACGCAAAAAGAGTTTTGGTTTTTTCGACCGATCCGGCCCACTCTTTGTCAGATAGTTTCAACGAACAGATTGGTCCATTGAGGAAGAGAGTTGCAGGAGTCCGCAATCTTGATGCGATGGAGATCGACCCCGGCAGATGGTTTGAAGATCTGAAGCAGCGCTATCGTTCCTGGACCGACGAGTTGTTTGCGTCGATTGGTGCGGGATCGAAACTGGAAATCAAATTTGATCGCGAGGCAATGAGGGAGTTGGTGGAACTAACTCCGCCAGGTATTGACGAGATTGCCGCACTGGGCGCGATCAGCGATCTAATCGACCAGGATCAGTATCACTCGATTGTGCTCGACACAGCGCCGACTGGTCATCTAATCAGATTTCTCGAACTGCCGCAGGTCGCACTCGGCTGGGTTCGCACGTTCATTAAACTCCTGCTGAAGTATCAGCACATTGTCCATGCGACTCGTATAGCCGAGGAACTGGTTTCGCTTTCTAAACGGATCAAACGGGTGTTGACTTTGCTCACCGACTCGCGACTTTGTGAGTTTGTTGGAGTTGCGATTTCGGAGCGAATGAGTTTGGAAGAGACTGTGGATCTGGCGGAGTCGTTAGATAAGCTGGACATACCGATGCAGACGCTTCTCGTGAACGCAATTGTCCCGGAACCAGCTGCTAAAGCCTGCGCTTTTTGCAGGTCCAGGCGTGAGTCTCAGCTCATGGTGTTAAAGAGTTTTCGGCAGAAGCTTGGAAAGTCAGTGGAGATATTTGTAGCCCGCCAACACGACACAGAGATTCGAGGAAGTGATCTGTTATTTCAACACTTCAACAGTTGGCGCCGGTTGACGTCTTCTAAAACCGAAGACAACCGGGTGGGGTTGCAGAACAGACCTGTGGCAGTCAAGAATGTCACCAAAGCAAAGCAAAAGAATGAGCGAAAGCGAACAGATAAAGTCGCCGCAAAGTAGCTATAACTCTTCCGATTCAATCGGCTATTACGTTTATTGTGTAGCCGAGAGTATTCCTGCTGAAGAGATAGTTGGGGACGCCCATCCCGCTGCCATCGAAGATGGCGCCGACCTTGAGCTGATTAAGACCGACAAGCTGACCGCGATTGTTAGTAGAGTGCCGCTGTCGACTTACGGAGAGTCTGCGTTATCAGAAAAGTTGTCGGACGCGACATGGACCGCCATCAGGGCCATGCGACACGAACATGTTGTCGAGTATTTTGCCAGGAAGACCAGCGTTGTACCTTTGCGTTTCGGAACGATCTACCTCAATCGTTCCGGTGTCGAACGGATGCTCAGTGATAAGCAGGGCCAACTCACTTCGACGATTCAGCGACTGAACGATCGAGAGGAATGGGGAGTGAACATGTTTTGTGATCGAACAACCCTTCTCGACAACATTACAAACGTCAGTCCTCGTCTTCGAGGGATGGCTGAAGCTGCTAAATCTGCTCCGCCGGGGCAGTCGTATCTTCTACAGAAAAAAATCGAAGCATTGCGTACAGACGAAACGAAAGCTGAAGTTGCACGTGCTGCTGACGAGATTGAATCAACGCTGAAGGGTGAAAGCGATGGAAGTGTCAAGCTTCGAATACTGAAAGTTGAAACTACTGAGCACGGTGAACTGAATGCGAAGTTTGCGTTTCTAGTTCCGAGATCACGGTTCGAGAATTTCAGAAACGCAGCTGAGCATCTGGCTCAGCACATGGAATCATCGGGAATAAGACTTGAATTAACAGGACCATGGCCTGCTTATAATTTCGCGAATACTGATGAATAGATGAGTTCACCTTTTGACCAAATAGTGGTTGGTAGTGATGTTGAACTAGGAGAGGAAGCCGCTCTCTCTTTGCTCGAGACACTCGATCACGTTCTCAATCGCGGCCTGGTCATCGCAGGTGAAATCACTATCTCGGTTGCCGATGTCGATCTCATCTTCGTGGGACTGAACGTTCTGGTGAGTTCGGTAGAAAAGGCAAATGAAGTGTTACGGGAACGAAAGACGACTTCTACGGAGGCGACAGGTTGATGCCATTTCGGATTTGGAATTTCGGAATGCGGATTTTGGGAATTAAATGCAGCTGATGATAGATCCAACATCCGAAATCCGACATTCGCAATCCGAAATGTCTTCAATGAAGCGCTACGTTTACTGCGTTGCTGAGCCTGTGAGCAACTTTCCCAGTCAAGTGGTAGGGATTGCAGAACAGGAAGTTGAACTGGTAACCATTTACGGATTGGTCGTCGTGACCAGTAAGTTTGAAAGCGATGTTGTTCCGTTAACGCGCGAGAATATTTTGCGGCACGAAACTGTAGTTCGCAGAGTCTTTGCTACAACTACTCCGTTACCATTCCGGTTCGGCACACTCGTAACCCAGCAAGTCTTGAACAGTTACATCAAGTCTCGGCGACCCGCTTTGATTAAGCGGCTACTTACCGTACAGAATTGTGCGGAACTTAGCGTTAAGATTATTTGGTCAAACTGGTCTGAGCGGCGGCAGACACGTTTGCAACCCAAGTCCCTGCCTGATGAATCCGGTCCCGGCTCGTCATTTCTAAAATCCAAACGCGAGGAATTGTTTGGTAATCAGGAGCTGGGTGAGGAAGCGAAAGAGATTTCAGAATGGCTTGGGGCTCGCTTGGGGAGTTTAGTCCGACAAGAGAAGGTTTCGGTGGAACCCCGCCAAAAACTGGTCTTGTCTGGCTCCTATTTGGTTAGACGCGAATGCGAGACCGATTTTCGTTCAGAGTTAGAGGCGCTAAGGACTGAACGGCGGGAATTGCATTTTCTGATCAGCGGTCCGTGGCCGCCCTATACTTTTGCAAACATTGATCTTGAGTTTGAAACACAGTTCGGAGTAAGCTGATGGTGCTTTCCCCCGAAAACCCCCTTTCGGCTGAACCAGATATAGATACTTCGCACGCTGAGGAGTTTGTAGAGCAACTACGTTGCGTCACAGACACCCTACCTTCGCGTATAAATATCGACCCCCAGAGTGTAGAGCAGGGGCTGGCAAAGCTTGTTCTAACTTTGATTGAATTCATCCGTCGGCTGCTGGAAAAGCAGGCCATCCGACGTATGGAAGGCGGCGATCTTTCTCCCGAGCAGATCGAGGATTTGGGACTTGCGTTGATGACTTTAGAGGCAAAACTTCAGGAACTAAAGACCCAGTTTGGCCTGGAGAACGAAGACCTCAATATCGATCTTGGTCCCATTGGTCGTTTGATCTAATGCTCAAGTCTTACTCGGTACACCAATACCACGGTGGCGGTTCTCAAAAGCTTTCCCAATTCAAGCCGCACCTGAAAGTGGAGGACCAAAGTGTCCAGTGAGAGGTCTAGCCTTATAACAGCTCGTCCCCCAGGTCTTGTCGACGTTCTTGATCGGATTCTGGACAAGGGGCTGGTAATTGCAGGTGACATCAAGGTGTCCCTTGCTAACGTTGAGCTCTTAACGCTTCAGATTCGCCTCTTGGTTTGCTCTATAGATAAGGCGGAACAGATAGGCTTGAACTGGTGGCGGTACGATACAAACCTAACAACGCGTGCGGAACGCGCCGAGGCAGAGAACGTTGAACTGCGTGAGCGGCTCAGTGAACTTGAGCGCGAGATCAGAAAAATAAGCGGTGCTGCTGCGACCGGAAGGGAGTTGCCAGGTCGCCGTGTTAAAGGTGAAGCAAAGGCAAAGCGAAGGAAGTAATGTTGGAATGAAGTGCGCAATGTAAGCCTCGCTAAATGTGCTTCTCATAGATTTTTAAGAAAAGGAAAAGACGCAAATGGCAGTCGAACGAGCACCAGGCGGTACTAGTTTAATCGATGTTCTTGATCGGGTACTCGACAAGGGCATTGTCGTTGATGCCTGGGTACGCATCTCGCTAGTTGGAATCGATCTCATTACCGTTGAAGCGCGAATTGTGGTGGCCTCGATCGATACGTACCTGAAATACGCCGAGGCGGTAGGCCTGACTCCCGCAGTTTCGCGACCAGCCTTGACGCCGGGCTCCGAGCCGATAGAAGAAGGAATAAGACGTCGTCGAGTAACGAGTGAAGTTGAAAAGAAATAAGACCTGCAGGCTGCAACAGAAATCTGCGCTGCTTGTTGTTCTAGATTTTTATGGGAGAGGTTCCCGCAGAACTAGCCTTTCCAAGGGCTCCATCCATCAGTGATCCTGAGGGGTTCAGCTCGTATCTGCGTCAGTACGATGTCTTCATCGAAACGACGACTCAGATGCTTGCCACACCCAAGCTGCACGAGCGATTACTGCTTGCGCTCGAAGCCATCGCCAACGTGTTTGGTCATCGACAAGGTGCTATTGCCACAGTAAACGAAAGAGACGCTACGTTGCGCATTCGAGCTGCAGTTGGTTTCGACGTTGACCCGGCTGCTGCTCGTCTGGACATGCCCCTCGACTCAAGCGCCGCTTGTGTACGCGTTATTCACGATGCTTATCCACTGTGGATTGATTTGAGCGAAGACGATTCCTCCCGATCGTTATTCGACAAAATGAATTGGCAGCAGCAAGTCCTGGCGTTGCCGTTGTTCGGTATTCCCGAAGTCTCATCAAAGACTGCAACAAGTCCGAATATCGGAGATCACTACTGGACATTTGAGCCCGGTTCCCGCCTCGGAGTGCTTTACGTCGGCGCCACTGAAGACTTGATGGATCCCGTATCGCTCAATTTGTTAAAGCGATTTGCGGATCGTGTAGGCGTGATTGCGTCACTGGCAATACAACAAGAGCGCCTCGTCAACTCGGTTACGAAGCTACAGCGGGAGCGGCAATGGATGGAGTCGATCATGAAATCCGTGGCCGATCCCATTGTCCTTACCGATTTAGATAATCAGATTCTTCTGCAGAATCGACGAGCCGAAGAACTGTTCAGCGGTTCAGCAAATGCCGGCGAAGGCAAACGTCGCGCTTTGAAAATGAACGACCTGCTTTTTTCCGCTTATCTTTCCAGCGCTACGGTTTCTTCATCAGGGATCGTCCAGCGCGACATTACTCTCGTTGATCCACTCGAAGGTTCGGACATTCACTTTGAAGTCATCTCGACGCCGGCAGTAAATTCTCGGGGGGAACCGCTCGGACTCGTATCGATTTTTAGAGACGTCACCGACTTGCGGGAAGCCAATGAAGAGTTGGCTCATAATTTCGTCAAGCTTCAGCAGGCCGAAGTTGAATCACGACGTGAACGTGACCGGTTGGATCTGATTCTCGAAAACGTCGGACATCCAGTGGCAGTTTGTGATGTCTCCGGTAACTACATTCTTTTGAATCGCCGCGCTGAACTGCTGTTTCAGGAGAGCGAAATAGTCAATTCCCGTGCTGCCGCAGCCGTGCGGACGAACGCAGTCAAGCTGACATCCTTCATTTCCGGCCTGGCATCATTTGCTGAAACCGGTAGACAAGCTGAGATTGAACTAATCGATCCCGAAACTGGTCGCTCTCTGCCTATGGAGATCACGGCTCGCGAAGTGCTGGATCTTGCTGGACAGGTTACGGCTGTAGTTTCAGTGCTGCACGACCTAACTGAGATCAGAGAGCTTGAACGGCGCCGCGTTGAACAGCAATTGTTTGAATCGGAAAAACTCGCTGCAGTCGGTCGCCTTGCAGCCTCAATTGCTCACGAGGTTAATAATCCGTTGGAAGCGATTAAAAACTCGCTCTATCTAATGCAGTCGGACTCCACTGAAGATAAGAACGCACGCTTCCTCGAAATAGCACGCAAAGAAACTGAGCGCGTCTCGCACATCATTCGGCAGATGCTTGGCTTCGCCCGCCGACCCGGAGAGGTTGATTGGGTCGATGTAAATCAGGTCCTGGAAGAAACTCTTGTTCTGCTTGAGAAGAAGCTGAAACAATCCAAGATTCATGTTGTTAGAAAACTTGATGAGCGACTGCCGCAGATAAGAGCCCGGGCGGATCAACTACGTCAGGTTTTTCTCAACTTGCTCATCAATGCCCAGCAGGCGATAACCGCTGAGGGTCAAATAACAATTTCCACTTCACCCTACGGACATGCGTTGCAGCCGTCGATCGTCATTCAGGTGAGCGATACCGGCGTGGGTATTAGTGAAGACGATCAGGCGCGAATCTTCGAACCGTTCTTTTCGACGGGCAAAAAGGGCACAGGTTTGGGGTTGTGGGTCACTCAGGACATTGTTCGACAACATGGTGGACGAATTGATGTAAGCAGCAAAGTCGATAAGGGAACAGTGTTCAGCATAATTCTTCAAGTTGAATCACCAATTCTTGAAGGGCAGGAGAAGAAGTAGTCCGAGATGAATCACCGAAATCACCATTCAGGACACCGGCCTTCACCCGAAGACAACGGCTCAATGTCTGAGTTTCCACATGCCGCGCGTCTACTGGTTGTTGATGACGAGGAAAGCCTGCGGATAACGACAGCAGCGATCCTCGAAAGAGAAGGTTACATTGTCGATACCGCATCAAGTGGTGATGAAGCGATCGCGCTGCTTCAAAAACTCGGGTACGACCTGGTGCTGACTGACTTGCATATGGAAGGCGGAGATGGCTTATCCGTACTCAGTCAGATAAGGCAGCACTCTCCACTCACGATCTCAATAGTGCTTACCGGTTTCGCCTCGGTTGAATCTGCGATTGCGGCTCTTCAGGAAGGTGCCTACGACTATCTCATCAAACCCTGCGACATCGACAGCATGCGACATACGATTCGACGCGGAGTCGATCATCGACGCTTGATGTTGGCAGAACAAAAGGCACGCGCAGATCTGGAGCAGTTGAATCGAGATCTGGAACAGCGAATTGCAGAGCGCACCGCTCAACTGACTAGTCTCAATGAAGAGTTGGCGGAAGCAAATCGGGCGAAAGATGTGTTCCTGGCGACGTTGTCACATGAACTGCGAACTCCGCTGACACCAGTAGTTGGTTGGATCAAGCTTTTAAGAAGTGGCGGTCTCGATACGCGAGGAGTTGCCCAGGCGCTTGATGCAATTGAGCGCAACGCATGGTTGCAGTCACGGCTGATTGACGATTTGTTGGATACCTCAAGGATCGCAACTGGTAAGCTACATTTTGAGCCTAGTGCGACTGATCTTAATGCGGCTGTTTCAGCTGCACTCGACACGGTCAAGGCTTCGGCTGCCAGTCGGAATATTCAGTTGACCATCCAGATACATCCGGCACCGCTGGTAGTAATGGGTGAGCCTGTTCGGCTTCAGCAGATTGCCTGGAACCTAATTTCGAATGCGATTAAGTTCACCGAACCTGGTGGTAGTGTAACCATCACGACCGATCAGACAGATGGCGAAGCACGGCTGGTCGTCGAAGACACAGGGATTGGTATTGCTCCGGAGTTCTTGCCCCACGTTTTCGATCGTTTCCGCCAGGCTGATGGGTCGACTTCTCGGCTTCATGGGGGTCTTGGCCTTGGACTCGCCATCGCTCACGCCTTAACCAAAATGCACGCCGGTGGACTTTCCGTGGAATCTGAAGGCGTAGGGTATGGGGCCAAGTTCATATTGAGTCTGAGCTTTATAGCGGAATCTAATCTGCTTACAGAAGCCAAAGAAGAAGAAACTCATTCGCTTCAGGGTATGGATGTCCTTATCGTCGAGGACTCCGAAGACACCCTTCTTTTGCTTGGCACGATGTTTAGTCACGAAGGAGCGACAGTGACGACCGCTTCGAGCGCAGACGAGGCGCTAGCCGCCGTCGCTACGAAACGTCCAACTCTCATAGTTTCGGATATCGGAATGCCGGATACGGACGGTTATCAGTTTCTGCAGCAGATTAAAGGTCTGCCAGGTATGAAAGAGGTTCCAGCCATAGCAATTTCCGGTTACGCGAGCGAAGAGGATCGAGCCCGGGCCTTAGAGGTAGGCTACCTTGCTTTGGTTCCCAAGCCGATCGACATCGATGAGCTTTTCAGCCTCATCAACAGTCTGAAACAACCTGTAGTTTCTGCCCAATAATTGCGTTTTCTTAGTAAATTCCCTAAGAGCACGAGATTTTGAGCGACCTTGGGCTGCGGGGTCTTCTTTGTGGTTTGTGCCAAGTCCCGACAGGTCGGCGCCACTACAACCAGCCGTATCAAATCCCACTGATAGAGTAACTCTCATTGACAAAATCAAAACTGTAACTATAATTGTTACAAAAAGGAGCCCGACTGGGCGACGCGTTTTTTTACTATGTCGACTAATAGCCGGTTTGCAGTTGCCGTTCACGTTATGAGCCTAATGGCGTGGTCTGGCGAGGAACCACTCAAATCCGATCAGGTGGCGGACAGCGTAAATACGAATCCGGTGGTGATTCGGCGCATGCTTTTGGAATTAGCCGAGGCAGGTCTGGTGATTTCGCAAACGGGTTCTCTCGGCGGTTCTCGATTAGCCGGGGACCCCGCCAAAACGACGCTACTTGACGTTTATCAAGCGCTCGAGTGTGGTGGCGTGT
>DATEXA010000489.1:0-4531 GCA_035257465.1 Pyrinomonadaceae bacterium | reverse complement strand
AGTCGCGACTAAAGATTGCGTGTCGTGTCACATGCCTAAAGTGGAAATAAAGTCAGCCCATTTTAAGTTCACTGATCACTACATCCGCATAGTTAAGCCAGGTGAGCCGTATCCCAATTAAGTGAGAATAATGCGATCCTTCCTCGTTATCCTATTGTTAATAACAACTGCCGCCATTGCCGAAATAACGCGGTACTCAAGTGTCTCTGAAGCGAAACAGAACCCGGCTCCCCAGTCGGACGCCAAGCCTGTATTCGTTGAGGTGCCACCCTCAGAGTCGAAGATCACCTGGGTTCACGACAATGGACATTCCGAAGCTCGCCACTTACCCGAGACGTGTGGCGGCGGTGGTCTGTTTTTTGATTTTGACAACGACGGCTGGATGGATATTTATCTCGTCAACAGCGGACCTTCTGACTTCTTTACTCCAAAGACGCCGATAAGAAACGCGCTCTATCGAAACAATCATGATGGAACATTTACCGACGTAACAGAAAAAGCCGGAGTAGCGTGCGGAAAAATGGGCCACTTTGGTATGGGAGCGGCAGCGGCCGATTTCGACGGTGACGGTTGGCAGGATCTGTACGTCACTAACTACGGTCACAACGTTCTGTTTCACAACAACGGCGACGGCACGTTCACCGATGTAACTGATAAAGCAGGCGTAGCGGCGCCAAACTGGTCAACCTGCGCAGTGTGGTTCGATTACGATAACGACGGCAGGCTTGATCTTTTTGTCTCGAGCTTCGTGCAGTACAGCAGTAGTGGCACGATCTTCTGCGGCGACAACCGTATTGGTCGTCGTTACTATTGTGTGCCGCGAGTATTCAAGCCGCGGTCCAGCTTCTTGTTTCATAACGACGGCGGGGGAAAGTTTTCGGATGTCAGTCAGGCTTCGGGTATTGCTGCCTCACAAGGGAAATCGTTCGGCGTGGTTGCAACCGATGTCAATAATGATGGCTTGATCGATCTGTTTGTCGCCAACGATACCCTTGCAAATTTCCTCTTCATCAATAAAGGCAAAGGAAAGTTCGAGGAAGCAGGCTTGTTGTCGGGAGTTGCTTACAGTGACTCCGGCGCACCGCGCTCAGGAATGGGTGTGGATTCTGCCGACTTCGACGGCGACGGTTGGCAGGATCTCTTTGTAGCGAATATCGATCAGGAACTTTTCAGTCTTTACCAGAATCAGAAAGACCTCACATTTGTCGATAGACCTGGCGAAATCGGACAGGCAACTCGCTTGTTGAGCGGGTGGGGGTTGAAATTCTTTGATTACGACAATGACGGCGATCCCGATCTGATTCTCGCAAATGGCCATCCTGACGACATGGTTGAAATACAATCGCTAAAAGTGAAGTACAAAGAGCCGTTGTTGATGTTTGAAAATATAAACGGTAAGTACAAGAACGTCAGCGCGACTTCGGGCGAGGCTTTTACACGAGATTGGCCGGCACGCGGCTTATCAATTGGTGACTACGACAATGATGGTGATCTCGATGTATTGATCATTAACAATGGTGAAGCTCCGATCTTGCTTCGAAACGAAGGTGGCAATCGGAACAACTGGGTCGGGCTGCAATTGGTCGCGACGAAGAGTAATCCAGGGGCAGTGGGCGCGATAATCACGTGGGAAGCTGGTGGCGTGAAACGTTCGCGTTTGAAAACCGCGGGTGGCAGTTATCTATCATCACATGACCCGCGAGAAATACTTGGTATAGCCAAGGCGACAAAGATCGACAGTATTCAGATCAAATGGCCCAGTGGCCAGATCGATAAGCTCACCGACGTACCTATCAATAAATACGTCAAGGTCACTGAAGGTCAGGGTTGGGCGAATCTTCCACAGAAGTAGATTATCCGCAGATTACGCCGATTGTCTTCAGAACGGTTTGACAGATGTTTCTTTCGCAAGGAAATCTGCGTACCAAGTTCTTGTTTTTTGTCAAAGTTTTTGGAAACGCAGTGGTCAAGTAGTCAGTACCACAGCGCGGTAGCGCGTGGGTCGACCTCACCGTCGCTAACTAATATTGTGGACTGTGATGTTTACCCACGCGCGCGTGCTGTGGCACTGACTACGTTTCCACGAATGGTCCGCACTGGGTTGTTACTTTGGTTGCGTCTGTGTCGTGCTCTGTAAATCTGCGTAATCTGCGGATGGTTCTTCAAAACTTAGCTTATGAGCCCCAATGCTAAATGGAGAAGTTTGAGTTTCGGCCTCGCTCTGCTTCTTGGAGTGCTGTCCCTATTCGTTGCGGGAATACATACGACAGCGCAAGATTCAAATCGCAATCAATACCCATTTCAAAACCCCAATCTCCCTACCGAACAGCGCATCGACAATCTTCTCTCATTGATGAACATCGAGGAGAAGGTCTCTTGCCTCGGCACGAATCCCAGTGTGCCGCGTCTTGGTATCAAGGCGAGTGGTCACGTTGAAGGCATACACGGATTAGCGCAGGGTGGGCCAGGAAAATGGGGACGTCCCAAAACGATTCCGACTACCACATTTCCTCAAGGCATCGGTTTGGGTGAAACGTGGGACCCTGAACTGTTGCGGCAGGTTGCGGGGATGGAAGGTTACGAAGCACGCTACATCTTTCAAAGCAAATATCATCAGGGCGGAATTGTTATTCGCGCTCCTAATGCAGATCTCGGACGCGATCCGCGTTGGGGTCGGACCGAGGAGTGTTACGGAGAAGATCCGTACTTCAATGGAACGATGGTGGTAGCCTTCGTTAAAGGACTTCAAGGCGACGATCCGAAGTACTGGCTTTCGGCCGCGTTGATGAAGCACTTCCTCGCCAATAGCAACGAGAACGATCGCGATAAGACATCTTCCAACTTCGATGAACGTCTCTTCCGTGAGTACTACTCTGTTCCTTTTCGAATGGGAGTAATCGAGGGCGGCTCACGCGCGTACATGGCTTCCTATAATTCGATGAACGACGTTCCGATGACCGTTAACCCCGTGCTGGAAAATGTCACGCGCAAAGAGTGGGGACAGGACGGAATCATTTGTACCGATGCCGGCGCGATGACAAATCTCGTTAAGTCAAACAAGTATTCACCCGACCTGGAACACGCAGCGGCATCGTCAATCAAAGCAGGTATCGGACAGTTTCTTGATAACTACAAGGATGCAACACGTGGAGCCCTTCAGAAGGGTCTATTAACGGAGTCAGATATTGATAGGTCACTGCGGGGCGTCTTTAGAGTCATGATCAAACTTGGGCTTCTCGATCCGCCCGAACGTGTACCTTATTCGAGGATTGGTTCTGAACCAGATGAGCCCTGGCTAATGGACAAAAATAGATCCCTTGCTCGCCTGACAACCCGAAAGTCGATAGTCCTGCTCAAGAATGCGAACGGCCTACTGCCACTCAATAAGCGCACAACGAAATCAATCGCCGTAATTGGTCCACGTGCAAATGATGTCTATCTTGACTGGTACAGTGGCACGCCACCATATCGAGTCACTCCACTGGAGGGACTTAAGAATGTCGCTGGCCCAGGTGTTCAGCTTAAGTACGCCGCCAACAACGACAATGGTGCAGCCGTAAAGCTCGCGCATGAGTCAGAAGTCGCGATTGTATGTGTCGGCAATCATCCCAACGGAGCAAACGATACAAACTGGGCGAAAGTATCTGTGCCGAGCGAAGGCAGGGAAGCAGTTGATCGTCAATCGATCACTCTCGAGCAAGAGGAGTTGATCAAGCAGGTCTATGAGGCGAATCCAAACACTATCGTGGTACTCATCTCGAGTTTCCCTTACGCGATTAACTGGACCCAGCAAAACGTTCCCGCCATCGTACACCTGACGCAAAACAGTCAAGAGCTTGGGAATGCTCTCGGCGACGTCATCTTTGGTGACTACAATCCAGCCGGTCGTCTCGTCCAGACCTGGCCGAAGTCTCTCGACCAACTCCCACCGATGATGGATTACAACATTCGCAACGGCCGAACGTACATGTACTTCAAAGGTGAGCCACTCTACCCGTTTGGCTACGGTTTGAGTTACACGTCGTTCTCGTACTCAGGTCTAAAGCTGAGTGCCTCATCGATAAAACCGAATGGCGTCCTTACTGTCGGTCTTGATCTAACGAATACCGGAAAACACGATGGAGAGGAAGTCGTTCAATTGTACGTAAAGCACCTGGACTCAAAAGTCGAACGACCGATGCAGGAATTGAAGGGCTTCAAAAGAATCGCACTCAGAGTTGGTGAGACTCGACATGTAGAGTTGACGCTCAAGGCAGATCAGCTTGCCTACTGGGACGTCGCGGCGCACCGTTTCGTCGTCGAGCCCGACCAGGTTGAAGTCATGGTCGGATCTTCATCAGCGGATATTAAGTTACGTCGGGCAATTAAGATTGCGAAGTGACCATTCGTTCTTCCGCACAATCTGCGCCAACCTTGTCGCAAGTGTCAGCGTAGTCAGTACCACCTCGCGGTAGCGGGTGGGTGCGGAGTCATTACTCAAGACATTGTTGTGTGGACGATATGTTTCGGATCCCACCCGCTACCGGGAGGT
>DATEXA010000488.1:0-33959 GCA_035257465.1 Pyrinomonadaceae bacterium | reverse complement strand
GGGGCATAGCCACGCCTCACATCAGGCGGCAAGCCTATATTTAGACTCGCGAGACAAAGCAAAAAGTTCAAAGCACCAAGTTCAATTCCCCCGGTGCGTACAACCGCATACTTTTCCGATGCTACTAAGTTGAGAAGCTTTCCTGCAGCAATCGGTCGGTGTATATATTTAAGAGCACCAACCAATGAACCAACTTGTACGGTTTTTGTTCGGACATGAGCAGGCCGTCTTCACAAACGGACGGTTCGGGTTTGACGTGCGTCCAGGTTTCGTACTTCTGGTCCTCATTGCCCTCCTGGTAGGCGTCTTCATTTACTTCATCTATATAAGACCTCGATGGAAACTGGATCGTGGTACCACTGCCGCGTTGGTGATCCTGCGCGCGGCACTTCTCACGCTCATGATCGTGCTTCTTTTAAGGCCCGTTGTCGTTGTGTCGTCTGTCATTCCTCGCAGTAGTTACATCGCCGTCGTTATTGATGATTCACTCAGCATGAAACTACCGGACGTGCCGGGGGGCAGTACGCGACTCGATACGGTCAAGCAAGCTCTGTTAAATGAAAACTCCGGGAAGCCGTCGTTTCTGAGTCGTCTGGAAGAAAAGTTCAAGACGAACCTCTACGGATTTGCCGGCGCGTTGTCTGCCGTTAAAGACGGAAATGATTTGAACGGAAATGGAAGAAGCAGTGACCTTGCCGGAGCGCTTGACGAAACAATCAAGCGTTCATCAGGAATGCCACTCTCAGCTGTCGTAATTGCCACCGACGGCGCATCAAATGTTCCTCGCGATCTCGCCGCAACACTACGAGAACTACGTGCTCGCGACATTTCAGTTTTTACAGTCGGTGTAGGCAACACGACTCGACCGATGGACGCTGAGCTGACTCGGGTAAATATGCCACGACGGGTTCTGGTCGGTTCACGTCTGAACATCGAGGCGTTCGTCGCCTTGACCGGCTATGGCGCGACCAGGGTTCTACTCGCCATACGTGAAGATGGTCGCGCTGTTAAGACAGAGGAGTTCAGCTTTCGTGGCAACGACACGCAAGCGGTCAACCTGGAGATCGTTCCTACAACACCTGGCATTCATCAATACGCAGTTGAAATAACACCACTGGATGGCGAGCTGACGATTGAGAACAACAAGCAAGATGCGTTGGTTGAAGTCATCCAAGGTCCAATGCGCATCCTGTATGTCGAAGGCGAGCCACGCTGGGAACTGGGAAAGATTCGTGAATCGCTGCTCCCAAATGAGAAGAACATCACCCTCGTTTGTCTGCAACGCACGGGTGAAAACAAGTTCTATCGCCAGGGAGTCGGGAATCAAACTGAATTAGTGAGCGGCTTTCCTAAAACTGAAGAGGAACTGTTTGCTTACGACGCGCTGATTGTCGGCAGTGTTGAGGCGGGCTTTTTTAATTCAGACCAGTTACGAAACATCGAGGCCTTCGTGGCGCGTCGTGGAGGCGGTCTCCTTGCACTCGGTGGCCGGCTGGCGTTCGATGGTGGCAAGTACAAAGGAACAACGTTGGAGGAGTTGTTACCAGTTTCGTTGACTGGCAATCCAATTAACGACGCAAACTCTTTCATGCCTCTCTACAAGGCTCAATTGACAGCGGCAGGTCAGACTCATCCAATCACAAGACTCAGCGATGACCGCGGACAAAATCAAAAGTCGTGGAACGAGTTGCCGCCAATTTCTGTTTCCGAAGTCCTGATGGGTGTGAAGCCCGGTGCATCGGTTTTGTTGGAGGCGAAAAAAATTGACGGCTCCTCTTCTCAAGTGGTTCCACTACTCGTGCAGCAACGGTATGGGCGTGGACAAACACTGGCACTAACCGCAACGGACACGTGGCGCTGGCGTATGCGCATGGATTCGAAGAGCACGGCCCACGAGACGTTCTGGCGACAAATGCTGCGTTATCTCGTCAGCGGAACGCCTCTGCAAACCGAGGTCAGTTCAGAACAGGATGTTTATGCGTTAGACGACACGGTGCGCATCGCCGCTGACATTCGCGATAAGAAGTATAACGCAGTTGCCGATGCACGCGTCATCGCGAGAGTCACCAAACCTTCGGGCGTAAATGTTGATGTCCCGCTGAAATTTACGACGCTGAACGGGGTTAACACATACGACGGCGAATTCAAGGTTGATGAATTAGGCCAGCACAAGATTGAACTCGTGGGATCCAGTGGCGCACTGGGAACGTTGAGCGCCAAGTCAGATCTGTTGGTCAGCGATCTTAACCGGGAGTTCTATGGAGCCGCGCAAAACAGTGATCTCCTGAAACGCGTGGCCACTGAAACAGGTGGCAAGTACTACACACCAAACGAGGCGCAAAATCTTCTGGATGATTTGACGTACCGGCAGAGTCCATATTCGAAACGCGTCACAAAAGATCTCTGGGACATGCCGATCAATTTCATGTTGATTGTTGGATTGTTGAGTGCTGAATGGTTCTTAAGGAAGCGTGAAGGATTGGCTTAGTGTGATTCCAAACTTTTCAGGTGCTTTACCAAAAATTTCAGGTTGTGTTCTATTTTCAGGTCAGGAAGGGGACCCTGTCCCCGCTTTGAATTGAATGGTCCAGCGAGGCGGGGACAGGTTCCTCTTCCTGACCTGAAAATTGTTTGATCTACATCTGGTCAATTGAGTCATGACATTCCAATTCATAAGTCTGGTGCTTTCGCTGACACTTGGATCCGTCGTGTGTGCGCAAACGACAGTCACGACTAAACCCAAACTCGCCCAAATCGATCCAAATAAGTTCGCTGTAATCATCAACGGAGCCAGTGGTGATGAAGACTACGCGAAACAATTCAACCAATGGACGACTGATCTCCGAGACGCATTAACTAATCGATACGGATTCGACGCTGCAAAAATGAAGGTGCTGGCCGAGAAGCCCTCAGGACCAGCAGCGCTGCGTTCTACTGCAGAAGATGTTCGCCGGACCTTTGCTCTGCTGAAGTCAGAATTGCAACCTGGCAATGTTCTTTTTGTTTTCTTTATCGGACACGGATCATGGGATGGCAAAGAGTCGAAGTTTAATTTAGTGGGACCCGATCTACCGGCCACTGAATATGCCGCGATGCTTTCGGCATTGCCGACTCGACGCGTGGTTGTAATTAATATGTCGAGTGCAAGCGGCGAGTTTTCGAAAAGTCTTTCCGCGAAAGGTCGGGTTGTCATCACTGCGACGAGGAACGGTCAGGAAACCAACGCTACACATTTCCCAGGTTTCTTTATCGACGCCTTGAACGCTACAGATGCAGACACAGACCAGGACGGCCACGTGTCGGTTCTGGAAGCTTTTGTATACGCCAACCATCTTACGGCGGAGTTCTACACGCGAGCGGGAAGGCTTGCGACCGAGCACGCGCTTCTTGAGGACAATGGAGACGGAGTTGGGCACGAACGGGTTGAAGGCGGAGAAGGGCTACTTGCACGAGCAACTTATCTCGACTCGTTGAGTGTAGAGGAGGCCTCGGAAAACGTTGCCGTTGCCAAACTTCTTCGCGAGCGGACTCGACTTGAGGGTGAAATAGAACAACTGATCGCTCGCAAAGGTGGGATGGCAGAGACAGAGTACGAAGGGATGTTGGAGAAGTTGTTTATCGAATTGGCGAAGGTGAACAGGTCGATTAGACAGGCAGGGACATGAGAAGAGCAGCGTTACAGGTGAAGAAGAATAGACAAGCGAGATGCGGCCTCGGCTGGGACCGCAGGCGTCATCGCCTGCTGTTGACCACGGGTGTTACTAAGCGGCAATCAGCAGGCGAGGACGCCTGCGCTCCCGGCACTGGCATTAGTGAGATCAATTCCGCGTTGAAGGTAATCTGCGTAATCTGCGTAATCTGCGGATGTCTCTTCGCCCAAACCCAGGACGACGGCATTGCTGAACTCAAAAAAGGCAACTATGAAAATGCCATTCGCATTTTTAGCACTCGACTCAACGCCAGTCCCAACGACGTAATAGCCGAAAAGAATCTACTACGCGCACTTATTGAAACCGGTCGCTACGTCGATGCGGAAAGCATCGCCAAAAAGTTTTTGCTAAAAGTTCCCGACGCTGGCTCCGTTCGTCATCAACTTGGCCTGGTGTTCGCACTTACGGGTCGTTACACGGAGGCAATAACTGAGTTCGAGCGAGCGACCGCTGAACTCGAAAAAGCTAATGCACCCAGCGACGAACTCGAGAGCAGATTGTCTCTTGCAGAAACGGTGGAACTTACCGGCCAGAGCGAGCACGCGAAAGAAATCTACGAGTCTTTCGTCAAGTATTACTTCGAAAAGGAGCCCCAAACGACTTCTGAGTTAACTTCCATTGCGCGTGCCCTCGTTCATCTCGAGAAGTTCCAGGACGCCAACGATATGTACCGCGCAGCGATCGAAGCCGACTCTGAACATATCGAAGCGCAACTAGGCGCCGGCGAACTCTTCACAGAGAAATACAACTACAGCGATGCAGCACAATTCTTGAATGATGCGCTGCAAGTGAATCCAAACAGCGCACGTGCGCACCTTGACGTAGCCCTAAACAAACGCTTGGAAGGCGGCGAAGAGTTGCAGTCCGCACTCGCTCGCGCCCTGGCAATCAATCCGAATTTTGTTGATGCACTGGCACTGAAAGCGGCAGTGGCACTGGAAGCGGGCGCATTTGATTCAGCTACAGCTGACATTGATAAAGCGCTAAAAGTAAATCCTCGTTCTACGCAAGTGCACGCGCTTCGCGCCTGCATGTTCTATCTACAGGACCGTGACATCGAAGCCGAGGTTGCAGCAACGCTGGCTATCAGTCCGCATTACGGTGAGCTGTTCAATACGTTGTCTCATTACGCAACGATCACTCGACGAACAGAGCAAGCCGCACAGTTTGCGCGAAGAGCGATCGCAATTTCGCCAAAGCTCTGGGATGCACATCTGAGTTTGGGAATGGCTTTGCTCAGAATGGGCCAGATGGAACAGGGTCGCACCGAAGTTGAGACAGCATTCAAGGGTGATGCCTTCAACGTGTGGGCGAAAAACACTCTCGATCTGCTCGACACAATGCAGGACTTTGTCGAAACAAAACGCGGACCTTTTGTTGTGAAAGCAGCTGCGCAAGAGAGCGGTGTGTTGTCCGGCTACGCTTTGGATCTTGTAGAGGAAGCGTCGAACAAATTAACTGCGAAATATCATTTCACACCTAAAGGTCCAATCGTAATTGAGATCTTTAAAAACCACGAAGACTTCGCCGTTCGTACTTTAGGCCTTCCAGGTTTGGGTGCACTTGGTGTTTGTTTCGGTCAGGTGATCGCGCAAGACTCGCCATCAGCGCGCAACGTTGGCGAGTTCAATTGGGGCAGCACACTATGGCACGAATTCACACACGTCGTAACGCTGCAGATGACGGACTATCGAATACCACGTTGGTTTTCCGAGGGCCTCTCAGTTTACGAGGAGCGACGCGCGCGGCCAGGTTGGGGCGATGATTGGAACCCGCTGTTTGTTCGCTCTTTCAACGACGGCAAATGGTTCAAGATCGCAAACCTCGACGCCGGCTTCCAACGGCCGAGCAATCCGCAAGATGTTCCCATTGCCTACTTCGAAGCATCACAGGTTTGTGAGTTCATAGTCGATCGTTTCGGCTTCGATGCAATCCTTCATATGCTCGCAATGTATCGCGACAAGGCACAGACAACAGACGTCCTTCGTCAGGTTCTTAAACTCAGCGACAGTGATTTCGATCGGGAGTTTGCTGCATACATTCAAAAGAAGGCCAAGCCGTTGAGCGACGCTTTGAAGACAGAGTCAAATGCTGCAGCGTCGATGTCAAAAGATGAAGTTATAAAACTGCTGGAGACGCAGGATTCTTTCGCGCTTCGTTTGCGCGCGGGCGATTTACTTGCAGCCGATGGCGATAGTGAAGGTGCAATCACACAGTATCGACGCGCAATCGAGTTGTTTCCCTACTTCACCGGTCAGGCTAATGCGTATGATTCGTTGGGAAAAATCCTTGAGAAGAAAGGCGACATTGGCGGCGCGGCTGATGTATTTGAGTCTCTCTTGAAAGTTGATGAAAACAACGTAGAAGCTATGAAAACTCTAGCGCGCCTGCGGCTAGCCCAGGGAGATAAAGTCCGCGGTCTGGAGGCGCTGCGCGCGAGTTTCTACGTCGCGCCTTTTGACTATGCATTGCACACGCGTGCAGGCGAACTCAGCGTAGAAGCGAAAGACAATGCGAAGGCGTTGGCGGAGTTTCAAGCAGCCCTTGCCCTGGAACCACCGAACATTGCTGAAGCAAATTTCAACCTAGCCAGTGCTTACTTTGCGTTGGGTCGGCAGCCGGAAGCGAAAAGGTCAGTGCTGCGCGCATTAGAGGCTGCACCACGTTATGAGAAAGCGCAGGAATTGTTGTTGAGAATTGTAGGACAGTGAGGAAGACTGCTGATTTCTGATTGCTGATTTGCCGTTCGGGGCAAAATAATCAATCGATCAGCAAATGGCAATCGGCAATCAATCAGAAATCAGCAATCAGAAATCAGCAATCGCAAAGGAACCTTATGGCCGTTGAGCAACTAACCATTAACGACGAGCAACTGCTCGATAAACTGGGCTCTGCACGTGAACTTCTGCTGCGAGAAATCCGAAAGGCAATCATTGGCCAAGACGACGTGGTGGAGCAGGTGCTTCTGTCATTGTTTGTTGGCGGCCACTCAATAATCACGGGCGTCCCCGGCCTCGCAAAGACGCTGCTGGTTCGCACTATTTCAAGCGTCCTCGATCTGTCGTTCAAACGGATTCAGTTCACTCCCGATCTGATGCCGGCAGACATAACGGGCACGGAGATCATTGAGGAGGACAGGGCCACTGGCCGTCGCGCGATGCAGTTTATTCGCGGTCCAATCTTCGCCAACATCGTACTTGCTGACGAAATCAATCGCACTCCTCCCAAAACTCAAGCCGCCCTGCTTGAAGCAATGCAGGAGGGTCGAGTGACAGTTCAGGGTGTCAGTTACGATTTGCCCAGGCCATTTCACGTGCTTGCAACGCAAAATCCTATCGAGATGGAAGGCACGTATCCTTTGCCGGAAGCGCAGCTCGATCGATTCATGTTCAATGTGAAGATCGGTTATCTGCCCGAGGAGCAGGAAGTGGCGGTGGTCAAGCAAACAACTTCCCCACAGGATTTCAGTTTCAAACAGGTGATGAATGCAGACGAGATCATTGCTTTCCAGCGTCTCGTCAAGCAGGTACCAGCGTCGGACACGGTGACTCGATATGCAGTGAGACTCGTTAATGCGAGCCGGCCCGGAACGCCTGCGGCTCCTGACTTTATTAACAAGTGGGTTACGTGGGGTGGTTCTTTGCGTGCTTCACAGTTCTTGATCTTTGGCGGTAAGGCACGCGCAATCTTACACGGACGGTACAACGTTTCTTGTGAAGACGTGCGTGCAGTTGCGCCAGCGGTGTTGCGACATCGTGTGCTTTTGAACTTCCAGGCTGAAGCAGAGAAGGTCGATTCGGATCAGGTGATTAGACAGCTTATTGAGGCTGTGCCCGAGCCGAAGAGTGGGCTTTGAGAAAGGGATCATTTTTCATTGGTCATTTGACATTTTCCATTTGTCATTTGGCTGAATGATGACTTAAGCAGTCGATGACTCAAATGAGTCATTCAAATGAGAAATGAAAAATGTCATATGGAAAATGACCAATGATCTGGCCCAGACGTAACAAGCAATCTCAATCACCTGGCACCGTGGTTAACGCTCCAGCGGTGGCTTATACCCCTGCGCGTTTTCTCGATCCAGAACTACTCGCTCGCATCGGGTCCCTCGAACTGCTTGCTCGCGCAGTCGTGGAAGGTTTCATGTCGGGGCTGCATCGTTCACCGTTCACCGGATTCTCAACCGAGTTTACTGAATACCGACAGTACAACCAGGGTGACGATCTGCGGTACCTCGACTGGAGACTGCTGGGACGCACTGATCGTTATTTCATCAAGAAGTATCGCGCAGACACGAACACTCAATGTCATCTGCTTATCGATACGAGTGCATCGATGAGTTACGCGAGCAGCAGCGTCACCAAACTCCAATACGCACAGTTTCTGTCGGCATCAATCGCTTATCTCTTGAATAAACAGCAGGACGCTGTTGGGCTGGTAGCATTTGATCAGAAAGTCCACACGCACGTGCCGGCCAGGAACCGCACTGGTCACATGCGAACAATCTTCGGTCATCTCTCGAGACTTGAGGCCGGCGGCGAGACAAAACTTTCGACATCATTACACCAGCTTGCGGAAATTCTTACCCGGCGCGGGATCGTTGTCATAATTTCTGACTTCTACGACGAGCCTGATCATCTCAAAGAAGCTTTTCAGCATCTGCGATTCAAAGGCCACGACCTCGTTGCGTTTCATGTGCTCGACCAAAACGAGTTGGATTTTAGTTTCGACGAGCCAGTGCTTTTACTCGAGGACGCAGAAACGCTGGAACAGATGCCCGTGTTGCCGGACGTTGTCATGAACGGTTACCGCGAACGCATGCGACGGCATGTGGACGAAATGCGAGAATGCACGGCCGCAAATCATGTCGATTACGAAATGCTGACGACGAAACAACCGTTGGACTATGCGCTGTTTTCGTTCTTGTCCCGACGCAGCGGTAGGTGAGGGTTGGAAATCATTATGAACCGGGACAAATTTTCAGGTCGGGAAGGGGACCATGTCCCCGCCGGCTCACCAAACACTGAGGCTCATACATAGTAATTAAGCGGGGACAGGGTCCCCTTCCCGACCTGAAAATTTGCCGACGCTGTGCTCAATTATCTACGCGATGTCTTTCTTGACGCCATTCTTCCTTCTCGGGGCTGCTGCACTTGCTGCGCCGATTCTCGTGCATCTGGTCAGACGTACACGTGCGCGCCGCGTGCCATTCCCCGCTCTTGTCTTTGTTCGTCAGATTCCACAACGAACCATCCGGCGTCGCACAATACAGAATTTCTGGTTGCTGCTCATTCGCGCTCTTGCTGTTCTGCTCATCGTTATCGCCTTTGCACGCCCGTTTTTTAGTGGACGCAGCGCTGCAAAAAATCTGACCGGCGCAGGCGCCACCGTCATTCTCATCGACGACTCACTAAGCATGCGACGCGATCAGTTATTCGCGGAGGCGCAACGTCGAGCTGAAGCAACCATTGACGAAGCTTCGAACAATGAACAAATTGCTTTGCTGAGCTTCGACAAGCGCTACACGGTCATCAACCGCTTCGTTGCCGATAAGACTCGCTTGCGTTTCGGCGTCCGAAGTCTTAACGCCGTTTGGGATGGAACTGATTATGAACAAGCTCTGCGAGGCGCGGAGTCGTTGTTGTCTGAGCTGAAGACCGCTGGACAAAAAAAGATCGTGATGATCTCAGACTTTCAGGCAACGGGCTGGAACCAGGCAAACGCGACTTTCAAACTTGCGAACGACACACAACTCACAACGCTTGATGTTAGCGGCAATAGTCCCGCAGCGAATGTAGCAGTAACAGACGTCGAAGCACGTGGAACAGTTTTTGGACAAAAGTATTCAGAGAGCCTTGCCGTTCACATCACCAACTTCAGCGACTCGCAAAGGGACCGCTTACAAGTGGACTTTCAAATCAACGACCAAACCGTCGAGAAGCGAGAGATTAGTCTCAACAGTCGTGATTCAAAGGTCGTCGAGTTCACGGGGTTTAACCTCAACGACGGTGCAAACCGCTGCAAGATCGAAATCAACGCAGCTGACTTCCCTGCCGACAACCATTTTTATTTCACGCTGAGACACGAAGTTCCCGCGAAAGCTCTAATCGTCGAGAGTTCTACACGTGGACGGAGCGACAGTCTTCATCTTCAGAGTGCACTGACAACAGACGAGGATCTTCCGTTCGGCTTCACGTTGAAAACTGCTGGCTCGGTCGACCCGACAAGTATCGCTGAATATTCGCTTGTGATTCTTAATGATGCTGGTTCGATTGCCCCTGCCCTTGCAGACAGTATCAGCAAGTTTGTTTCGAATGGAGGACAACTGATCGTTGCAACGGGACCTCGAACAGAAGTCAGTAGCTTTAACAATGCTCTTCAGCAGATCATGCCGGCGACACTGACTGAGTCAGTGCAAACAAAGGCTGGTGAAACTGTCGCGATCAGTGATGTGAAGTTCGACCATCCGATATTTGAAGTATTTCAACAAAGCGGACGATTGGCTGCGGCACATGTGATTGGATATTTCAGATCTCAGCCGGCAGCCAACGCCACTGTGTTGGCACGATTCGAAGATGGCAGTCCTGCGCTGCTGGAGGCACAGCCAGGAAAAGGACGAGTCCTTTTGTTTACTTCGTCACTCGGTCCAAGCTGGAATGACCTGCCTTTGACGCCTTTGTATTTGCCTTTCGTACATCAGATGGTCCGTTATGCGGGAACGCGCGAGGAGAATTCGTGGTACGGCCTGGGCCAAACGTTCACGGTCCATAAAGAACGGCAAGGGAGTGTTCCCGCCGTAGACACGCCCGGTGGTGCAAGACTAAATGAGAACCGCTTGACACCTGCGGGAGATCTCCTGGTAACCGGTCGGGAGCCAGGGTTCTATCGCCTCCGGTACAGTACGCGACCGGACTTTGCGGCCGTTGATATTGATGGTTCGGAAGGTGACTTTTCGAAATTAGATTTTGGACAGTTCATGGCCGGCGTAACGGGAGGAACGGGCAATGCGGAAAGCAGCGAGGCTGAGCGCAAACTCAGCGGAGAAGAAATTGAAGGTCGACAAAGGGTTTGGTGGTCGCTCCTTCTCGTGGCGCTTCTGCTTCTGTTGACTGAATCGCTGCTCGCGCGCAGAACCAAGGTAGTGAAGATGATTAGGTGATAGTCGAATTATTTTCAGGTTGGGAAGGGGACCCTGTCCCCGGTCTGCAGTATTAACAATGCTTTGGAGTCATGAGAACCTAAGTCAGGCGGGGACAGGGTCCCCTTCCCAACCTGAAAATAGTCGCGAGGCCAAGCACCACCGTTAAGTCACCGAGAGAAACTTTGCCCCAGGGAGAATTAGTATGAGCCCTGAAACAACCGTCCTTCAGAATCTTCTGCAGCGTGCACGTCGTCGACGACAACTTCTGCTCACCTTACGAGGAATCGCAATCTGTCTCTGTGTCGTCGCTGCTGTACTTTTGCTAAGCGGTTGGACGGCTCATCGTTTTCGCACCAACAACGCGGCAATCCTCGTCCTGCGTATTGGCGCACTGTTAGCTGTTCTGGCCACGATCTATTTCGCCCTGATTCAGCCACTGCTAAGACGAATCAGTGATGCACGTCTCGCGCGTTTAATCGAAGAGAAAAGTCCAGGCACAGAAGATCGACTCGTCGCATCCGTCGAGTATTCAGACGACAGCACAAATCAGAACATATCGCCGGCACTGATTCATCGGCTGCACGCGGACGCGAACTATGTATCCAACAACGTAAATATCGGCGACGTAGTTCGACGCTCCCGCTTGTTGACTTACGGAGCAGGAGCTCTCGCAAGTCTCTTGATCTTCGTTGCTGTTTTGAAATGGGGACCTCGAGAGATTTCGGAAGGCGTGGCACAACTTGTCGCTCCGACAACCTTCGCCGCTTCCACCAACGCGATGAGTATCAGAGTTAAGCCCGGGACGGCGCGCGTTCCGAAGGGTTCGGATCAGGACGTGATTGCTAGCCTGGTCAACTTCGACTCGCAGACGGTCACGCTCTTTTCGCGACCATTGGGCTCAAAAGCAGATTGGCAGGGTCAGACAATGGAACCAGCGAAAGCCAAAACTGACTTTCGCTTTTCGATCTTTAATATTCAGGACTCAATGGAATATTTTGTCGAGTCGAATTCAATTCGTTCTGACGTTTATAAGTTGAATGTCGTAGACCTTCCGTTCGTCAAGCAACTCGATTTGACGTTGAACTTTCCCTCATTCACCCATCTGCCAGCAAAGGTTGTGGAAGACGGCGGCGACATTGCTGCTCTGAAGGGCACGGTCGCCACGATTACGGCGCGTTTGTCCGGCAAGGTGCGGGCAGCTCGCATCGTCTTCGCCGACGGGAAAAAGAGTGAGATGAAGTTACAGGGTGCAGATTTTGTCGGAGACATCACTGTCACCGGCAACACCAGTTATTACATCGAACTCGTAAGTACCGACGGTGAAACTTACCGCGGCTCGAATGAATACGATGTGACGATCCTGGAAGATCAGCCTCCCACTATCTCCTTCGACAAGCCAGGCAGAGATAAGAAAGCTACGAACCTCGAAGAGGTGTTCACTCAGGCGCGCGCTGAGGACGACTTCGGTGTGGTCTCAATGGACCTGCACTTCTCTGTGAACGGAGGCGATGAGAAGACAGTCAATCTTCAACAACTCACCCGCGAATCAGCACGTAGTTTGACGGGCGCATACACGTTCTTTCTCGAGGAGTACAAACTTAAACCAGGTGACTTCATCTCGTATTACGCCAAAGCGCGCGATGCGAGTAACGAGGCCACAAGCGACATTTACTTCATCGAGGTCAAACCTTTTGAGATGGAGTACAAGCAGTCGCAACAGCAGGGCGGACAAGGCGGTGGACAGGGAGGTGATCAGGATCAGAATGCGTTGTCTCGCCGGCAAAAAGACCTGATTGCGGCAACTCACCGTTTGATTCGAGAAGGTGACAAGTACACGCCGCAGGAAAGAAAAGACGGCTACGAAGCGGTTGCGGTGGGCCAGGAAAAACTCAGGACTGACACTTTGGAGTTTCTTGATCGCATGGGACGTCGCCTGGGCGGTGAAAGTCAGAAACAGATGTTGGAGATTGCCGAGAAACTAATGAAGGCAGCGAAGGAAATGGAAAATGCGCCGCCACCGCTCCGAAAGGAAACCGGCAAAGATGCATTACCTCCTGAGCAGCGAGCACTGCAAAACCTTTTGGCGGCCGATGCTCTGTTTCGTGAAGTTCAGGTCGCTTTCGGGAATCAAAGCAGCGGAGGTCAGGGCGACAGTTCTGAACGTCAACAACAAGAACTCGCCGGGTTGTTCGAGCTCGAACTCGACAAGATGAAGAACCAGTACGAAACAGTTCAACGTGCTCAGCAACAACAAGCACAGCAGGAAAAGACTGATGCTGAACGACGACTGGAAGAACTCGCGCGTCGTCAACAGCAGGCTCTCGACGAACAGCGACGGCGGATGGGCCAGCCGGCAAATGGCTCAAGTGGGGGAAATCAACGACAACAACAAGAGTTGATTGATGAGACTCGAAAAGCGGCACGTGAACTGGAACGACTTTCTCGTGAGCGACGTGACGCTCAAATGCAGGAACTCGCAAGGCAATTGAATCAAACGGCGGACGAGATGCAGAAAGCGCAGGCTTCCTCGCGTACTAATCCGAGTGAGGCAGCTGCGCAACAGGAGCGAGCGCTGGATCGTTTGCGCCAGGCCCAGGATCGTTTGCAACAGACCAATGGACAATCTGGACGGCAGAGTGGTCAGGCCGGATCGTCAGGACGACAACAACAAATCGGCGATTTACGACAGCGTGCAGCGCAGGCCGCTTCGAGGCAACGCGACATCGCTAAAGACATGGAGAACCTTGCGAGACGCGGTGGACAAAACGCCCAGGATGAAAATTCAAAACGTGCGCGCGAACAGCTGGCGGAGAAAAAGGACACGCTTGCAGACAGTGTGAACAGCCTGCAGCAGGATATCGAGCAGTCGGCCAAAGCAATGGGCTCGGGTCAGGGACAACAACGTGCCGCGCGACAGCTTAAAGATGCGGCAGATTCCCTGGCGCGCGACCGGGTTGCAGATCGGATTCGCGAGGGCAAGCCGAACCTGAACGTCGCACAGCAAGGTGGTAACCGATCGGACGAGCGTGCGATTGAGCGAAGTTTGAATGCTGTGTCTGAACGTCTTCAAGCAGCAGAACAGAGCTCGCGCAGCTCGAATGGTTCCAGTGCTGAAGAAAATTTGGACCGCACGCGGCAACTGGCAGACAACCTCGATTCGCTGCGACGACGGATGGATGAAAACGCCGCTCGCCGAAACGGAAATAGACAAGGGCAGAATCAAGGACAGAATCCGGGACAGAATCAAGGTCAGGAGCAGGGACAGGGTCAGCCAGGTCAACAAGCTCAACAAAGTAATCAGCAAGGCAATCAGCAAGGTGGTCGGCAGCAGGGACAGCAGCAGGGTGCTCAGCAAGGCGGACAGCAAAGTGGGGGTCCCCAAAATGGCGGGCAATCATTTGGCGATCGCCAACGCATGAGTGGCGCTCCGCAGTGGGGACCAATCGGTGATGGCTGGGGCGATAACCGGCAGATACCTGCTGAAGTGCGTGAACGCCTTCGTGAAGCCCAGGACTTGCGACGCGAATGGGGTGCGACAACCGCAGGCGCCACACGTCAGCTCGATGAAGTAATTGATCGCTTGAAACAACTTGCGGATGGACGCATGGAAGGTGATGCGGCTACCGCTGCCCTTCTCAAACAAGATGTAATCGAGCCTCTGCGTCAACTCGAGTTGGAACTAAGCAGGCAGATACAACAACAGAGTGGGCGAACAAACCTGCGCCTACGGGATGAGGGAGCAGCACCGGAAAAGTATCGAAAGGCTGTTGAGGAGTATTACCGGAGGCTTTCTGGTGGGAAGCCAAGGCAGTAATCATTTGTCATTGGTCACTTGAGATTTTTCATTTGCCATTTCCGGAAGTATGGAAAGTCAAACTTAAACCCAAGGCCGAAGGCCAAAGACCGTATTCCTAAATGACAAATGAAAAATTATGAAAAATATCAAATGATATATGACCAATAACGCTCTATTGAACAGATGATCTTACGAAACCCAAAACGCTTTCTACTCCCCGCCCTTCTTCTGGCGGCGCTCTTGATTCCCACACTGGGCCAGCGTCCATTCGACGACTTTCAAAACTTCCGTCAACGTCGACGTCCTCAAGCTCAACAACAACAGTCTGGACCTTCATTTGGTGAGTACACATTCGTTCGAACAATTTACGACTCACCGGCACGTGGCCGCAGAGGCTATGGCTACGGTTACGGCGGAGGTACCTGGACGACGGATTATCCGGAGGCAGATAACAACTTCATTGTTGGCCTGCGTGAGTGGGCCGGCACTAACTTGAAGATTGCTCCCCGTCCCGAGCAGATCGCGATTATGGATGATCGGATCTTCGATTATCCGATCATCTATTTTGTCGAACCAGGCTTCCTTGAATTGTCAGACGAACAGGCAGCACGCTTGCGTGAGTACGTTGCCCGCGGAGGGTTCATGTTCTTCGACGATTTTTGGGGAGTGTATGAATGGGAAAATCTGGAAACGCAGCTTCGCAAAGTTTGGCCGGAGGGCTACACGCCAAAGGATCTACCACTCTCACATCCGATCTTTCATTCTTATCTCGATGTGGAAGAAGTCGTGCAAGTGCCGAACATCTACAACGCGATGCGTGGTGAAACCTCAGAAAAAGGCGGCATCGTCCCACACTACATGGGCGTTGAAGATAAGAATGGACGCATCGTCACGTTCATCTCGTTTAATTGCGACCTGGGCGATGCGTGGGAATGGATTAACGATTCACGCTACCCGGTGAAATATGGATTACCCGCCTACAAGCTTGGAATCAACGTCGTGATCTACGCGATGAGCCACTGAAGGCATTGCCGAGGCGTAACAGGGTGACAGGGAGACCGAGTGACGGGGCGACGGGGTGAATCTTTCGCTGTCTCTCCTGCCTGATATTCTGCTGCGTCTTTCTGTCCCCGTCTCCCCGTCACCCTATCTTCCCGTCACCCTATCTCCCCGTCCCCGTCCCCGTGTTAGACTTGCTTTAAATCCGCCATTAGCAATGCGCGCATCGTCGGAACATGGTCCCATGATGGAATGCCCCCAATGCCACCGTACCTACGCTGAAGATTTTTCTTTCTGCCTGGACGATGGCTCACGTCTGGTTGATCCGCGGGCACTCGAGAAAACCGCAATTCTTCAAACACCTCAGCAAGCGGCGCCTACTGAAATCACCCCTGCTCCCTCGACTGCACCTGTTCATGCTCCTGCTACCACCCGATCTCTTCCAGCCGCTCCGACTTCGCATCGGTCTTGGGGCAAAACAATTCTGGTGCTGTTCGGAATGATCTTTATCGTTCTCTTGTGGGGAATGATCAAGGTTGGACTGTGGTGGCTCGATCATAATCAAACGAGCACCAATGAGAACCTCAGTTCAGCGCCATCCATTGCAACTGTTACCCCAAGCCCAAGTCCCTCCTTCAATCCACTGTCTCTCCTTTCTCCTCCGTCGCCATCTCCAATCAACGCGCCAACCAATCAAACGCTCCCGTCGTTGATAACATCGGCGATCGAACCAGGCACTTATCAATGCGAGCTCAGCAAGCGTATTGAAGAAGTAACAAAACAAGGGGCCGTATTCAAAATCCGCATCACCTTCCATCCTGACGGAACTTACTTCGAGCAGGGATATATTTCACTTACCGAGGCAGGGCTTAAGGATCAATTGGCCATGGAGGAGAAGGGTAACTACTCGACTTCAGCTGATATGTTGATTCTAACGAATCGCTTGAAACGAGAATTAATTTTGCAAGATAGCTCGACGGCATCGTGGTCAGTCCCAAGTGACGGAAGCGAATCGAAGCAAAAACTTCGTAACGCTACCGCGAACAGCTTCCAAATCTACGATGACGACGAAAAAGGATGGTTCACATTCAAGCGGAACTAGGACAATTTGGGATTTGGGAATTCGGATTGCGGATTGCGGATTTTGTGTTGATTGAGGCGGTCTTATCGAACCCATGCCGACATCCAATCAAAACGAACGCGCAATTCGAAAGAAATCCGCAATCCGAATTCCCAAATCCAAAGTTCTCTTGCTACAATGCTTGCACGCAATCATGAACTTCGAAAATAACATCGCCGTTCAGAATCATTTCGCTAGTCATCGCTTCGTTCCTGCCTGCCGTTGCGTTTGTATCTAGGCCAACGCACATCTCGGTGTTGGCCATAATTCCCGTCACACATTTTTAATAGCGCAGCTGGGTGTTCGATATGCTTTAGATTGTCGAAACCCCTGCAGAGTCGAGTTATCCGACAAGCTAAAGCCATATCGGACACCGACGCAATCTATCTTGCCGAGCGACTTTGAAAGCTCGGCGGACTGGACGTTTCGTCATGAAGCGTCAAGCAGTCCCTGTGCAGGAAAGGAAAGAAATGAATCTCAACGTTACAAGCAACTCAAGAATCAATTCGCACCTGACGTCCTCGTCTCTCTCGACGCCGATGGAAAATTTCTTCAACCTGAAACGAATAAGACTTGCGAACCTGAGCACTCCCGTCGAACGTGCCGATCAACTTCGAAAACTAATTCCCGGGGCACCAGAAATCTACATCAAGCGCGATGACCTCACCGGATACTTCGGTGGTGGAAACAAACTCAGAAAACTCGAATATGTAATGGCAGACGCCTTAGCGACCGGCGCAACGACCGTAATAACCAACGGCTCGATTACTTCGAACCTGGCTCGCACCACAGCCCTCGTCGCCAGAAGGCTGGGACTAAAGTGCGTCCTGGTTTTGAACGGAGGCGATCCAAAATCCGCGCGGGCCAACTCGCGACTTGCCGAATTGTTGGACGTGAAAGTTTATGCTGTCGGTTCCCGCAAGGAGCGCGATGAAAAGATGGATGAAATCGCAGCGACACTGGAAGCAGAAGGCGAACGTGTCTACAAGATTCCACTCGGTGCTTCAAACGATGTCGGCTCGTTCGGCATGGTCGCAGCGTTAGAGGAACTCAGTGTTCAGCAACTGGAGTCAGGCCAACAGTTCGACGCAATCGTTCTGGCTACTTCCTCAGGTGGCACGCAAGCAGGCCTTGAAGTAGCTAAGCGACTCTTTGGTTACGAACATCTGCGGATTATCGGCATCAGTGCCGACGATCCTTCGAACGAAATCAAAGAGGCCGCACTCAAAGCTGTCGTTCCGATGCTCAAGAAGTTGGGCCTGCCAAGTTTTATTTCAAGTGATGAATTAACCGTTGACGACTCATTTACTGGGTCGGGTTACGGCGTACAAACAAACGAGTCGAACGAGGCAATGGAGTTGTTCGCAAGCGCCGAAGGTCTCCTGCTGGATCCGGTGTACACAAGCAAAGGCGCGGCGGGACTAATCGCATACTGCAGAAGAGGTGAATTCAAAAGAACCGATCGAGTGTTGTTCTGGCATACGGGAGGATTGATGACACTGATGTAGGACCGGGACCTAGGCTAACTCATCAGTGTTTTGCGAAGTAGCCGGGACGATGACGAATAGTGAGATTTTGTTTTTTGAGATCAGGATTTGTGATCTCGACGGTGATCTTACGGTAGGCGCCATCTTGTCTTTTGTTACTTGAAGAGTATGCAATCAAATACTGAGTGCGAAGCTCCTGTTCGATCTCGGTAAAGGCGCTTTGCAGTTCGCCTTCTTTCTTAGGAAAGAAGGCCCGACCACCGGTGCGTTCGGCGAGTTCGCGCAACACCGCCTTGTTCACTCCTTCTCCTTTACTGTCGCCAATACCAATCGCATAGACGATCGCTTCGGCGCCAACCACTCGATCGATTGCTTCAGATCGTCTAAGCCGGCTCGTCGTGTCGAGACCGTCGGTTAACAGAATAATTGCGCGTCTTCGCTGGTCGTGTGTCTTAGCCAGAACCTGGGTAGACGTCAATGCAACCGCATCCCAGATTGCTGTTGTCCCTTCGTCAGGAGGCGCCATCATGCCTGGCCCAGTTGGAATACCTGATAAGGGACGGCCGGCTCCCTGGTATGCAGGAATAGCAACATCAATCTGTTGCAGAACGCGATAGGCACTCAGGATGTCGTGCGTCATCCCCAACTCGAGAAAAGCAAGTCCAGTGAACGGTATGATCGCGAGTTGATCTTTGTTCGAACGTATTGCCTTCTCAATAAACCCTCGCGCCGCAGCTTTTTCATCCGGAAGGGTACGTTGTTGAGAAATACTCACATCGATCAAGAATGCAATTGAAAGCGGTCGCTCAGTTTCGTGCTGAAACGTGAAAAGCTGTTGCGGAACACCGTCTTCAAGAACGCGCACGTCTTCAGCGCGAACGGTAGTTATGAATCGCCGCTGTTGATCGATGACGTTGAATGGCAGATTGGTGACGTCTGTTTCTGTGCGTATGACGTCGTCTTGATCGGAGGGCGTCTGCGCGATTATCGACGTTGCGCAAACAATTAGAACCAGACTGATGATTAATGGTTTCGAACAACTCAACATACAAATGTTAGACGCCGCTCAATCGAGTGCGGTGCCTCGACACCTCTTTGATAAAAAGAACATTGAGCTTCACTAACCTCTCTGGAGTGCGGTGCCCCCGCACCACTTTCGTATTACAAGACATGCTCATCACGGGGTGAGCGAACGTTTCGCCTTACCAAAGCGGTGCCGGGGCACCGCACTCCAAGGAGCCTATTGATCCGTGGCTTTTCGATCGGTTTCTTTTTCCTTCTTCGGCAGCTCCGGACTCGCAAAATCTGGCAACGGATCGTTCCACAGATAGTGATTGAACCAACCAAGGTTATGTTGCATCACGGCACGTTGAGCCTTCGGTTTGGTGATGCCGTGGCCGAATCCTTTGTAAACGATCATTTCCACCTTCACGCCTTTGTCTTCTAAAGCCTGCCGCAATTCGTATGCGTTGGCTATCGGAACACGACGGTCCAGTTCACCATGTTGAATCAACGTCGGCGTGCGCGCGTTCTTGATGTACGCGATTGGCGAAGTTTTCTGGTAAATCTCGGGATCATTCACCGGATTGTTCCCGAGGTAGTTGATCGTGAATGGCGTGATGTCAGTGTTGTAGTAGTACGTAGACCAATCAGAGATCCCGGCCCCCACTGAAATCGCAACGAACCGATCCGACGATGCGGTGAGAAACGCCGAGATGTAACCACCCTGACTCCAACCCATGCAGGCAACTCGAGCACGGTCGATGAAACCCTTCGCAATCAGATTGTCGACTCCGGAAATAACATCCCAGGCGTCACCCACTCCAAGGTTGCGCACATTCAATGTTCGAAACTTCTCACCATAACCAGCACTGCCGCGGTAATTAACTTTGAGAATCACCGCACCGCGTGCGATCCAAATGTCAGACGGGTACGTTCGTGAATCAGGCGATAACAACGCAGGCCGATCGATTCCGGTTGGACCTCCATGAATGATGCATAGCAATGGATACTTGCGTGAGGGATCGAAATCCGCCGGCTTAATAAGTACACCCTCAATCTCAGTTCCATCAGTACTCTTCCATCTCACAAGTTCACGCGTACCCAACGTGAGATTCTTCGTCTGCTCAGTCATGTTCGTCAAAACACGGGGCGCGAACTTTTGAGTATCAGTAACAAACACTTCGCTGAGTGTGGTGGGCGAACTCGCAGTGAAAGCCAACTTTTGCCCGTCGCGACTTAATGAAACGGAGCCGGCCATCAGATTATCCGGTTGGGTGATACGCACCACTGTTCCGGTCGACGGATCAAGTCGAAACAAGTGCGCTGCGGTCTTTTGCAAGGCATTGAAGTAGATACCGTCGTGCTTCCATTCCAACAGACCGGCGTTCTCATCGAATGTGTCCGTTATTGATTTTGGCGTACCTCCTTCGACGGGCACGATTGCCAGGCGAGTGTTCGTGGCAAAAAACGGCTCGCGGCCCATCGCAGACGAAAACACAATCTGTTTACCATCGGGTGACCAACGTGGGCCGTTGTCCGAACCAGGTTGGGAAACAATCTTTCGCACGCTGTCAGCAGCCAGGTCGAGCACATAGATATCGGAAGTGGTGCCTTGAATCAGATCGGGATTGATCGTCGCGCTGAACGCGATACGCGAACCGTCTGGCGACCACGAAAAGGAATCGACGCTAAATTCTTTATTCTTTGTACGCTGCTTGCCAACGACCGGGGCATTGAAAGCGGCATTCGAACTAAATGTCCAAATATGACTGAAGCTGTATTCCTTGCGCACAACCTCAAAGTCGCCCATGTAGTCTTTGCGTTCCTTTGAGACCGGAGGTGGAGGTTCGGTTGCGAGATAAGCAATCCATTGACCATCTTCGGACCAGGCGAAGTTGTTAATCGCCGTCTCTGATTTAGTCAGTTGAATCGCTTCACCACCAAGCGGATTGATTGCGAAGATTTGATTCTTGTCGTCAATGCGATTGCTAAGAAACGTCAGCCACGTGCTATCCGGCGACCAACGCGGAGTGTTTGATGACTTATCACCGCGAGTTACTTGAAACGTGCGACCGGTCGCGACATCAGCCAGCCAGACTTGGTTGACGAACGCGTCTGTCTTGAAGTCGCCGTAGCCAACTGTGTAAGCGATCCACTTGCCATCTGGAGAGATCAGCGCAGCGCCGACAGTCTTAAGAGTCAGGAGTTCGTCGATGGTTGGCACATGATGTGGGGCCTGGGCAGCAGCGGAGATTACGACTGCGAAAAAAATGAGCGCAAGTTTTAGAGGTCTTATAGTTTTCATTTTAAAATCCCTCCTTGGAGTGCGGTGCCCATGCACCGCTTTCCATATCGCGAGAAATTCACTATTCGAATTTATTTAAGGCGTGTATCAAAGGCACCGCTCGTTGACCAAAGCGGTGCCGGGGCACCGCACTCAAAGGACGTTCGTGTAGGTCCACGCTGTTATTTGTAATTTCATACGTGGACTGAACTTGTTCGCGATACACTCCGCGCGAGTAATCATTCAAGAGAAAAGGAGTCTCCCCCATGGTCGCAAGACGATCTTTGAATGCAGCTATCAGTGTTCTGCTCCTCATCTTTTTCGCAAGTTCTGCACTTAGTCAGCAGGCAGCATCAGCAACTTCGACAAGCAGTAAACTCCTCGAACATAAAATCCCCGCACCATCGTTAAAAGGAAACCTCCTCGGCGTTCCCACTGAACAACCAATCTACGTCTACTTGCCGCCAGGCTATCAGTCATCAACCAAGCGCTTCCCGACACTTTACTTGTTGCATGGGTTTATTTCTACCAGCAAGGTGTGGGTGGATGGCAGCTACCAGGGTTTCAATATTCAGTCGTCGATGGATGAACTGATCAAAGCCGGAAAAGTTCGGGAAATGATCATTGTCGCGGCTAACGGATTCAATGCCTACGGCGGTTCGTTTTACACTAATTCGCCGGTGACAGGTAACTGGGAAGACTTTATCACTCACGATCTCGTCAGCAACATCGATACGAACTACAGAACGATTGCACGCGCCGAGAGTCGAGGCATTGCAGGCCACTCCATGGGTGGTTATGGGGCAGGGTGAGGGGAGACGCGACGACACGGAGACGAAGGCTGAGATACGACGACAAAGTTGAATTTAATCTCCCCGTCACCCCGTCTCCCCGTCTCCCCCGTCCCGGTCGCCGCATCCATTCTGTGATTTCGCAAATTTCCAATTCCAACTATTATCATCCGCATGATGCCCGCCAATCGCGCGCTACTGCGTGCCGCTGCTGATGGAGATTCGCACCGCGTCCGAGCGCTGCTCGTTCAGGGCACAGAAGTCAATAGCACTAACGGTGCAGGACAAACAGCGCTGATGCTGGCAGCGGCATTCAATCGACAAGAGGTCGTAAACCTGCTACTAAAGGCTCGCGCAAACATAGAAATCCAGGATGATTTGGGATTAACTGCTCTCGACTGGGCCGCACATTTTCCAGCAATCGTTGAGCTTATTACCAAAACTATTCAACGGCCGTCACCGACACTTGAGGTGGAAGCGAAGACGCCCGTCCCACAAACTAACGCTTCAATCGCTGCAACCGCCGCTTCTCCCGCGCAAGATTCAAATGCTGATATTGAGAGGCCGACGCTAAAAGGTTTGTCCGGCGCCATCCTGCGTGATCGCAAACCGGTCGTCGTTAACGAAGTTCAAAGTGCCACACCGGTTAGGCAGGTAGTCAGCGCGACTGAAGCGATTTCAAATCAACTGGCAGACAGGCCAACTGTCGCGCCGGTTCCAGTTGATGACACGGTGGATCAAACACTCGGTGGTTCGAAGCAAACGGCGTCCGATGATACGGCGCCAGGATCCAGAGGCATTTCACACGGCCGAGTTCTCGATCTATCTCCCTCAGAACCTGCTAAACCGCTCAGCAAAGTTCAAGTCTCACTGCCAGAACCCAGGGCACCACGATCATGGAAGCGAGCTTTGTTTTGGATCTTGCCGGCACTCTTCGTTGGGGCCGTCCTCTTCGGCAGTTATCAACTGGTGACTTTCGTCCTGGAAAAAACACGGGAGACGCCCACGCAGTCGCAGGCAGCGAAACCGGTTCTAAACGCTCTGCGGGCAACCCTTCCACCTTCACCTCCAGTGGTCAGTGCTGAGTTGGCTGGGACAGAACTGTATTTGCCGGACGTCGAATACCCGCATGATATTGAACCCGGGCAAGCTGCGAAGGTCGTTGTGAAAGTCCACGTTAGTGCGAAAGGGATTGTTGTTGGAGCAAACGCAATTGAAGGTGACGAGCGCTTTCGAGCCGTTGCCGAGAAGACTGCCAAGGGTTCAGCGTTCTCGCCCGACAAACTACAGGGGAAGGGTTCATTCATCGATGGGACCATCACCTACAGTTTCGCAGCGAAGGCGGCAACACAGGTAAATCTTCCACCTGGTCCTTCACAAGGCAAGGTCTCCGCAACCGCTGGCGGCCCTCTTAGCGGAGCGGCTCTCTCGCTAGCACTTCCTGATTACTCTCGCAGCGCTCGAAACGGAGGCGCCGCAGGGAACGTAACAGTCGTTGTTCGTGTCTCGCGCTCTGGCAGTGTGAAGTCGTGGCGCGCGGTGGACGGCGATGTGCGTCTTAGAGCGGCAACAATAAACGCAGCGAGGCGGTCGAGATTCTCACCAGATAAATTGCCGGGCAGTGGTGATGTTGTGGGAACGATTACATACACGTTTCAGTGAAGCTTCTATTCCTTCGCGCCTGCTTTAAGTAACATTGCTACCACTCTTGGCTCGACCATTTCAGCATTGAACACTTGCTTGTTCTCGTGAATTTGCCTGGCGAACTTTAATGCGTTCTCACCGGCGTTATTCTTCAGGTTCACTGACGCCCCTTTTTGCAAAAGAAACTCAACTCCGTCCATGTTTCCCGCCTTAGCCGCCATCATCAAGGGACTATTTCCTTGCGGGTCCCGCTCATCAATCCTGGCTCCATTGCTCAAAAGCAACTCCATCACCTCATCAGGTACAAAGCCTTCTTTGTCAGAAGCCAGCATCAGTGGCGTTCGTCCGTTTGCATCGCGGCTATTCACATCAACAACAGCAGGCTTCACTGCCAGGAGAGCGGCTACCATGTTCTTGCGGAGACCATCCGAGGCGAGGTGTAACGCAGTGCGCCCCTCTTTGTTGCGCGGAGAGATCGCAGCTTTGTGAGCAAGAAGCAGTTCCACAGCCTCACTGTTGTTGCGATCAATTGCGATCATTAGTGCGGTGTTGCCTTCGAGATCAAGAGCATTCAGATCTACGCCTTTCTCAATCAGTAGACTCGGCACTTCATTACGACCGTACCCGGATTCAATCGCGAGCATGAGAGCAGTCTCGCCCTGCGAATTGCGAAAGTTAACGTCTGCTCCCGAGTTAAGTTGCGCTTTGACTTCATCCAGATTTGTTCGACTCGCCGAGCGCAACAGCGCGAAGTTGGTCACCGCAGCCAGCATTCCGGATTCGTTCTTGTATTTGCTCTTTGAGCCACCCGATTTGGAAAACAGCACCTTCGCTATTTCACTTTGCCCATCGCTAATCGCGTAATCGAGCGCTGTCGCCCCTGCCACATCCTGCAAGTTGAGATCAGCTCCCTTCGCCAGCAATAGCTCTACGACGTCCTGCTTTCCCTTTTCCGCCGCTATCATCAGCGCCGTTGTGCCCTTCTTGTTCTGTGCGTTGACATTGATTCCCTTCAACAAAAGCAGTTGCACAATCTCGATCGATCCTTGCCAGACACCGACGGTCGTTATTAGCGAGTTGTCACCTTGCTCGTCGCTCGCATTTATATCTGCGCCACGTTCCAGCAGCAGTTTCACTACTTCGGGATGCGAGATGATTCCACCAGCTTCAGACATGTATTGCACAACGGAATGCAGCAATGGAGTTCGACCGCTCTTATCTTTGGCATTGATGTCGGCTCCCTTGTTCAGCAGGAGTTCGATCATCGGTAGCCGTGTTGCTGGTTGGTAGCGATGATCGAGAGCAACTGCCTTCATCAAAGCAGTCTCCCTGTCATTATTAGTTGCTTTGAGGTCGGCTCCCGCGTTTAGGAGTAGTGCGAGAGTCTCCACAGATGCCCCACTCGCCGCTTCTATCAAAACGGTATTGCCGTTGGGCTCTTCACTGCGTGCATTAACTGGAGCCCCCTTCGCCAACAACAACTGAACAACCTCCGGCGACGCCTCTTTCACTGCGCGTAGGATCGCTGCTTCATGCTTGGCATGAATATCAGCTCCCCGCTCGATAAGTAGTTTGGCTATCGCTGTATATTCCGGCGAGGCGTTGCCCACCGCTTCGATTAACGCGGTATAGCCACTGTCGTCTGCGAGGTTGACGTTCGCACCTTTGTCGAGCAGCAACTTCACTAGGGCAAGGTCGGGCCAGTTGATCGCTTGCTGAAGAGCAAAATATCCGTTGGTAGGTTCGCGTGCGTTAATGTTTGCGCCTTTGCTCAAGAGCAAGTTGATCTGGCTGATGTCCTTCTTTTGAACAGCGTCCAGAAATTCCTTATCAATTGGGCGTTGTTGCGCCGACCCGAGGACAGAAACCAGAAGCAGCAGGAAAATTGGTAAGGTAATTCGAGTCATAAGAGTTGCCTTTCAACGAAGAACCATTTATCAACCCTCGTTCTCAAAAATCTTCTTCAACTTCTCGATTGGTTTCTTCAGCGAACGTTTACTCTTCAACAAGTCAGCCCATAGATCGCCGACATCGGCAACCCGCTTCTCCATATTTCGCACATTGAACGACCTTGGTCCGATGGCGCCGCTCTCAACTTCATCCCAGGTACATGGTGCGGAAACCGGCGCACCTGTTTTTGCACGAACGGTGTATGTCGCAGCAAACGTCGCACTGTATTCGTTTCTTCCAGTATCGACATATATTCTCCCGGCGCGATCGACCTTCTTGAACTCGAGCGTGAGAGTCTCAGGATAGTGCTTAACTAATAGTCGTCCCACTGCATGGGTAAATCTCGCCACCACACCGAAATCAGATTTGCCGTCTAGGGGAACGGCAATATGAAAACCTTTCGAGCCCGAAGTCTTTATCCAACTCGTCAAACCAAGGTCTGTGAGGAAATCACGTAGCGCTAACGTGGTCGCTCGAAGAATATCACTGCGATCGTCGCCCGCTGGATCCAGATCGAAGATACATATGTCCGGGTAGTACAACTTTGGCGCACGTGAGGGCCAAACATGGATCGTTATGCTGTTTTGATTCGCCAGCCACAATAACGATCTTGTGTCATTCGCAATCGGATGATGAACGGTACCCTCTTTCTTCGGTACTTCAACCCGCTCGAGCCATTCTGGAAATCCCTTGACGACATCTTTCTGAAAGAACCCGGGTGCGTCAATGCCGCGATGATAACGCTCCATCGTGATTGGACGACGTCGCAAGTGAGGTAACATCACCGGTGCGATCATTTCATAGTACGCGGCGATTTCGCCCTTGGTGATGCCATCGACGGGGAACAGGATCTTGTCAGGGTGTGAAATCATGATGCGTAATCTGCAGATCTTTGACGCCGAGCAGTCTTGGATGCCTCAATTTCCCATGTCCGGTCCATTCAATGAAACCCACGTCCACATGAATCTCCGGCTTTACCCAGTGCACACGCAGGCGCGGCAAACCAACTGCTTTTGTGAATGGCGACTTCGCTATCTCAAGTTGATCGAGCTTTGCGCGAAGGTCGAGCAATAGCTTTGTATCAAAGCCTGTCCCTATCTTTCCCGCAAAACAAAAATCGTCTGCATCGTAATGACCAACCAATAAGGCACCAAGTCCGACGCGTGCTCCCTGTGGGTCAGTGAATCCACCAACAACAAACTCCTGGGACAACTCGCACTTCATCTTCAACCAGTGCCTGGAGCGACGATGCTCGTAAACTGATCCTCGTCGCTTCGCGATCACACCTTCCCAACCCTCTCGCTTTGCGCGTTCCCATGGCGACTCATCATCCAGTGTTTCGACAGGTTGAAGTGGCCCTTTCAATTGCAACTCATTCAACTGCGCTTGTCGTTCTTCGAGCGGCAACGATGTCACCAAACGACCATCGATCCAAAGAAGATCAAAAACATGATAAGTCACTTGTCCATGTCCCCACGTAACCTCCCCATCAAGTATCAACTCCTTGTTAGGAAGCCTCGCGATTGCTTGCGCAATTTGCGGGATGTTCTGTGGCAAACGGTTGCGGGAAAAAAGCTCGATATCGTTGCCCCGTTTAAACGCTATGAGTCTGATTCCATCGAACTTTCGCTCGAACAACCACTCAGATCCGGTGAACCTTTCTTGCGTCAACGTTGCAGCCATTGGGACGAGCCACTCAGGAAGTTTTGACGAGCCAGCCATGAGACAAAGATTACAACGATTGGGAATGTCCGACGAACTTTAGTTTGTCGAGGCTGAGGAAGCGCCACAGATAGCACGGATGAAACGGATCAGGCTTTATCAGTCTCATCTGTGTTTATCTTTGGCCATTAATCCACCATGTCCTTTGTATTTCTGACCCAAATCCGTTTACGATCCCGGAACGTATATAGGCGGGGGAGAAAGTAACAATGTTCATCGCAGGGCTAAAACTTTCCGTAATGCTATCGCTCCTGGTGGTAACTATTATGACTTTTAATGCATGCAGTCGGGCGAACGCTTCTGCGGTCGCCATTCCCAATCCAAAAATTGATGCTCAACTCTCAACTCACAAAGGCGAACAAACCGCAGTCTTCGCCGGCGGATGTTTTTGGGGTGTTGAGGCAGTCTTTGATCACGTCAAAGGCGTTGCGAAAGCTGAATCCGGATATGCAGGTGGTTCGGCTGACACGGCCCAGTATTACACTGTGGCTTCAGGCAGTACGGGCCATGCAGAGTCTGTTCGCGTGAAGTACGATCCGTCGCAGATAACCTATGGACAATTACTGCGGGTGTTCTTCGCAGTCGCACACGATCCGACGGAACTGAATCGGCAAGGACCCGACGTTGGAACCCAATATCGCTCGTCGATTTTCTACGTCGACGACGAACAGAAGCGGATCGCAGAAAGCTATATCAAACAATTAGACGAAGCGAAGGTCTTCTCAGGCAAGATCGTCACACAGGTAGTTCCATTCAAGGCCTTCTATGAAGCCGAGAGCTATCATCAGGACTATCTCGTGAATCATCCCAACGAGCCGTACATCGTTTACAACGACATGCCCAAGCTCGTTAGCCTTCGAGAGATACTTCCCGAGTTGTACAAGCAGAAGTGACGCGTGGCAGTGAGGGGGACTCGGAGACGCGGGGAACGCTCGGTCTATTTTCAGGTAAGGAAGGCGACCCTGTCCCCGCTCTTAAAAGATTCTGAGGCAACAGCGGGGACAGGGTCCCCTTCCTTACCTGATAATAGGTTGCGGTCCGCGTCTCCCTCCGCTTCCGCCATAGGTCAGGCTGCCAACAATAAAGCATCTTGACCGGAAATCCCACCTCTCTCGAAAGCTGGCTACAAGCTCCGGAGTTTCAACTAAACGCTTGCCAGTTAACGCTTTCGGACGTAGAAGGCTCGCGCCTGGTCCAAGCGGTATGGTCATTGCTGAGAGAAAGGTGCGCGCGCCGAAGAGGCGCCGCTGAAAAACCCCCTCCTCTTTTTTCCCGACGCCCCACTTAGCCTCAGAAATTCGTGCTCGCCACGAACATTACGTCGAGACTTTGATTGAGGAAAACCGAAATGAAAAGAATTGAGATGTCAGACGTTGCCTCCAACCTACTTGTCGTTTCTTCCGTGATGTTGGCGATCACGCCCTTCATGCTCGGGGATCGATTGGTCCTGATTGCCTCAAGTATGTTCAGAGAAGGAACGATCATGCTCAATCAGTTGAGCACCTACTTAACGAGCCTCGTGTCGTAGCTCCGGACTCCCACCAACAGACCCTTAGTTTGTCGTTGCGGAGAAACACGTAATGGCAAAGCAAAGTTTCCAGCAGCCGCACTAACTCTCCCATTCTCTAAGTAGCCTGAACAGACTAAACTGGGCCCACCGTTTTTTACGGCGATCTCCAGACGTCACACAGAGTCGTATTGCGTGTGCGCGTATGTCAGTTCAACATGACTCGATAGAGTTGGAGGCTACGATGATTCTAGTTCTAGGAGCGACAGGATCCACCGGCGGAGAGGTCGCTCGACAGCTAATCGCCGCAGGCATAACGCCGCGACTGTTAGTCCGCAATCGAGCGAAGGCAACCGAGTTCGAAGGCAAGGCTGAGATTAGAGAAGGCGATTTCACAAACGCTCCATCCCTACAATCCGCTCTTACCGATATTGAAAAGGTATATCTCATTTCAACGGGAGTCGCAGTGCGCGATCTGGAGACGAGAGTTATCGATGCCGCACAAAACGCCGGCGTTCGTCACGTGGTAAAGCTTTCCGTATTCAGTGCTGACAGTCCGGTGATTACTTTTGCGAAGTGGCATGCCGAAATCGAAATGCATCTCATGGACTCCGGAATGGATTGGACGATGTTGCGGCCTGGGTCGTTTATGACTAACGCTTTAATGTTCTGGGCCAACACCATCAAAACGCAGGGAATGATCTATCACCCGACCGGTGATAGTAAGTGGCCGTCAATCGCGGCGGAGGATATTGCCGCTGTCGCAGTCAGGGCACTGACTGAACCGGGTCATGAAGAAAAGGGCTACACGTTGACTGGATCAGAGTCTATGAATGCAGCCGGCTACGCCGCAGTGTTCTCGCATGTACTTGGTAAGCCAGTGCAATTCACTGATGTCCCACCTGAGATGGCAAAGGAGCAAATGCTGAACGGCGGAATGCCTTTGGAGTATGCGGATGCGGTCATGAATCTGATGTCGGCAATACGCGCAGGCTTGAGTGATCGAGTGTCACATACTTTTGAGCAGCTGATGGGGAAAAAGCCTATGACGTTTGCTGACTGGGTGTCGAAACACCGCACTTCTTTTGAGTAGCTGTTCGGCAATTGGTTCCAAGGTTGCGCTCACAAGGTCTATTTTAGGTTGGGATCTATTTTCAGGTAAGGAAGGCGACCCTGTCCCCGCCCGCCTCGGTATTCAAATCCCCGAAGTTTCCTAGAATTTAGATCAAGCGGGGGACAGGGTCCCCTTCCCTACCTGAAAATATATTCCGCTTCAAATGTCCGATATGCTTTAGCTTGTCGTAAAAGTATTTAGGTACTCCTCTCCCGACAAGCTATAAAGCATATCGGACAACCTTCCCTCCAGAATTCACAACTCTTAACAACTTTTTACGTTGTCTTGACACGCCTTAATACGAAGCGGAGTATTCTTCGCATCGTTTAGCACTGAACCGTTATGGCACTAAAGAAACAAAAGCTATCGGCAGGATTCAACAAGTACCGGCTGCGCGCAACGCTCGTCGTGGCCGTGCTCTTACCGGCGGTTGGACTGATCTATATGAATTTCAGCCAGCTCAGATCCCTCGAGCGCGACAAGACTATCGAGAAAGCTATTCATCGTGATTTCCAGGAGTGGTTAGCAATTGCTGAGAAGCAAATGAACAAACAAATCTACGCGATGAGTGACAACGCGCGAGATCAGTTTCCATCTGCCGACGCAAGCGCCGAAGTAAAAGCCAAAAAGCTGGACGCCATTCTCGCGAGTTGTTCAAGCTACGCACATGTCTTTTTGTATGACAATGGCGAGATGGTGTTGCGGACACAACCGGGCAAGCTCGACGACAAGTATGTGCACGAGGAGCACGAAATGCAGGGTGAAGGGATCAAGGCTTGGTTCAAGATTGATGGCAAATACCTTCTGGAACAGGCCAAGAAGAAGCCAAAGCAGATGCTCTTCAGTTCAGGGCCAGTGAAGCGTTCTACAGGCGAAGGGTTCATGACTACCGCAGTCTTCCCTTTGCCGGGCGCTAGTAAAGAACGAATTATTCTTGGCGGCGTCTCATTTGATCCTGACTACCTGAAGAACAGCTTCTTTCCGAAGATGATGGGAGACCTGCTCGCCGAGAAATTGGCGGACATGGGTGGAAACCCTTTAGCCATGATGGTCTATCCGGCGGAAATGGAAGGCGGCCCCGATTCGAAGCCCATCGCCACTTCAACTGGTTGGGGTGACGGGAAGCCGGAAGTTTCCCGCAGGTTTGAAAATGTCTTTACGGGTCTGGCATTGGGTCTTAAGTACCAGGGCACAAGCGTTCAACAACTGGGCGAGCAATGGATTCGCCGCAGTTTCGTGATCCTGGGAATTCTTTCGCTCTTAATCATCGGCGGCCTAATGTTGACGAAGCGCATGATCAGTAAGGAAATGGCGCTCGCGAAACTAAAGTCGGATTTCGTCTCCAACGTATCGCACGAGTTACGAACTCCCCTGGCGCTGATTCGACTCTACGCCGAAACGCTCGAGCTCGGACGCATAAATACGCAGGACAAAAAGCACCAGTACTACCGGATCATCCGCAAAGAGAGTGAACGACTGACAGCGCTCATCAATAACATTCTCGACTTCTCCAGAATCGAAGCCGGTCGAAAAGAATATGAGTTTCGAGAAACTGATATTGCCGAGCTCGTGCGGAATACACTCGACTCTTATCGTTACCAAGTTGAACAGCAGGGTTTCTCTCTTGAGGAAAACATTGAAGGCAACCTGCCAACGGTTTACGTCGACCGCGAAGCGATCGCGCGCGCACTCGTTAACCTCGTCAACAACGCTTTGAAGTACTCCAGCGACGAGAAGTTTTTGGGAGTGAAGTTATACAAAGACCAGGGAGCAGTGAAATTAGAAGTTGTAGACCACGGAATAGGTATCGAGCGACGGGATCAGACAAAGATCTTCGAGAAGTTCTACCGTGCGGGCGATCCACTGGTACACAACACGAAAGGGAGTGGTCTAGGTTTATCGCTCGTCCAACATATTACACAGGCACATGGTGGTGACATTGAAGTGGAAAGCACACCCGGACGCGGGAGCAAGTTCACGCTTTCGTTGCCTGTGAGCTCACCAGCATTTGAGCCGGCGAATCGTACGGCATTGGGAATGGCATCATGAATAGAATTCTCCCCAACACTAAACCAGATGAGAGCAAGTCAAATGGCAGGTTGGAAACCGGCACTGCTCTTAAATCTGAAGTTTCAAACAAGAGGACGCGCATACTGATCGTCGAAGACGAACCGGCGATGGTTCAGGGCCTGCGCGACAACTTCGAATACGAAGGTTACGAAGTGATAAGCGCGTTAGATGGTTCGGCTGGACTTGAGATGGCCTTAAATGGCAATCCTGATCTGGTCGTGCTGGATGTGATGATGCCGAAGATGAGCGGACTGGATGTATGCAAACATTTGAAGGTTAAGAAACCCAACCTCCCGATCATCATGTTGACGGCACGAGGTCAGGAAATCGACAAGGTTGTAGGACTCGAACTTGGCGCAGATGACTACGTAACCAAACCATTCTCTATTCGCGAATTGATGGCTCGAGTTAAAGCCGTTCTTCGTCGTGTTAATCCTCAGCCAGACGTCGATGTTTATAAATTTAGTGACGTCGAAGTGAATGTTAAGGCCAACGAAGTCTTGCGTGGAGGTCGGGCGGTGGAACTGTCAGCCAAAGAGTTTGCACTGCTTGCCTACTTCGTCGCTCATCCAGGCGAAACGCTCAGTCGCGATCGACTCCTGGACGCAGTCTGGGGCTACGAGAACTATCCAAACACGCGGACTGTTGATGCTCACATTGTTCACTTGCGGCAGAAATTGGAAACGAATCCGGAAGAGCCGCGTTTTATTCTTACAGTTCATGGCAGTGGGTATAAGTTTGTCGGATGAGGTCAACGATTATGAGTCAGGCCGGACTAGCAATCAGACGACGCGTCAACGTGCGGGCAACATCGCCTTCGGGAGGGCGTTCAATCAGATCCACGCAAAAGGAATTAGAGATCAAGCTTGACGAACTCAGGAAAGACTATGCGGAGCTGCACACCGCAGTCTTTGAAGCCGGACAAGTTCATCGGCGTCTTTGCGCTCCACGTCTAGTTCGCTATGGCGACTTTGAGATCGCCAGCGAAATCTTTGCCGTGCGTCACCTCGCCGGAGACTTCTTCACGGTGAAGGAATTCAACAATCGTCTGACACTCACACTGGGAGATATATCGGGCAAAGGTCTGGCCGCCGGAATGTGGACGACTCATCTTGTTAGTTTGGTCGGCGCCAGAGCTGCAGTCAGATCAGAGCCTGAGGTGATCGTTGCCGGCGTCAACCGTGACGTTTGTCTGACAGCTTCGACAGTTCCACTCTCAAGTCTCTTTGTGGCCCAACTCGAAGCAAAGGGCCATTCGTTGGAGTACTGCAGTGCCGGGCACCCACCAGCATTGCTTCTTCGTGCGGATGGAAAGATGGAGACCCTTTCTGAGGGCGGACTGCTGTTAGGAGTTCTTCCAAATGCTCCGTACGCCAGGGGTACAGTTGAAATGCAACCCGGTGATGTTGTGCTCGCCTACTCGGATGGAGTGTATGAGACGCTAAACAATAGCGAAGAGGAATTTGGCCTCGCGCGAATCAAAGCACATCTGCGTAACGCAACTGTAGACAGTCAAGACGTAAAGAAAAATAACTCCGCTGAGTCGATCCTGTTTTCAGTGTTGGGGGCCGTTCAGGATTTCGCTGCAAGTCATCCGCTGGTTGACGATCTTTCACTCGTGG
>DATEXA010000487.1:0-9220 GCA_035257465.1 Pyrinomonadaceae bacterium | reverse complement strand
GCTTCAATTTTCTAGTCGGCCGGAAACTGGAACCGAAGTCGAGTTGATAGTTCCGGGAGCGACGGCCTATATAGCGCCAGGCGCCAAGGCCTAGAGTGCAAATCCCACCGACCGCAGTCGGTGGGATTAGTGAGGTTGGGTAAAACGACGAATCACCCCTTTGGTTTGGAACCGAGTTCCCCAGCGATCTCGGGCGGAATTCTCTTCTCTCCTCTATGCACACTCCGAATCGTCTCGATCAATTCTTTTCGCACCGCACTCTTAATCAGATATCCGGAGGCACCGGCGTTGAAAGCTCGAATCGCTAGTTCATCACCACTGTAAGTCGTCAACACAATAATTCGGGCATCAGGAAAGTCTCGCCGAATGACCCTAATCGCATCGTGGCCATTCATAACTGGCATCTGTAGATCCATGAGCGTTACATCCGGCCGATGATTTCGGAACTGATCGATTGCTTCTCTTCCATTACTGGCTTCCGCAACCAGAATCATATCTGTTTCGCTACCCAGCACGGCGGCTATCCCTTCGCGCAACATAGGATGGTCGTCTACAGTGAGAATTCTGATGGGGGAGTTCGTGTTCATCACTAACCCTCTTCTTTCGTATTCTACGTCAACCCTCGGGGCCTCCAATCCTGGGCATTCTGCACTACCTGTCGGCGAGGCGAAACCCTACATAGTACGAGGTGAATATCCCCCGAATTGAGTAAGCGCGATTTTGCGCACTCGGTTTAATAAGGTCAATTAGCGATTCGTGTTTTTGCGGGGCGGTACAACAGTAACAGTGCGTCCAAACAATCGGGCATCCAGCGAATACGCTCCGGGACCAAGGACAGCGAGCACCACCGCATCGAGAATGGGAAAAACATAGAAGGGGTCCCCCGCGTGCGGGCCAGTCAGTAAATTGGCAATGGCAAAGGCGCAGGCGATAACCGACAAGTACGGGGTCAGGAAACCGATTATCAACGCGATCGAGATCAACAAGACACTCGCGAACTGCAGTCGGGATGAAGGCAAGCCGCAACATTTCGCGGCGCTCATCAGCAAGATCGCCGCCACAGAGATCCTCAGAAGCAATAGTGCAAAACCCGGAGCCCCGTGAGGAAACATTGAAAACAACCGCTGCACGGCTTTGAGAGTAGAGGGTTTCGATTCCGGCGGACACCCCAACTCTAGCAATCGTTCGATAACACTTTCGAGGGATGCGGGTAGAAGCTGGTTATCCGCAGATTACGCCGATTACGCAGATCTCGAAAAGATGGTGATGAGTTTGAACCCACGGTTCGATCAGAAATCGGCGTAATCTGTGTAATCTGCGGATGATCGTTAGATTTCGATTATGCCGCGCTTTAAAGCAATGGTGACGGCGTGCGTGCGATCTTTGGCGGCAAGTTTTGCGAGGATATTCTTCATGTGAGCCTTCACCGTTTCTTCTGAAATGTTGAGGTGATCAGCAATCATTTTGTTCGCGTTGCCGCACGCCACCTGTCGCAGGACCTCCAGTTCGCGCTCGGTTAAAGTATCGTCAGTATGGTGTTCCGCCATTTCCATGGCGATCTCGGGTGGAATCTTTTTCTTGCCACTATGCACGACGCGAATTGTCTCGACCATCTCTTTCCGAAGCATGTTCTTCAGTAAGTATCCGGAAGCGCCCGCTTTAAATGCTCGGGCGGCTTGTGCGTCACCACTGTAAGTTGTCAAAACAATAATCCGGGCGTCCGGAAATTCTTTCCGAATCGCGAGAATCGAATCGAGTCCGCTCATCTCAGGCATCTGCAAGTCCATTAGAGTTACGTCAGGACGATGGGATCGAAATTGTTCAATCGCTTCGCTTCCATTGCTGGCTTCACCAACGAGCTGCATATCGCTTTCACTCGCAATCACAGCGGCTATCCCTTCGCGCAACACTGGATGGTCGTCCACAGTTAGAATTCGAATGGTAGCTTTAGCGGTCATGATTCCTCAATCGATGCCCGAAATGTTTTAGGCAGTCTACTACGAGTCTTGCAAAAGAGTTAGAACGCATGCTGTTCTCAGACGTGCGAAGGCGGCAAAATAAAATTCGAAGCACCAGATGGAAAATTTCGGTACTGATACAGTTTGAAAATACCACCCACGGCAGTGGGTGGTTCGTTCAGATCCTTTCTACTGCGAGACCCGCAACGAACGTGATATCCCGAATCCCACCAACGGCAGTTGGTGGATTGTTCAGATCGGCTCTTGAAATACAGAACCGTTGAAAACTCACGATTTGCTATCCCATCAAGCATGGCATCTGGAAACGATCTGAACCATCCACCAACTGCCGTTGGTGGGATTCGGGAATATCAACCAAGCAGGCATTTCATAGAAAGGATCTGAAATCATCCACCCACTGCCGTGGGTGGTATTTCGATTTTTTCTGCAAAGCCCGCGGTCGGCGGTATTCCCGAACATTCTCTGCGCACGTTTCTCCTAGGCCAGGTATGAACCATCCATCGACTGCGGTCGGTGGTGTTTGCCAAAGGTTCAGAACTCACAGCTCGACCGATGCTGCACATTTGGTCTTAACCTCTCGAGCATCTATGCCAAGACGTTTCATCCGGCCCAATAATGTGCCGCGTTTCAATCCCAAGCGAAGAGCGGCTCCATTTGGTCCACTGATCCGGCCCTTGGTCTCACGAAGAATTCTGACAATGCGATCGTACTCCTCAAGTTTGCCGACAACTGACGCCGCGTCAATCGCTTCATTCATCTTCTCCGGCAACGACACTGCGAGCAGAGTATTGTTAGTCAGGATCACTGCTCGCTCGATTACATTCTCTAACTCGCGCACGTTTCCAGGCCACGACCAAAGCTGCAGTTTCTGCATCGTCGATTCCGAAACCGACTCGATGCACTTGCCCATCCGCCGTGCGTACTTCTGTGTGAAATGCTGAACCAGCATCGGAATGTCTTCGCGACGTTCGCGTAAGGCAGGGATTTGTATCGGAAAAACATTCAGGCGGTAGTAGAGATCGCAGCGAAACTGCTTTTCTGCAATCATCTCTTCAAGGTTAGAGTTAGTCGCCGCTACTAAACGCACGTCGACGCTCTTGGTGCGCGCACTACCCACGCGTTCGTATGCACGTTCCTGCAGCGTCCGCAAAAGCTTCGGCTGCAACTCCAGCGGCAGATCACCCACTTCATCTAGAAATAGCGTACCGCGATCGGACAGCTCGAGACGTCCGGCTCTTTGCTTGTTTGCGCCAGTGAAAGCACCTCGTTCATGACCGAAAAGTTCACTCTCAAAGAGCGGGCCGGGAATGGCTGCGCAGTTAAGCGTTACAAAGTTTTCGTTCTTGCGCTGACTGCGGTCGTGGATGGCGCGCGCAATTAATTCTTTGCCCGTTCCTGTCTCACCCAGCAGCAATACCGTGGCATCGCTCGCTGCTACCATTTCGACGAGATGCAATACCCGCCGCAGCGCCGCACTCTGGCCCACGATGCCGCTAAAGCCCAAGTCACTTTTGATCTCACCGGCAAGGGAAAATATCTGATTCATTTTTGCCTCCCCGAGTCTCAAACCGGGTACGTGCGAATCCTCGTTCCATGTCCCAAAGTTGGACAAAATAGTTAAACTCTTCGCATTTCTCCCCCCGAATATCTATGCGTTGACGAGACTCGTTGAGAACTACAACTCATTTTTACATGCCGAACCATTCCCTACCTCGGCCTGATTAATCGAAACTTACAAAGCAAACTTCGTCGACGGCCGGCGAAAAGTGTTTAGCTAACAAATAGTGTCGCCACCTGGGACTGCTGAAAAGGAATCCCCACACCGCCCTGTGGCTCTTCATCACTCTCCGATGCGGTTTCCAGATCCTTCGGGTCGGCCACGAGCGCACCACCTGCTTGCTTCGCAAAAGTGAATCTCCCTGTTTCAGGATTAAGGTCGACATGGACAAGATCTCCAAACTGCACCTGTTCGCTCGCCACCAGGTTCGATAAGGGCGAAACCAGGAGGCGTTCGACCGCGCGCTTCAAATGGCGCGCTCCATATCTAAAGTCAAAACCTTCTCGCAACAATTTGTCCTTAGCTGCGGGCGAGCACTCAAACACAAACTTCGTTCCTGCGCAAAACATAACTCGTTCCTGAACCGACTGAAGTTCGAGGTCCAGGATCTTCCGCAAATGATTCTCCTTCAGCGAACGAAAGCAAACTACCTTGTCAATGCGGTTCATGAATTCGGGCGTGAATTTTCGCCGCGCTGCTTCCACCGCAGTGCGGTATATCTGCTGGTCCACATCCCCCTCGTTCTGTGTTTTGGTTCCCTTACCCGCCGCGAAACCAATACCACCGCCGATCAACTCGGCCATCTCTCGCGCCCCCAGGTTTGAAGTCATGATTACCACACAACGCGAGAAATTAACCCGGCGGTTGTCACCCAGCGTCAGCGTAGCTTTGTCCAAAATGCCCAGCAGCAATTGCCACATGCTGTCTGAGGCTTTCTCAATCTCGTCAAACAACACCAGCGTAAGTTTCAGATCATCGGTGTGCATGCGATCGAGATTTTCTTGTGACAGCATCGGAGATGTCTCACGGTGGCCCAGGTATCCCGGAGGTGAACCAATCAACTTGGCGATTTCGTGCGAGTGTTGAAACTCTGCACAGTCGATCTTCACGATCGCGTTAGCATCGCCGAAGAGCACTTCCGCCGCCGCTTCCACCACGCGTGTTTTCCCGCAGCCCGTGGGGCCCAAAAACAACATCGTGCCAATCGGACGGTTACGCGGGTTCATGCCAGCCAGAAAGGTCTGGTAGAGGTTACTCAGCCGACGCACTGCACGTTCTTGTCCGACTATGCGTGCCGTCAGTCTCTCGTCGAAATCCTCGGCGCGTGGACTCTTCTGCTCAGGATCCAAGAATAACGTTCCATTATTCGGGTTATTTCTTTCAATTTGAATTTCACTGATCATGACCCCTGCTCCTTTCTTGCCGAGCGATCCATCGAGCAACTTAATGCCGTTCCCAACATCACTCCGCTGTTGTCAATTTTTAGTTCGTGCCTGGAATCTTTTCCATTTGGAATTTCCGGCATGCGCCTTTGTTTTTCTTACTCAGGCTGCGTCGCACTATACGAGCGTGCACGCGCCGCTACACCCCTAGATCGAAGGTTTTTTCGCTATCCCTTTTGAGCGGGAGACAGATACCACGATCGTGTTAACATGGTTTCAAAGCAAAACTGCCAATTTATTCTTTACCCTGCAGTCGCCCAATGGGTAGGTAACTACTCAACATCATTCAAAAGGGGTGGATGGAATTGACCTCTTCGCTCTCGCAACGTCTAGACATCAACAGTTGCTCAAGCAGAGAAGCCGTGCTTCTCATCCTGCTTGTCCTTTTGGTCGGCTGTAAGTCCGGCAAGACTGCCGCGGGTCCATCAATAAAATTCACTCGTGTTCCGGAGACCACGCAGGTAAATCCCGATAAGCTCGATATCATTCAAGGTCGTGTAGAGGGTGCACGGCAAGGACAGCAAATCGTGTTGTATGCAAAGCGAGGTGAATGGTGGTTACAACCGCTGTCAACTGCACCTTTCACAACGATCCTGCCAGACTCGAGTTGGATAAACTCAACTCGTCTCGGATCAGAGTACGCTGCGCTGCTGGTTGAACCTGGCTACCTACCGCAACCGACAATGAATGCTCTGCCAGTACCCGGAAATAATGTTGCAGCAGTTGCAACGTCGAAAGACTTTCCGTCCGCTGACGTTGTTTCAACAACCCTGCAATTCAGCGGATACGAATGGCGGATTCGTAATGCACCGAGCAATCGCGGAGATCGCGCCAATCCTTACAGCACGGCAAACGCCTGGACAGATGACAAGGGAGCGTTACACCTAAGGATTGCCAAAGAGTCCGATAAATGGACCTGTGCAGAGGTAACGCTGACGCGCAGTTTCGGATACGGACAATATTCTTTTGTAGTGCGAGACACATCGCATCTTTCGCCCAGAGACGTGTTTTCAATGTTTACGTTTGACTACGCCGGAGGCGATCAGAACCGCCGTGAAATGGCGATTGAGATCGGTCACCCCACCGAACCTAACAGTAAGAACGCTCAATATGTAGTCCAGCCTTTTTATGTTGCGGCAAATGTCGCCAAGATCAATGTGCCAGTAGGAGCCGTCACACATTCGTTTCGCTGGGAACCTGGAAAGTTGAGCTTTAAAACAATGAGTGGCTCAACAACTCTAAGCGAGCATGTCTTCACGTCTGGAGTCCCTTCGCCTGGAGTTGAAACTGTTCGCATGGCTCTTTACATCTTCGGTAACACTGACGATCCTGAGCAAAAGGGAGCTGAGGTAGTTATTGATAAATTTGAATACCTTCCGTAATCGAAGTGGTGATCGCTGCTTCTTCAAGTGGCTTTGGGCAGGCTTAATAATCGTGTGTTCTGTTCCCCAGGCACACGCATTAGACCCAAATAAAACTATTAATGAATATTTCCACGACCGTTGGGACGCCCGACAGGGATTTCCGGGTGGGCCAGTCCACGCAATCACACAAACACCTGACGGGTACTTATGGCTCGGTACAGAAAAGGGACTCTTGCGCTTTGACGGATTGAACTTCCAACTGTTCAATCAAGCGAACTCGCAGCTCCCAGCTGGTCCAGTCATGGAACTTATGACAGACGGCGAGGGAATTCTTTGGATCCGGCCACAAAGTGCCAATCTGTTCTATTACGTGAATGGAAAATTTCAGGACGTTATTAATGATGTGAGCCCTGCCCGTTCGGCTATCACTGCCATGTGTCGCACTGCAAACGGACAAGGATTGTTCTCGGTTTATCTTGGTGGTGTGGAGACATATCGCGGTGGAAAATTTTCTGAGGTCATTCCTTCGCCACGCGCCGCCCTTGTCATCTCACTAGCGCAAACCAATGACGGCACAATCTGGATGGGCACAAGAGATGTGGGTCTTCTTTACATGAAGGACAAAGAGCTCAGAACCATAGCGAAGGAGTTGCCCGATACAAAGGTCAATAGTCTGCTAGCCATTGATAGCGACCTTTGGATCGGAACAGATCATGGTCTGGTGCATTGGAATGGACGCGAAATTGTTAAGAGCGGAGTGCCCGCATTGCCGGGTAACACTCAGGTATTGTCGTTGACCAAAGACACTGATTCGAACATCTGGATAGGTACATCCGAAGGACTACTCCGGTTGAACAAAGATGGGGTTACTTCACTTGCTGACAGCGGATCACCATTAACAGGATCTGTAAATGTCACATTTGAGGATCGAGAAAGAAATCTCTGGGTGGGAAGCAGCCGAGGTATTGAACGTCTACGTGACAGCTCTTTCATGACGTATTCTGCCTCAAGAGATTCTTCAGCTCAGGCTAGCGGAACAGTCTACGTTGATACTCAAGGTCGTAGATGGTTTGCTCCTTCGGATGGCGGGTTGCACTGGGAAAAAGGGCAACAAATGGGCTATGTAAAAAATGATGGTCTTGACAGCGACGTAGTCTATTCGTTAACGGGCAGCAAAAATGAACTGTGGATTGGAAGGCAGCGTGGCGGGCTCACCCATCTGAGCTATGGCAATGGTAGTGTCACCACAAAAACTTATACTCAAGCAGACGGACTCATCCAAAATAGCGTCACTGCGGTTTATCAGAGTCGCGATGGAACTGTGTGGGCCGGTAGTCTAAGCGCAGGAGTTACGAGGTTCAAGGCTGGAACATTCACTGCGTACACGACAGCGAATGGTTTGGCGTCTAATACAATAATTTCCATCCTTGAGGGCGCTGACGGAACGATGTGGTTTGCGACTGCGAACGGTCTAAGTTCGCTGACGCAAAATAGCTGGAAGACGTATGGAGGCGTGAATGGCTTGCCCCCGGGACGTATAAACTGTCTCTTTGAAGATACGAATGGGATGCTGTGGATTGGGACTGATGATGGAATCGCGATTATCCGTTCCGGGCAGGTGCAAATTCCTTTAGATGTCCCGGCTGCTTTGCATGAACCAGTGCTTGGAATGGCAGGAGACGGCACTGGGTTTCTTTGGCTTTCGACTTCCAATCACGTTCTGAGGGTCTACCGAGACAAATTACTGAACGGGAATGTCAGTGAAGGGGACGTGAGAGAGTTTGGTCTGGCTGATGGACTGCGGAGCGTTGAAGGTGTCAGGCGAGACCGAAGCGTTACTACGGATCCTCTGGGACGGATCTGGTTCTCCACCTCCCTGGGACTTTCGGTAGTTGATCCAAAGCAAGTCGCAGACAATTCAGTCCCGGCTATAGTTCACATCGAACAGGTGGCGCGAGATGGCAGTCCCATTGGTTTGAATGGTCCAATTCGTATTGCGGGAGGCCGTCAGCGGATCACTTTCAGTTTCACTGGTCTGAGTCTTTCGGTTCCCGAGCGTGTGAGGTTCAGATACAAACTGGAAGACTACGATAAGAATTGGAGCGACCCCGGGGCCGCGCGCGAAGCTGTCTACACTAATCTCGACCCAGGTACCTATCATTTCCGAGTAATGGCAAGCAATAGCGCGGGACTCTGGAACGGTGAGGAATCCACAGTCCAGCTCGAGATCGAGCCTTTATTCTGGCAGACCTGGTGGTTTCGTCTCTCCTCCATAATGGCAATCGGGCTTGCCATACTATTCTTTTACAGGTTAAGGCTTCACCAGTTGACGCAACAAATGAATGTTCGATTTGAAGAACGACTTGCCGAACGGACACGCATTGCCCAGGATCTCCACGACACGCTATTGCAAGGTTTTCTTAGTGCAGCGATGCAGTTGCATGTGGCCGATAAAAAACTGCCGGCAGAGTCTCCTGCCAAACCTTTGGTCAGTAGAGTGCTCGCACTGATGGACCAGGTTATTGACGAAGGCCGCACCACGTTACAAGGCTTGCGCTCTGCAACTAGCGACTCATATGACCTGGCTCAATCATTTTCCGGTATTAAAGAGGAACTATGTTCCGAGGAGCAGACTGATTATCGAGTGACGGTAGAAGGATCGTCCAGACCGCTGCATCCCTTCATTCGCGATGAAATCTATCATATCGGACGTGAAGCACTCTTAAATGCATTCCGCCACTCTCAGGCAAATATTGTAGAAGTGGAACTCGAGTACAGACTCAAACAGTTTCGGATTCTGGTTCGCGATGATGGTCTCGGGATTGATCCGCAAGTGCTTAGGTCAGGACGCGAAGGACACTGGGGTCTACCAGGAAT
>DATEXA010000486.1:0-4574 GCA_035257465.1 Pyrinomonadaceae bacterium | reverse complement strand
GAGATACCTGATCCTCCGCCTCCGGTCCAACCGTGGGAGGCGCCACCAGTTACTGACGAACAGCGTCGCAATGCAGTGACGCTTATTCCAGCGGCATTGCGACCGCGAGTCGTGTTGCGTTACGCAGACAGCAAAGAGTTGTTTGTCTCAGGGTTGTTGGATAACGGTGATGAGATTGCGCAACGACCCGCAGTAATCGATGTACCGCAGGGCAACGGACACGTGCTGCTTTTCTCAACAAATCCGTTCTGGCGTGGACAGACAAAAGGAAGTTACTTCCTCATCTACAACGCGATAATGAATTGGGACAACCTGAACGCCGGAAGGAAACTGGACGCGAAGTAGGAGGCAAGAGGTTCGTCTGCTAGCGTGAGGTTCTAGATTCCTGACAACCAGACTGCGCGAATCGCTAGCCGATTGCCAGCGCAGTGATGCGACTGCAACAAGGTTTAGCTACTCAAGCAGGTCCAAGTATTCAGTCAGGAGAAAATTCGCATAACAACGCCACCCTCCAACTTTCGTGGCCTTTTTGCCCGGCCTTCGAGTGTTATATTGGAAACTCTCGTGTTACTACACGAGAAAGTCTGATCTAATTAATACGTTCGATTGCTCTCTTTGCGTATATCGGACTTAAAGCGAATCGATGAATCTGCCTGCCTATTTGAAATCACTTGGATATATAGAAATTCCTTTCACCATAACTCGAGTCAACCACATCGTGGTGCATGCTAAGGTAAACGGTGAGGATGTTGTCTTGATTGTTGATACCGGCGCGTCTCGGACCTGTATCGCCGAAAGCTGCGCGGAACGATTGGATTTGACGTCCGGTAGGGTGGAAGAGGTAGCGGTAAGCTTCGCTCTGCCGAAGACAACTAAGGCAATGAGTAAATTGGCAAGCCTGGATATCGGCTCATTACATCTGACAGATTTCGAAACGTGGATTGTCGATTTCTCCTACATCAATATGATAGTCCAATGGCAAGGCGAAGAGTTTTGCGACGGTGTACTTGGAGCGGACATTCTGATGAGTAAGTCGGCGGTGATTGATTACAAATGCTGCAAGCTCTATTTGAAGGATGCGTGACTCATCGGAGACCGCCATCGAACAAACGCTTGGAGCGGACTCGCCATTGAGTAGCCTTTATTCGTAGTTGCGTGGGCGAGCCGCTCAAGCGTAACGTTAGCTGGCCAGCGTGCGCGAGGCGTTGAAACGCGGCGTTAGCTGACGCCATCGATTGGTTTCACGGCCACTGATCATCAAACGTATGCGATTCAGCCTCTGCACAACCCTTATGGTTCTGTTGATTCTTCCGGCGACGCAATCTGCGCAGACGCCGGTGATCGACTCGCACCAGCACCTTTTCAGTCCGGCCGCCGCCGCCCTCGTCACCGGTAATCCAAATTCGCCGGGCATCAGCGCGCGCAACCTTATTGAGCTTCTCGATGCGGCAGGCATTCAGCGCGCGCTCGTGCTGTCAATGGCATACACCTGGGGCAAAGCCAGCCGCGCGCCGGTCGCAAACGAATACGAGCAGGTGAAGGCCGAGAACGACTGGACTGCGCAGCAGGTGGCGCAATACCCAGACCGTTTGCGTGCGTTCTGCAGCTTCAACCCGCTCAAACCGTACGCGCTCGAGGAACTGGCGCGCTGCAGCAAAGATCCGCAACTGCACTATGGGCTGAAGCTGCATTTCGGGAATTCCGACGTCGATCTCGACAATCCGAAGGATGTGGAGACGGTCAAGAAGATCTTCGAGGCTGCGAACCGTTATCAGATGCCGATGGTAGTGCACCTGCACACCTCGATCGACAACCAACGGAAATACGGCGCTGATGAGGCCCGTGTGTTCCTGAACAAGCTGCTCGCGGCGGCGCCGGACGTGCCGGTGCAAATTGCGCATCTGGCCGGATCGGGTGGTTATAATTCGGCAACTGACTCGGCACTCGGTGTGTTCACGGATGCGATCGCCAGGCATGATGCTCGCATGAAGAACGTGTGGTTCGATGCGACCGTAGTGGTGCGACCCAGTATGTCACCCGACGATCTGCAGCGGATCGCGGCACGCATTCGGCAAATCGGCGTCAAGCGCGTGCTGTACGGTTCGGACGCGCCCGCCAGCCCTCTCGCGTACCCGAAGGCGGGATGGGCCGCGTTCCAACGACTCCCGCTGACTCCAGTCGAGCTACGGATCGTCGCGACCAACGTCCCGCCGTACATGCGTGATTTCGGAAAGCGGTAATCGGAACCTAAACCGCACCACGCAAGGATTCACGGGTGAGAACGCCAGCCAACATTGGACCGGAGCGCGGGCAGTTCGTTCTTTAGCTTGTTATTTGGTTTCACGATTGGGTGCTGCTCGCCGCGCCCGGTCAACTCCAACGTTAGACGAAAAACATTATGAAACCGACGAAGGATTGGCATCGCATCATTACATCGGACTCGCATTTGTCGCCCGATGCCGCTCGACAGCTGCGCGACATTGGCTTCGTCGTCTTGGCCGGTCCTGTCATCCCTGGTGGCTGCGAACAACTCACACGTGCTTATGATCGTGCACTTTGCCACGGCTGATTCTTCTGATGTTCACACTGGAAGAACAGCCAGGTCACTGGCTGCGGCACCGTAATGCGTTACCGGCGGCCTAACAAATCGTTGCCCCAGAGCGCGGGCAGCCTCTTTCTCAACTTGGTTCTCTGATTCGAGGGTGTTGCTAATCGCCGCACCCGGTGAACTCAAGCGTTAGGGCGAGCTTGCTGTCTCAAACGCAATTAACGTAACGGCAAGAACACGCAATCAATATCACCTCTGAAGCGGTACCAAAGGAGGACCAGTGAAGAGTATTCTTTTAACGGCGCTGCTAATAATTATTGCTTCCTAAGACTCCGTGTTCGATCTTGATGTCATTGAATCTGCGGGGGCGCCGCTTCGCTCTGCCCCCTTCCCGACCGCTCCATGAAATAAGTGTTGAAGTTTCACACGTCCCAGTCTTTCAATCCTTCAACTACCCTTAGCACCTCGCTGCGTTTCTTTTCGAACACGGCAAACATGAAAATGATCGTCGCGCCAGTCGCAATGCCGGCGACATACCACAACCACGTCCATCCGAGATTCACGGAGGCGTACCAGATCATCGTTACAATCGACAGTAGGAGAAACACTGAACCAAGCAACAGCAGTCCGCGAATGCGGAACATGATTCCAGAGAACACTCCTGCCAAAGAGAACGCGCCAAGAATCAGCGGCAGCCACGGTGAATTGCTAACACCATTGATAAACATGTCGGCAGTCGAAGAGGCATAGATCGTCACAAGCGATAAGTAACGAACCGCAGCCAGTTGATCCTCCTGCAATCTGTCTTCATTGAGATAAGCTCCGACTAACACTGAGAGTGCCACCGGTATGAGCCAAAGCTGTGGATGCTGGAAGAACTGATAGTTGTCAGTTCGTTGAAGCACGTACCAGAAGCCGGCGTTACCTGCGACTGCCGCCATTGCGCCAAAGATGAAAGACTTTCGGAGCGTACTCAACAGTCCATAAAGTCCGCCCACCACAAAAAGCAAAGACGAGTAGTCAACTTGCGACGTCGCGACCCAGAAACCAATGACTGGAAGTAGTGGCAGAAACACTCCAGTCCGTTCGACCGGCTGCGCCAACACAAAGAGTTTGCGCCGTCGCAAAGACTCGCTCGAGATCACACCCAGATAAGAAATCACCATGACAACGAATGGCCAGTAGTCCTCAAAGAAGCCGGTGAACAACCACGGCATCGTTAATCGGACGTGCAGAATCAAGAGCGCCAACATCGTTTCTGCGGCGTAGACGTATTTCATGCGTCCGCTTTCCTGGAGACTCAACGGATCGTGAACAGGCAATACTGCAAAAAGCACCGGAACGATGGCACCCGCAAGGAGTGTCAGCCCGATGGCAACAAGCGAGACTGGATGAATCCGGACTGCTCCAAAACTAAGCTGAAAAGAAATCTCATTGCCTAAACAAAAGACCAGCGCAATCACTACGGCACTCAACAAAGCGGGCAAACAGTCCCTGGAGGAACTGGCCCAGGGCGTCTTTCGCACGCTCTTACTAAACACACTGAAGAGCACGGTCAGCGAAAACGCCTCAACCATGAGAATCACGCTCCGGTTGAACCACGTGGCATCGACTCCGGGCGTCAACCACGCCCAGCCAAGCAAGACTGTGCCCAAGACAAAGAGCGCAATCGAAGCGCGACACCATCTCGCACTCCTGCTGCCTTCTGAAAAGAACCCAAGAGTTACTGACTGCGCGATGACTGCAAGCGCAGCGGAAACGCGAAGCACCGGATTCATGAACGTCAAATTGGCCCAGAATGCTATTGAGGCTACTGCTATCACCTCAAGCACTGTTACTACTGACAGCCAGGTCACATGTGTAGTCTCGGGAGGAATGCGGGGAGTGATTCCAACTCGCTCAATGAGAGCAAGGATCGTCGCGCGCTTGTGCCACAACAGCGCTGCGATGAGACCATAGACAGCGAGAAACATCATCACTGACCAGACCTGGTCGTTGTATGGAAGGTTCAGTTGCAACAGAACAA
>DATEXA010000485.1:0-2932 GCA_035257465.1 Pyrinomonadaceae bacterium | reverse complement strand
GCAAAAGGCTACCATTGGTAGCACGGAGGAGGCACGCTTACCCAACCTGCGGTGGTGGGATCAGCGAAATTATCGTTAAGTTGACAATACCATCCAGCCGCTTCATTAAATACTACTCGGATCGAAATTAGAAATAAGAGGCGGTGAGCCAAACAATTCGACTTTCAGTCAGCCAAAGTCCAAACTTGCGATCATGAGAAGTGCATCCGCTTGAGGACACTCAACTTTTCGGGCAAATGAATTCGCACTCCCCAGCGACAAAGCAACTAAGACGTTTCTCAACCTGCTATGGTCAAGGATGACGCTATCTTGTCCTTATTATATAGATAGCGTTACGGCTCATAGTGTGAGTCGAGTGGTAAAATGACGACAAATTTCACACACCTGCACAGGTAAAGTTGGGAGAGCAAAAGTGAAGTTACTATCCATTGAGACCACACCAAATCCAAACAGCATGAAATTGAATTTGGATGAGAGGCTTCCCAAAGGGGTCGCGATTACATATACACACGAAAATAGAGGGGATTGTCCCGCCTACATCGAAAAGATCCTGGCCATCCCGGGGGTTAGCAGTGTCTTCTGTGTCGAAGACTTTTTGGCTATCCAGCGAAAGCCAACTGCCGGATGGGAGGATATCTTGTCTCAGGCCCGCGCCGTATTCGAATACGCCAGTTTGAACAACGCGAAGCCAGAACCAGAGGAAACGTCCGATAACAACTGGCGCGAGGTAACGGTAGCGGTGCAGTATTTTCGAGATCTACCAATGTTAGTCAAGGTGTCCTCTGGTAGTGAAACAACTCGCTTGCCGTTACCCGAGAGATTCGGTAAGGCTCTTGAGCGAGCAATGGGTGCATCAGACAACATGTTGATGGAGCGAAACTGGAAAGACGAAGGTCTGCGCTACGGGGATCCGCGCGAGGTCGGCGAGGCAGTGCTGCGCGAGATTTCAGCCGTCTATGATGAAAAGAAGTTAAGAGAATTGGTTGAGAGGGCCTATCACCCTGAGTTACATGAAAAGGTTGAGGCGAACGAAGAGGAACTGGACGAACTCATTCGAGCCTTTGAATCGCCCAGGTGGGAAGAACGATTCGCTGCGCTAAAAGAATTGGGCAGAAGGGCGACAACTCAGATAGATTCTCATGCGCTGTCATTAATTATCAGAGCTACCAAAGATTCAAAGATGTCGATTCGCCGGTTAGCGGTGGTCCTTCTTGGGTTGATAAAAACTCCTGAAGTCTTAGCGCCACTCTGTGAGGCTCTGAAAGACGAAGCAGTTGGGGTGCGCCGATCGGCAGGCGATGCACTAACGGATTTAGGAGACACAAAGGCGATTGGCCCGATGGTTGAGACATTAAAAGATCCGAACAAACTTGTTCGTTGGCGCGCCAGTCGATTTCTGTATGAGTTAGGAGACGAAAGCGCTCTGCCTGCACTCAGGGAGGCCCAGGGTGATGGCGAGTTTGAAGTAGCGATGCAAATCCGACAGGCCATTGAACGGATAGAGAGCGGCAGGGTTGGCCAGGGACCTGTTTGGAGACAAATGACTCAAGGGATTACTTAGTGACGGTAACAGTTGACTGCCCGATTGAGTACACAAACTGATGGTCCAGACTAAAATCGAAATCTTCACCGCAATGCTCGCCGAGCAGCCGGAAAACGCCATGATCTGGTACGGCCTGGCAAGTGAACAATTCAAACTAGAGAACTGGGCTGAAGCAGCGGAGTCTTTGCGCCACGTCGTGAGTCTCAACCCGGATTATACGGCCGCCTATCAGATGTTGGGCACGGTCCTGGCCAAAGCTGGTGACCTTGCCGGGGCACAACAGGCCTGGAGAGATGGTATTGAGACCGCGGATCGTACCGGCGCTTGGAAGGCCGGGCAACATATGCGCACGTTGTTGGCGGGCGTTGCCGGTGCCGATGAGACTCTCTGCCACGATTAAGGGAGTCAAATACTCGAAGAATTGACGTCGCGGGCCTCTCAAAAGGGTCCGCTTTTTTACTTCTTCTCACCGCGCATCTGCTTCATCCATTGTCACTCGATGTTGCGGCAGATCTGTGGTTGTGGAAGGAAAAAACTAATTCTGCAACTCCAGATGACTGGGTGTTTGCGAGCCCTCGCTTCAAAGGGAAAAGTTCACGACGTCCGGACATAGTGCTAACGAAAGTCATCCAGGCGGGAGCCCTCCGTGCCGGAATCAAGAAAAGAATCGGTTGGCATACGTTTCGGCATACCTATTCAACGACGCTAATTGCGAATGGCGAGAATGTGAAGGTGGTCCAAGAACTGATGCGACATGCTAACAGTCGATGCACTCTGGATGTGTATAGCCAGGCGAGAGTCAGGGCGAAGCGAGAGGCGCAACAAAGAATTGTTGAGATGGTCCTGCCAGAGGTTGGGTTAACTTCTGAAATCAAGCTTCAACGTAGAGGTCCGGACGAGCGTTTGGGCGGCCGCGAGTGAAACCCGGTTGCGACACCTAATCAACTCATAAATGGCGTAATTTGGCGTAACGGAAAAGCGGGGTGGTGAGGTTAAGTTATTGAAAACATTGGTAGGCGCGTGGGGATTTGAACCCCAGACCCCTACCGTGTCAATGCTCTACCCTGGGCCAACTCTTTTAAAATCAACAAGCACTAAATTTCCTAAGAAAAATTCGCACTGCATGCACTGCATCCACTGCTTCAACTGCTCGTTCTGCATCTTTTTGTGTGCCAAACTGTGTGCCCACATCTTATCAGTATTTGCCTTCGATATAGAACTTTAAAGTCCTGAGTCTGTTCAAATAATCTACTGGAGAACTAATCCCGTGACGATTCTCCAGACTCGATCGACACCATGTCCTCTTTTGCGTGTCAGTGCTATTCCGCGTAGTTATCACAGCTGAGTAGCAGCAGATTGGAGGACAAAATGAATACACGACATCAACGC
>DATEXA010000484.1:0-5980 GCA_035257465.1 Pyrinomonadaceae bacterium | reverse complement strand
AGTGAATCCAGTCGCGGAAACACTAACCTGATAGTTATTTGGTGGAACGTTGTCGAAACGGAACGTGCCATCCTGGTTTGTAACCGTCGAACGCGTATAGCCGCTGACTGGATTTGAAATAGTCACCGACGCATTTGGCACTACGGCACTATTCGGATCTACAACAACGCCCTCGACAGTCCCTGAGCCCAAACCCTGCGTAAAGGCAACGAGTGACGAAGTAAGAATGAGAGCTATAACAGGAACAAAGAACCTAGCTTTGTTACTAAGGCTGGTAAGAATCATGATCTGTACCTTTCTCTAATCAGTTGTAACAACTCAATTGCTGCGGTTAGAACAGGTCCGCAAAATTGAGCTGGCGTCTCCGCACGCATGCGCGTGTAGGAGCATCACCCAAAGTAGTTAGATTAGAGCTAGTACAGGAGGAGCACGTCCCGTTTGTGGAGTGCTCGTAAGGGATTGAATAGCAAGTGCGAAGGTGTTGGAAAATAGAGTTCGGGCGTAGAGAGGATTGCTACTTTCTCGGAAGACAATTAAGGTGGCGGTCAGGTTCTGATGTAACTGGCAAATCAAACAGTCATTGCACCCAAGCTTGGTGCCGACCGAACCATCTGCACTCCCGGTCTGTACAACAGAGTCCGACTTACTATCGCGGACCAGGAACCGGCCGTGAACGTGTGCCGCTTCGACCGTTATCCCGTAAAAAATGAAGAGAACCAGCAGGAAGCCGACGGCCCGGTAAGCCGTTGACGTTCTGTCATTTCGAATCGAATCGAACATGCTGGTCAGTGTCGGAATCGCTATGTTAGAGTCCGATTGCTTCGGACGCCACCGAATTGTACAGATAGCCACTACTTAAAGGCAATTTTAACTACCCTGTCTGATGCATCCGCACACTGTAGATGCTGTCTCCCGTCAAGATTAAATTTTCGAGCTTGTTTCACCCTGGATTAGTCGCGTTAGTTATGTTGGGGTTGTGCGTCACCGTTGTTGATGCGCGGCAGCAGTCGACAAGCGTCACCATTTCGATAGTGAATAACTCTACGCTTCGAGTTCAGATCGAACTCGCGAGTCCTGGCAACAGATGGTCCTTTAGAAATGCATTTGCGGGGGCGCTGGGATTGGGTGAACGAATAGAGCAATTTCAAGCCAGTCGATCAAATGAACCCGTCCGCGTAAAGCGGCTTGCGCCGGGAGAATTTCTGGCTGCTAGTGAAGTCGACATGCTGAGCTATGAGGCTCATATCCCTCCAAGGGATACAGCGGATATAGCACACTTATCCTGGCTCACCGCAGATTGCGGAGTACTGATGCTCGCCGATCTGCTACCTGAAGCCATAACTGCGGGTTCGATTGCCTTTGACTTGTCAGATGGATGGAGCGCTCGTTCATCCGAGGCCTGCGACAAGACGCATCGTTGTTCGTTCGATGACCCGGTGAGGCAGGTTTACCTTGTTGCCAGAGGACTCCGGGCTACTTCAACGGCCACACATGGCATCGAGGTTAGTGCAGTCGTTTATGGTGATTGGCCAGTCAGAGACAAGAGCGTTCTGACATCTGCTACCCGGGTGTTGCAATGGTATGTTGGCTTTACCAACTTCAGATTGCGCGACAAGCCAACAATAATCCTTGCACCCATGCCGTTTTCCGACTCCAATGCACAGTGGAAAGCTGAGACCAGGGGCGCAACAGTCGTGCTTCTGATAAACCCGCGCGCTAGCTTCAGAAACTTTCTCGGACAAATCAGCATCATCTTTACGCACGAGATGTTTCACTTGTGGGTTCCGAATTCTCTGGCTTTACAAGGTGACTATGACTGGTTTTTTGAGGGCTTTACTTCATACATTGCGCTACAGACAGCGTTGAAATTAAAACTCATCGGATTTCAGGAGTATCTGAATACCCTGGAGCGTGTCTACAATTCGTACCTGTCTTACGCCGACGGACAGACATTAATTGAAGCGTCGGCGCGCCGCTGGACTAGCTCAACTCCTGTTGTGTACGACAAAGGAATGCTTGCAGCGTTTGTGTACGATGTCTTCGTAAGACGTGAAACGAGAGGGCAGTCTTCGTTGTCGGACATCTATCGTTCGCTCTTCGCGCGACATGCTGACGAGCCGGCAAATGCAAATGACGTTATAATCAAACTCCTAACTTCGTCTCCTGCAACGGAAGGTTTCTCGACGACTTACATAGAAAGCAGGAACAGAATACAGTTGGAGAAGGTTCTTCCGTCGTTCGGATTCGAGATAAGCACTGAAGGTTCCAGTTCGCATCTGACTATTCGAAAGCAGTTAGATCAGGAGCAAAAGAATCTGATGCAGGGACTTGGTTATCGCAATTGAAAGTGGTCAGAGGAGTCCGATGCGTTCGTTAAAAACAATTTTGGTATTTGTTCCCATCCTTATTCTGTTGGGTTGCAACACTCTCGCGCAACGCAATGGGAGCGGTGTAGTGGTGTCCCGACGCGCCCAAATTCGAAGTTCAACTGCTGTCGTGGCGGCGGATCTTCTTCAAGTGACGCGAGGTGATCAGGTTGATATCCTCGATTCAGTTGATGTTACGGATCCGAATGACAACACACGGAAAGAACGTTGGCTTCGTGTTAGAGGCCATGACGATGACAACACAGAAGGTTGGATTGAATCTCGCAATGTGATGCCAAAGGACGTGCTGGATGCTTCGAAGAAGCTGGCAGCTGAAGATGATGGCATACCTGCTCAAGCAAGCGGACAATTGCGAGCAAGTTCGAATCTGCGTCTGAGTCCGGATAGAAGTGGCAACGAAAACATAATGATGAGACTCGATAGTGGCTCGAGCTTCGACATTGTGGGATGGAAGCGAATTCCGAAACCGAAATCCTCAGAAGCAATCGAAAGTGACGTTGCGCCGAAAGCGGGGAGTGCTCAGCAGAGTAACGCCAAATCGGGACGCCAGAGCGAGGACGATAACGAGCCAGAGGAGACGAATGAACTTTGGTATAAGGTGAGATTACCTGCAGCAAGCTCTCCGGCGCCGGCTGGTTGGATCTACGGGAAACAGGTCGAGTTGTCAGTTCCAAGCGACATCATCTTTTATCGGACAGGTCGTGAGTTTGTTGCGTGGCAACGTCTGGACGGTGAAGTGAAGAACACCGGGGCAACCAACGACAAGGATGTTGCGCGTGAAGCAAAACCGGGGAGTTGGTTGATACTTGAGAAGAGCAGTTCTAATCAGCCACACACCCTCGATGAGCCAGATTTCGATCGAATCTATGTGCTTGGCTACGATAAACGAAACCAAGAGCACTACACCGCATACCGGAGTCCCGATTTGAAGGGATTCTTGCCGGCTAAGGTTGAAGGTCAGGGAGACAACAAAACGTTTACGCTTCGCTTGCAGGAAGATGAAGGTGCACCCAAAACGGTTCAATTCGGTCTAAACAAAGACACTCGTGGTGTTTTGAAAGTAACGCCACCAACTATTACCAAAGACAGGCGCAGAAAGTAGAGTTTTTATTTGGAGCATCCAGTTGTCATCGGTGTGGGCGGGTTGAGCTCAAGTGTTGGCAAGACCACATTAATGTGCCATCTGCTGCAGGTTTTTCCGGGTTGGGAAGCGATTAAAACAACGCGCGGTCACTATCGTTCGTGTGGTAAAGACGCGGAAGCGTGTTGCGTTAGTCACTTACTTGGTGAGGAGCCATTGATTCGTTCCGGTCGCGCTGACACGTATGCACCAGGCAAGGACACAGGAAGGTATTGGGATGCCGGGGCCTCGAATGTTCATTGGTTAATTGCAACCGAAAATCAAATCGAGCGGGGAATACAGCAGACGTTGCGAAGAGTGCAGTCGGAAGGAGTCTTTATTGAAGGAAACAGTTTTTCGCAATTCGTCCGCACGGATTACTTTGTCATGGTGAAACGTTTGGGGCTGGAGTCCATTAAAAAATCCGCGAAAGTTGTAATGCCAAATGTCTCATCAATGTTTGTCTTTGACGATGATCAAAGTCCCGTAGTTGAGCCTTCAGTTGAAGGTCTTGAGACCGATCGTCCGTTGTTCACTCAAATGCATTTTCACTTGCTAGTTTCCCACCTGCGGAATGCAATTGCACGAAGCAGTAATTAAGATTCGCTTTTCGTTATGGAGCCATTGGATCAGTTGTTAAAGGAGTGCGAGCTTCTTCACGGTCATATGTGTGCCGGCCAGCTACTTGGTGCGCGGATGGCAGTACTAGGCTGTCATTTAATTGGAATTGAGGAGCCGCGAGGGGCTGATAGAAAGCAGCTGATCGTCTGGGTAGAAATTGATCGTTGCATGGCTGATGCTGTCAGTGCAGTAACAGGTGTGAGGTTAGGTAAGAGAACTTTGAAGTATGTGGATTATGGAAAGGTGGCAGCTACATTTTTGAACACGGCTTCAAAGAAGGCGTTTCGTATTGTGGCGCTTGAAAGTTCGCGCTCGCTTGCTGACTCAAGATACCCAGAGATCCAAGACAAGTCGGAGCGTCAGTTTAAAACTTACAGCAATGCTAGCGACGAAGAGTTATTCAAGATTGAGCCGGTAACAGTTGAACTAAAAGACATTGACCTACCGGGTCGTCCTCGTTCTCGAGTTACCTGTTCTTCATGTGGTGAAGGTATTAACGATGGTCGTGAGGTAACTAACTCACAGGGAGGGATTGTATGCCGACAATGCCTCGAAGGTGGTTATTACTTTTCGACAAATAGCGCAGCCACTGAGAGATGATTGCAGTAAGGGCTTTGCTTTTCAGCGAACAGTTCTCACGCAATCGAGCGATATTTGTTGTTGTGCGGTTTTAGGTGTTGACAAGAAGAATTTTGTCCCTATAATGCGCATTCCTCTTTTGTCGGGGATGTCGGGGAGCTAAACGAAAGTCAGCTAAGTAGGGTGCCGCTTTCCTCCGCGAATTTATTGGGAGATGCGGTGCTTTTTAGTCTCCGAAGATAACATTCGGATTGAACTTAGGTTCGCTTGACAGGTTTGAGTTGGTTGGTTAATATCCCCGTTTGCTTGAGGACAGTTTTAGTCTTCTGTAAGGCAATCCAAAGACAATTTGGAAGCGATCTTTGAAAACTAGATAGAGCGTGTCCGTTTCAAGACCTTTGAGAGTCAAAACGTGAACGATAAAGTTCGCGTCTAAAACTCGAAAGAGTCATTATCGAAACTGAATACGAAAGTAACCAGTATCTGATGATGTTCCAGAGAACAAACTTATAACGAGAGTTTGATCCTGGCTCAGAATCAACGCTGGCGGCGTGCCTCAGACATGCAAGTCGAACGCGAAAGTTCCCTTCGGGGAGCAAGTAGAGTGGCGCACGGGTGAGTAACACGTAGGTAATCTACCTTTGGATGGGGAATAACAACCGGAAACGGTTGCTAATACCGCATAATGCAGCGGCACCTAATGGTGACAGTTGTTAAAGCGGGGGATCGAAAGACCTCGCGTCTGAAGAGGAGCCTGCGGCGGATTAGCTAGTTGGTAAGGTAATGGCTTACCAAGGCGATGATCCGTAACCGGCCTGAGAGGGCGGTCGGTCACACTGACACTGACATACGGGTCAGACTCCTACGGGAGGCAGCAGTCGGGAATTTTGGGCAATGGGCGAAAGCCTGACCCAGCAACGCCGCGTGAAGGATGAAATCCCTCGGGATGTAAACTTCGCAAGAACAGGAAGAATAAGTGAGAGTTAACACCTCTTACGATGACGGTACTGTTTGTAAGCTCCGGCTAACTCCGTGCCAGCAGCCGCGGTAATACGGGGGGAGCAAGCGTTGTTCGGATTTACTGGGCGTAAAGGGCGCGTAGGCGGCCACCGCAAGTCGGTTGTGAAATCTCTGGGCTTAACTCAGAAAGGTCAACCGATACTGCGGGGCTAGAGTGCAGAAGGGGCAACTGGAATTCTCGGTGTAGCGGTGAAATGCGTAGATATCGAGAGGAACACCAGTGGCGAAGGCGAGTCTCTGGACGACTCCTGAC
>DATEXA010000483.1:0-5867 GCA_035257465.1 Pyrinomonadaceae bacterium | reverse complement strand
GCGCGTTATAGAACGCGCTGCCGGCAGACGTTGCGCCACCGGTAATCGTGTGCGGAAACGTGTTGGTATCGCCCGGTTGATTACCGATATTTTCCCAGGGCGGCGCGTCGGGACCGGCACGTCTCAGATATTCGGTTTCGGGTAACAGGCGTTCCCATTTTGCTCCGAAGAATTTGTCAGCGGGTCGCGTGTTGTTGAATGCAATAACCCATGCCGGCAGTTGGTTGAAGTAATAGGTGGAAGAGACCATTGACCCGGCGGTACTGCTAAACCAGTAGGCTGCATTTGCATGACGACCGGCGGGCAAAATGGCTGAACGATCTTTAACTGAGATGCCAATGACCTTGGAACGATCGTTCGTAGCCATGCGCAATTCGTCTCCAACAGTTGAACTCATCAACCTTCGCGGACTTGATGCGCCTTCATTCGGACCACCACCCAACAACGTAACAGTCGAATCTGAAACGCTGGTGATTCGTTTGCCCGTCGCACGATCAGGCCATTCATTCCCGATAATGCCGGACTCTGCCGGATAAGCACCGGTCAGCATCGTTGCATGTCCCGGTGCCGTGTATGTGGGAATGTGATCGTAGTTGGATTGGGTCCATGAAGCCCCATCACGCATCAACCGCCTGAGTCCGTTTTCGACGAAAAGGTCGTTGAATCGTTCAAGGTAATCGTAGCGAAACTGGTCTACTACTATGAGTAAAACCAGCTTGGGTCGTTTTGCGCGTTGACTTGCTGGAGATGCTGGACGTCTCTGCGCGGTGGTTAGTGATGCGGTTAATAGAGCGAATACGAGAATAAAAGAAACTGCGTAGGGATGTTGACGTAGGGGCCTTGGATTCATGCGCGGAATGTTAACCGAAAGAGCTCAGAAAGAAGTAACAGCTGAGGCGAGCATTCAAAAAATAATTTGACAGTCCGAGGAAATCCCCATACTATATCGCGTGTCGATATAGCGGGCAGCGATAGAGAGTAGAAAGAGAGAGTCTTTAGGTGAAGAGGAAAGGGGACCCAGAAGATTTACTTCCGTTGACGCCAGCGATGTTTCACATCCTCCTCGCGCTCGCCGATCGCGAACGTCATGGTTACGACATTATGCGCGAGGTTGATGAGCGAACCGAGGGCAAAGTCAAAATTGGTCCGGGAACACTATACGGTTCCATTAAGAGAATGCTGGAAGCTGGCTGGATTGAGGAACTCGATGAACGTCCTGATCCGGACCTTGATGACGAGCGACGCCGTTATTACCAACTCACCGATTTCGGATATCGACTTGCCGTTGCCGAGGCTGAACGTCTCGACAGGCTCGTGAAGACTGCGCGAACGAAAAAGCTTCTGTCGGCTCGGAGTTAGCAGATGGTGAACAAATCAAACGGTAGCCTTTCCTATCGTGTCTACAAGAAGTTGTTGTTTGCGTATCCCTCTCACTTTCGTCATTCGTTTGGCCCACAGTTGCTTCAAGTCTTTCGTGATTGTCATCGAGCCGAAACGGATGGACACAGAATCGTGGGCGTCACTCGCTTGTGGCGTCATACGTTGATTGATCTGATATCTAGTGCTGCTAAAGAACACAGCGATACGGAGAACCCATTTATGAGTAACCTAAGTAAGAATTTGATCGCAGTTTTTGGTTGTGTGCTTGTGATCGCCATAGCATTCATTCTCTTGACCTACGGGAGAAGGAATGAAGTTTCTTCGATTCTGGTGTTCGGTTACTTTCTTGATGCGTTGGTAACAACGGGATTAGTTGGAAACTTAATCGTGTTTCTACTAGCTAAGACCACCAAATTCAATTCGGTGCGAGTCGCGTTCGCGATCTTCTTAGTCGTTCACGCGCTGCCATTGATTCTTCTATTGCTCTTCGCAGGTAGCAAAGATCCACGGTTCAATGGACCCGCCACCGTGATTGGTTATGTTGGGAGTTTCGTCTTTTGGACCGGGTTGCACTGGATGTGGTCAAGGACGATGCAAACTGAGTCTCAGCGAGAAACGAATGCCTGATGTTTAACTTAAGAAATAAATAGATCGGCCATGCAAAGCAGAAGTAGGACGAAGGCCAGAGTTATTTTTTCAGATCCCATTTGACAGTTTTCAGTTTGTATTTGGTTTTCGAAGACGGCAGTTTGTCCAGCCATTTTTCAAAATGGAAACTGAAAACTGTCAAATGAGATCTGGAAAATGATTCTGTCCCTGTCACTAGTTACTCGTACCGCAACGCATCAATAGGATCGAGGGCCGCAGCTTTCCGCGCCGGGTAGTATCCGAAGAAGATCCCCACTGCGGCGGAAAACAAAACTGATCCAATGATCGCGAATGTCGATACCAGTGTTGGCCAACCCAGCAGTCTTGGTATAGCCAATGAAAACACCACGCCAAGAATAATACCTATCGTCCCACCAGTGAGGCTCAAGACAATCGACTCGATCAAAAACTGACTTCGAACAGCTGATGATCTCGCACCGATTGCCATGCGAATTCCAATCTCTCGCGTGCGCTCGGTAACTGAGACCAACATGATGTTCATGATCCCGATCCCGCCAACCAGTAGCGAAACCCCGGCGATGCACGCTAATAGAATCGTCATGGTATTGCTGGTCTCATTAGCGGCATCAGCAATGTCAGTCATGTTTCGAACTGTAAAATCATTTCCATCGTTGGCAGCCAGTTTATGACGCTGACGAAGCAAGTCAGTAATTTGCGACTGTGCAGTGTACGTCGCATCTTGAGAGACTGCCGAAACGTAGGCGATTTGCACACGCGGACTACCTAATACCTTCTTTTGAACCGTCGTATAGGGTGCGAAAGCGATGTCGTCCTGATCCCGCCCTTGCTGATCCTGACCTTTACGCGCCATGACGCCGGCGACCCGAAACGGAAGATTCATGACTCGAATTGTTTGACCAACCGGGTCGGTTCCGGGATACAAGTTTTCAGCGAGTGTTTGTCCAATCACTATTACGCGCGCGCTTGTACGAACGTCAGCATCGGTAAAGAATGTGCCGCTTTGCACGGTCCATTTACGAATGTCTGGGTACTGTTCGCTGACCCCCTGAACTGACGTATTCCAGTTCATGTTGCTGGCAACAAGTTGTGATCTGGCATTGACTGCAGGTGTCACCATCGAGACGCTTGGTATTTCACGTTTGATCGCGTCAAGGTCTTCCACCGTCAGTGTGTTTGTGCCGCTATCACCAGTGCCACTGCGCACACCGCCGACGTTCTGCGCACCCGCACTGACAAATAGCAGGTTCGTGCCAATGCTCTCGATTTGTGCCTGTACCGACGCCGATGCGCCCTGGCCAATGCTTACCATAGCAATGACGGCCGAGACGCCGATGATGATGCCGAGCATAGTGAGAGCCGCGCGCATCTTGTTTCTTACAAGAGCACGGAAGGCCACGCGAATGATCATTAGTAAAGTCATAGTTGTTGATTTCGGATTTCGAATTTGGAACTTCGGATTTGCTTTATCGCTTTCGGTTGAACAAATCCGCAATCCCAAATTCGAAATCCGAAATCCTCCTTACTCATCCTCTTCGTCATCGTCCTCTATGATCGGCATGTTCTTTATTTCTTCTGCCGCGTCTCGTTGCTTTTCAATACTGCGGTCAGACTTGATCTTGCCATCTTTAAAAACGACTACTCGCTTTGCATACTCAGCAATGTCGGTTTCGTGCGTAACCAAAACGAGCGTTATGCCCAGCTCCCGATTGAGTCGTTGAAAGATCTCCATCACTTCCACTGACGTTCGCGAGTCGAGGTTACCAGTTGGCTCGTCGGCCAGGATCAAAGCCGGATGGTTAACGAGCGAACGTGCCACCGCCACCCGCTGCTGCTGACCACCTGACAACTGATTTGGATGATTCTGTTCACGGCCGGCCAGGCCCACCGCAGCCAACGCTTCCATGGCTCGTTGATGACGCTGCGCCGCATCCACACCAAGATAGAGCATCGGCAGCTCAACATTTTCCAGGGCAGATGTCCTGGAAAGAAGATTGAAGCCCTGAAAGACGAACCCAATTTTCTGGCAGCGAATGTCGGCGCGCTCGTCTTTCGACATTTCCGACACGTCTTCGCCATCGAGGATATAGGTGCCTTTTGTCGGCCGATCCAAACAACCAATAATATTCATCGTGGTTGATTTTCCTGATCCCGATGCACCCATTATCGCGACGAATTCGCCTTCTCCAATTGTGAGCGTCACTCCGCGAAGTGCGTGTACCTCGACGTCTCCCATGGTGTACGTCTTATGAATATGCTCGAGCTGGATCACTGGGCGAGCTTCCGGCAGCTCCGCAGTCAGCACGGCCTGTGGCGCTTGTGGTGGCTCTAGTATCAAGCTGGTAGACATTATCTTTACGTTCTCCGTTCGGTCTTGGGTCTTTACCTGCGTGGTCCGCCGCCACCACCGCCTGGTGTTCTTGGAGCGTTACCAAACCCTGGTGTTTGCGTCTGCGACGAACCCGTGGCCTTTGTACCGGCAAGGGTCTGCCCAGTGATAGCCATTTCGCCTTCTCTCAAGTCGCCTTCTACAACTTCGGTAGAAGCTCCATCACTTAGACCCACCTTGATCCTTCGCGACTGCGGTTTTCCATCATCTCCCAATACCCATAGCAAACGGGTTTGGCCTTCCAGAACCGGTGCCGACGCGGGAGCAAAATTCACTCCGGCATTGCCTTGCTGCGCGCTATTTGCGCCATCGGTCTGCGAACGTCGTCGACCTTGACCGGAGGCTCCGCCGGTACCTGTGCGTTGTCCACTAGCATCCTGAGGTGTAAATCGGAGTGCTGAGTTAGGCACCTTTAGAACGTTGTTGCGTTCGTCAATCGTAATCGTCAGGTTTGCTGTCATTCCTGGTTTCAGCTTCTGATCCGGGTTGCTAACGTCGATCACAACGTTGTAGGTAACAACGTTCTGAACGTTCTGCGGATTGAGTCTCATCTGCTCGATCTTGCCATCGAAGTCTTTACCGGGAAACGCATCGACTGAGAACTTTACCGACTTCGCCTGTTCCACGAGACCAATGTCTGCCTGATCGATGTTTGCGATCACCTGCATTTGAGTCAGGTCGTTGGCGATTGTAAAAAGAGTCGGCGCAGACAGACTCGCCGCTACCGTTTGGCCAACATTGACGTCGCGCGAAACCACGATGCCGTCAATCGGCGAAGCAATGGTTGTGTGGCTGAGATTAACTTCTGCGAGACTTAACGCCGCCTGAGCTTGTTGAACTTGTGCAGCCGCCTGTTGCACTTGAGCTTGAGATTGCTGGACCTGAGCTTGTGATTGCTCAACTGCAGCGGTTGACGATGCAATACCTGCGCTCGATGCCGACTGTTCGGTTAGCTTTGCCTGGTTCAATTGAGCTACCGCCTGGTTGTATTTCGCCTCAGCGGTTTTGTAGGCAGTTTCCGAAACGTCGTAGTCCCGTTGCGCAATTACGCCAGAATTCAGTAGTGATTTCTGCTGGTTGAGAAGACTAAGCGCGTCGTCGAGTTGGGCCTTAAGTACAGCGACGTTGGCCTCGGCTCCGGAAACGCCGGCCTGATTGTTTTGTACAGTCGACCTGGCTGCTTGACCTTTGGCTTGGGCGTCGCTAACACCAGCGCGTGAATTCGACACTCCGGCTCGCGCTTGCACCAAACTTGCGCGAGCTTGTGCGAGATTTGCTTGAGCCTGGTCTACCTGAGCTTTGGAAACCGAAGGATCTAACTGAGCGACCACCTGGCCCTTTTTGACGACGGAGTTGTAATCGGCATACAAGGCTGAAATGGTTCCTGACGCCTGGCTTCCGACCTGGACTGTAGTGACTGCTTGTAATGTTCCAGTAGCAGTCACGGTATTTTTCAGGTTTCCGCGTTCAA
>DATEXA010000482.1:0-4876 GCA_035257465.1 Pyrinomonadaceae bacterium | reverse complement strand
GAGGTCGCGTGCCAGGTCCGTCGCCGTCTCAGGTCGATCGGCTGGCTCTTTCGCCAGGGCATGCATGATTGCGTTCGAGACTCGTCTGGGGACTGACAGTGCCGGCGATAATGGGGGCGGCGGCTCCGACAGTTGCTTGGTGATGACGCCCGAAACAGTATCCGCTTCAAATGGGAGTTTTCCCGAAAGCATTTCATAAAACATCACGCCGAGGCTGTACACGTCGGAACGTGAGTCGAGAGGTTCACCAAGACATTGCTCAGGCGACATGTAATAAGGTGTTCCGACAACAGCGCCGCTCGTCGTAGATGTTTCTGTAATCAATTTGGCAAAGCCGAAGTCGACGACCTTAACGCCTTCGAACTCGTAGTCAACATCGGGCGCCACTACGAGAACGTTGTCAGGCTTGAGATCTCGATGAACCATTCGTGCGCGATGTGCTGCACCAACTCCTGCGCAGATTCCCCGCATCAATCTCAGCGCCCGCTCAACCAGGAAGTGACCTTCACCCCTCAAAAGCTCGCGAAGTGGAGTGCCCTTTACAAACTCCATCACAATGAACGCCGGCTCCTCACCTTCGCGCGGTTCACCGAAGTCATGAATGCTGATCACGTTCGGGTGGTGCAACATGGCTGCAGCACTCGCTTCTCGTCGAAATCGGGCAAGCGCCGCTTCTTCCTTTGCGAACTTCGAAAGCAAGACCTTCACAGCAACTTCATCACCAATATGAACACGACTAGCGCGGTAAACTACGCTCATTCCACCTTCGCCCAGGCGCGCAAGCAGTTCATACTTGCCATCAATTTTATGTCCAATAAGCGGATCTGGATTTACTAGTCGAATCGTCGGCAGCGCGGCAGAGCGATGAATCTCGTAATATGGATGCACTCCTCGAGACTGTGGCAGAGTCAGCGGGAGTCCACATTCCGAGCAAAACATTGCTTCTTCATTCAGGAATAACTGGCAGGCCGGGCAGAACGGGTGACATGTTCGCAACTCCCTGAGCATTTCATCCAGCTCGTCCTCGATCGTTTCCAATCCATTGTCACCTGTTGAGGAACGTCGAAGGTTGCCTTCATTGTCGAAGAGATAGTAAGCGGGCTCAGTCTCACCGTCGTTGAAGAATGCATCACGAATAGTGTGATCATTGTCTAACGCGCAAGGCTCGGTCATGTTCAATGCTTGCAATGCGCTGAGCAGAACATGTTTGTTCTTTTCGTTTTCCGAGTGTGGAGTGTGAACTGCGATTACTCGCAAACCTTCGCGCTTGCGCTCGTCGCGCAATTCAGCAATCTGGCTCATATTGTTTTTAGAGATTTCAGAACCGATTGACCAGAAATGAACGAGCGTGGGTCGACCTTGCGTTAGCGGCGCTTTTGAAGTCGCAAGATTGAGCCACTCTTTTACCTTGTCGAATGACCGCAGCTGTGAATCAACGCTCATGAGATTTGGGAGATATTAGCATGAGGGGCATCCTTGGAGTGCGGTGCCCCCGCACCGCTTTGGTAATCCGCAGTGTTAGCGATCAGTCGCGATAGCAAAGCGGCGGAGGGCCGCCCAATACAAAAACGTCCTTGGAGTGCGGTGCCCCGCACCGCTTTGGTAATCCGCAATGTTAGCGATGAGTCGCGATAGCAAAGCGGCGGACGGCCGCCGCACTCCATAAAACCATGACTATCACCCTCAATTACCTTAGGCGCTTCACCGTCGCACGGAATTTCTTTAAGCCGACAACGCTAAAACGGGCACTTCACCGTCTGTGTTTTGTTCAGGCCGATCCGATTCGCGCACCGGCACGAGCGCAGGATCTGATCTTGCGCCACCGTGTAAACAATTACCGATCCGGCGACCTTGAGCGGCGTTACGCGGAGCTTGGCGTGGAAGAAGATGTCTTTGTCAACTACGGTTACGTCACCAGAGCTTTGCAGCGATTGATGCATCCACGGTCTGATTCATGTGTTCCAGCAGACGATGTTGGAAAGCCGTGGCCCCTCGACCAAAGAAAACGCGCACAACTGCTGTTTGAGTTTGTTAATAAACGTGGGACTGTACATCCACGCGAGGTCGATCAATATTTCTCGCATGGAAGGGTCACGAATTACTGGGGTGGATCCTCGAATGCAACCACACATCTTCTGGATGCGATGCACTACATCGGCATGCTTCGCATTGCCAGGCGTGAAAAAGGTGTCCGCATCTATGCCGCCCAGGAATTCGCGGCACTCAAAATGAGCGAACCTGAACGACAAGCGCATCTCGATGCACTGGCCAATGTCGTTATTCGTATTTACGCGCCACTGCCTGGTCCCAGCCTGTCATTTTATTTAAGGCGGCTTCGCTATGCTGCACCTCAATGGAAAGGGGATCTGCCGGCCGCGTTGGCTCGTGCGAAGGAACGACTCTCCCACTCGCGAGTCGATGGTATTGACTGGTATTGGCCACAGGATGAAAGTGTTCGTGACGAGCAATCGCAGGACACAGTGCGCATCGTTGCTCCATTTGATTCCCTTGTGCACGACCGTGCGCGTTTTGAAAAGTTATGGGGATGGGTCTATCGCTTCGAAGCTTACACGCCGGCAGTCAAACGCAAACTCGGCTACTACGCGATGCCGCTGTTGTGGCGTGACAGTGTCATTGGCTGGGCCAACCTATCAATAAACAACGGCAAGCTCGTGACTGACTTAGGCTATGTTGGTTCGGTACCGCGTGGGTCGGCGTACAAACGCGAACTGGAGTTGGAACTAGATCGCTTGAGGACATTTCTCGACCTCAAGGTCTAAGGCTGCCTGCTCTGCTCGCGGTTATGACAACCTTCGCCGGGCTCAACCCGGCGGTTGAGGTGGTAAGGGTTATCTGACCGGGTTCTTGGCGTGTTTTTATTATTACCAAACATCTTCCCTGCCATGCCTTTCTTTGCAACCGTTGATAACTTTCCGTACTCATAGGGTTCGCATTCGCCACCGCGATAATGTTACCCGGCCCTGTGACCGCAAACTTCACGAGGTTCTCCGCATTCGGATTGCGAACTCCATTCGCATCAAGCAACTCAACTGTGATGTAGCTCAAATCCTGACCATTCGCCGACAGGGTGGTTCGATCCGGCATTAACTTTAAGCGAGCTAGAGGACCAGCCGTGCGAAGCTCCGCGGAACGTACCTCGTGTCCTTCTCTGTAACCTGTTGCTTTAAGCACGCCTGCTTGGTAAGGAATGTTCCAAGTAGCGACGTACGCAGAGTCACGACTGGTCTTCTTTCTTCCCAACGATCGTCCGTTCAAAAACAACTCCACTTCCTCGCATGACGAATACACGTTTACTTCCATTGGCTTGCTCTCATAACCTGGCCAGTTCCAGTTTGCGACCGCATCGAACCAATGCCACTTCGACCATGGCTGTCTTTTCGGATTTGGCTCAAACGAAGGCTTTGGTGGTTTTACAAAAACTGAGAGTTGGTTCTCCTTCCAAAGTGCATCGCGATAAAACGACTGCGGGCGCTTCCACCCACAGACATCGATGTCACCACAATACGCCAGATTCCATGGATAGAAATTCTGTTCCTGAAAATACCCACGCCAACCAATGCTCGCCTCGCCCAGGTAATCAAACGCAGTCCAAACAAAGTCGCCTATAACGTACGGGTGATCAATAACGTTCATCCAACTATCGAAAGCCTCGAGTGGATATGATTCCGAACCAAACATGATTCGTTTTGGCAAACGTTCATGATCAAACTCGTAAAGACTCTTCTTCGAGCGATCACCATTCGCCGCGTAGTTGTACCCACCTACGTCGAGCGTCGCGAAATAAGGATCTTTGTCTTCACGTAAGTCATTTACCGCAGACGTTACGGAACGCGTCGGATCGAGTTTGCGAACATAGTCAGCGATTTCCTGGGCTAACTTCACAACATCAGGTCTTTGTCGGTTAGGTATCTCGTTCCCGATACTCCACATGATCACTGACGGGTGATTGCGGTCGCGATAAATCATGCTTTCGATGTCCCTTTGCCACCAGTCGTCAAAAAACAAGTGGTAGTCATGTGGGTTCTTTCCTTCGCGCCACATGTCAAAGGCTTCATCAATCACCATCATCCCCAATCTATCGCAGGCTTCAAGAAATGCCGGCGACGGCGGATTGTGAGCCAGCCGCAGAGCATTAAAGCCACTCGCTTTTAAGAGTTCGACACGCCGCTCTTCTGCGCGATCGAATGCGCGCGCCCCAAGTGGACCGTTGTCGTGATGAAGACAGCCACCTTTTAGTTTTAGCGGCTTGCCATTAAGCAAGAAGCCTTTTGCCACATCAAAAGTCAGCGTGCGGATACCAAACCTTGTCTCGGTGTGATCTACGGCGCGTCCTTCCACTGAAACTTCTGAGATTGCAGTGTAAAGTGCGGGAGTTTCAGGCGACCATAATTCCGGCGCCTTTACATCTAAGGTTTGCGTAAAGTCATGTACGCCCTTCGACTGAATTGTATGATTCGACTCACCCTTTGCTACTTCCACTCCACGTCCGTCCAGTAGTCTTGTTACAAGAATCGTCGGGCCGGAGTTCTCACTCTCGTTCAGCACGCGTGTTGTGATACTCACTCTCGCTAAGGAACTGCTAACCTCGGGTGTAGTAATGTAAGTTCTCCATTGAGCGACATGAACGGGTGCAAAAGTCTTCAACCAAACATGTCGATAGATTCCTGAACCGGAGTACCAACGACTGTTCTCTCCTTCGTTCCTTACCTTCACTGCCAGGACATTCGCTGATTCAAATCGCACTTTGTCAGTGATATCAAACCAGAAGCTTGTATAGCCGTACGGATGGGTTCCTAGTGATCGACCGTTGAGCCAGACTTCGGCGTTCATGTAAACGCCGTCAAACTGAATTAGA
>DATEXA010000481.1:0-19846 GCA_035257465.1 Pyrinomonadaceae bacterium | reverse complement strand
GACCGCGCGATGAGTAAGTAAACTGATCGCGCGGTCGTTCGCAGTAACTCAAGTTTTAGAAGAGAATTCTGAACTTGAATTGAAACACGCGCGGCAGATTTGTCTGGTTCGTCACTTTGCCGAAGGCTGCATTCGTGATGTTGGTGTTAATACCTCCAAAACGAACATAGTTGAAGATATTGAACGAGTCGACGCCGAAGACAAACTTCACATCCTCAGTGACGTGGAAATCCCTTGAGAGGCTCAAGTCGGTGTTGAGTAAGTGCGGGTTGCGAAGTCCAAAGGCACCGAGTACTGGAGTGTTGCCGTATGTAAATGGCGCCGCACTTACGAAAGCATTCTTGTCAATGAACGGAGTTGCGGTAGCGACTGCTGCTTTCACATCGCCGTTTCCCCAATCGCCGTTAATCCTAACTGACCCCGAAAAGGCCGGGTTGTAGTTCGCGTAACACGTACCCGCCTGGGGCAAAGTACAGTTTCCAACGAACGGGCCAAGTGGAGTACCCGAAGCGAAACGTGTGATCCCGGAAAACTGCCATCCACTTACCAAGGCCTGCACAACGCTATTTCCACTATCAAACATTCGGCCCTTACCGAACGGCAGTTCATAATGGAAGAAAGCGTTGAAGACATGGGGCATATCTGTGTTGGAGATCGATTTATCCAACTGTCCCAGGTAAGCACTGCGTATACCGAAGATGTTGCCGATCGCCTTACTATAAGTGTAGTTGACGTTGAACGTCAGACCGCTTGAAAGCCTCTGTTGTAGAGACGCCTGCATCGCGTGGTAGTTAGTCTGGCCAACGTTGCCGTACGGATCGGATATGCCGCCATACTGCGGGAATGGTCGCAGCATTTGCGCAATCGTTCCCGAGAAGGATGGGAATGGAAGCGCGACACCCGGCACTATTGCTGCTGCCGCAGTAACATTCGCGGGCGTCGCATTTGCGTTTAGAAGATTCCCCAGAACGAGGTATCTCGGATCGATCTGGTTGGACCAGGAACCTCGCCCGGCACCAGCTAGTTGTTTACCGTTGCTACCAACGTACGCGGCCGTCAAAACTAATGAAGAAGTAAGTGAGCGCTGAATTGAAAGGTTCCAGTTCTGGTAGCGAGGAGGTTGGCTATCAGGTTCAGCGTAGGTCAAGGTCCCACCTGAAACACCAGGAGCATTGAATCCGGTCAGATAAGTCTGGTCATAGATTGGACCCGTGATGAACGGGGGAATTCCGCTCTGCCAGTAGAAGGCCGGATCGAATCCATTTGGAGCTACAAGCGCCGGGCTCACGTTCAGACCTGTAAAACCAGAACCCAGACGAGCATTCTCCCGACCTCCCACCGCACCGCGCCGCGTATACATGATCCCGTAGCCGCCGCGTACCACTGTCTTATCATCATAAGCCCAGGCAAATCCCACGCGCGGGCCCCATGCATTTGGATATGTATTGACGATTTGACTGCAATGGCAGCTGATTGCGTCAGGCGCGACGTTGCCGCCAAAGCGCAAAACCCCGGGGCGTCCACCAGCGGCGGGATTTGGGATTGTTGGATCCAGGAAAGTGAAATGATCATCCTTCTCTGTATACGGTTTCATGTAGTCGTATCGGAGTCCCAGGTTCAGCGTCAATCTCGGGCTAAACCTGAAATCGTCGGCCACCCAAAACGACGTTGTGCTGAATTGTGCTGTCGTTGGAGTTGAGCCTGACACCGTATCCTGAAGCACGGTTGCTGTGCTCAACGCACCAACCAGGTAGCTCGCATACGAGTTACCGGTGTTCGCATTTAGTGTACTGCCGGATGTGAACTGTGCAGTTTGACTGTTGCTGAAGCTCGCCACAAAAAGGCTACCGGTATCGTCGTTCTTAACTTTGTCGTAAGTTCGCTGATACTGAAAGCCGAATTTGAAGGAGTGTTTGTCTTTAACCCAGAGAACGTTGTCCTGAAAAGTATAGTTGTAGTTGTTGTCCTCGAAGTCTCTCGAGTTTACAGCGCGCCAACCACTTGGAGAGTTGGATCCTGCGAAGGCGGCTTCCAAAAACGCGTCGCTGGCATCACCTGGCGGCAATCCTTTAAGTCCTGACTGCGCCGACCATTTTCCATCTGAGGTTGCATTAGTGATGGGAACGAAGAAATGGTTGAAACCAAAACTCGCTTGATTCACCAAAGTAGAGCTAAGCGACCAGGTGTGTTTGAACTGAACTACCTTCGGAATTTCAGTAACCAATCTTGTGTCCGTGTACGGCAGCGGTAAGGCAGACTGAGGAAATGCAGAGCTCACTTCCCTGTACGCTCCTGACTGACTTCTCTTGCCGTACGTGTAGAGACCCGACAGACGTTGATTGTCGGTGATGTTGTAGTCAATCTTCAGGTTGTAGCTGTTGTTGTTGTAACCAACCGGTACCTGGCCCAGGTAGTTGTTAGCGATGCCGGTGCTGGTTGGAGCCGGCAACAGGCTCTCATAGAACTTGGAGATCGCCGATAAGCGAGCTGCTGGAATGATATTAAGACCGAGCGGATTGCCGGGCGTGCCGCGAGTAGGATCGCTAAACTGTGTGCGTGTGCAATTGCCGCCGACGACACAAACGGTTGAAAGCGGGTCGTAAATGTTTACGCCTAATTCAGTGAAATCACCTGTTCGCTCTTTTAGAGTTGGTATCGAAACTAGTTGGGTTGGACTCGTAACGCGATAACGCCAGCCGTCGTAGGAGAAGAAAAAGAACAACTTCTTCTTAACGATCGGACCACCGATCGTGGCGCCAAATTCATTCTGATGTTCAACTGGACGAATTGCCGGGAAGAAGCCCCTGGCGTCCAAACTCGTATTTCGCAAATACTCAAAACCTGAACCGTGAAACTGGCCGGTGCCCGACTTGATCGTATAATTTTCGGAGCCCTGCCCATTGAACTCGACTCCCGTGCCGCTCGTTTCGACCTGGAACTGTTCGACCGCTTCGACCGAAACACCGAGAGCAACCGTCCGACCTTCACCTTGCTGAATTGGATCGGTGACTGGAACTCCTTCGATGAACACATCTTTTGAAAAGCCCTGGGCTCCATTAACCTGTCCCCAACGATTTCCTTCAGTGACACCGGGCAACAAGAAAATGAAAGCGCCCGGATTTCTGGGGCCTTGACCGATCCCGGATCCAGCTACAGCCGTTCCCATTGCTAGTGGCAGATTCGTATACAACTCATTTCGGATCGTCGTTCCCAGTCGAGGATCGGAGGTGTTCAGTTGCGACGGAGCTTCTGAGACGGTAACTGTTTCAGTTACTTCACCGACTTTGAGGGCGAGATTCACAGTGACCTTACTCAATGCATCGACGATTACTTTCTCTTGAATCAGCGTTTGGAAGCCTTTCAGTGTTACTACTACTTTGTACTCACCCGGCGACAAGCCTGGGATGACATAGACGCCCGCCTCATTAGTCTGTTTGGAAGTCTCCACTCCGGTCGCAACGTTTGTGACGGTGACTGTCGCCCCTGGCACTATTGATCCTCCCGGATCGGTAATCGTTCCCTCGATCGCGCCACCGCCGCCGATTTGCGCCTTTACATTGGACGATCCACCGGTAACAAAGATGGCTAGCATGATTCCGACGAGGGTCATGCCCGGAAATCTCGCGTTCATAGTTGTCTCCTTGTTGTTGTGGTTTAGCGCCCGCTGACTCGTGGACTTGGATCAGATGACCCGTCTAAGAAGCGATGCTTAAACTTCCAAGACCCTTGACTGGGCCAGGAAATTTGGAGCGCAATTAGGGTATTGGTATTTTCCTACGATTTCCCTATTTGGGAAAGGTTTTTTCTGTCTTCTCAAGGCGCCGCGAAGACTTTTTGAGTGGCTACTTATCCAGTTTCATGGAGACGTTGTGGATATTGTCTCGATGCGAGGTAAATGAAGCGGATTTCGGAAATCGAGTATGAACCCACCCGCTATCGAGGCTGTGTCAAAGGTTGGGATGAAAAAGATTAACCACCAAGTCACCAAGACACGAAGTCACAAACATATTGTAGAAGTATTTCTTCAATTCGTGCTTTTGTGCCTCTGTGTCTTGGTGGTTTATCTTCAATTCGGAGTTCTGACCCACCTGCTACCCGCGGGTGGTACTGCACAAGTCTTAGACTCTCGTCTCGACTCACTTCCCTTCGTTGATCAGTTCCCGATAAAAGGTCTGCAAAACAAAGAACGCCTGTTTCCTTTCACCGCGACTCGAAATCAAACCTTTGCGATTGTAGAAATCCTGGATACCTGGCAGCGGGCGTCTCGGCGAGCGAAAGTCAGTTAAGATCCACGGTGACATTCCACGCAGTGACGGGATCTTCCGAAGCATCGCAATCTGGTGTTCGTACACGTCTTTTTGATACTCCTCCGTCCATCTCACGCTCTTGTCTCCGTGACGACCGAACAATGCATCACCACCAAATTCGCTAATGACAAGAGGCTTGTTCAGTGCCACTTTCCACGTAAGACCGTCGGCTTTCGCGGGTAAGCCATCGTACCACCCGACATATTCATTACAGCCAAGAACATCGAGATATTCGCCCAGAGGATCATCAACTACCTGCGTTTGCGGATCGCTGTAGTGACGTTCGTTCGCCGCAGTTAGTAATCGGGTTGAATCCAGCGAACGCGCGTAATCTATCAGGCCTTTGAGGAACTTGGTTCTGGCATCACCAACTGGTGTCTCATTGGCGACGGACCAGAGAATGATCGCTGCCCTGTTCTTATCACGCGAGATACTTTCGCCAAGTTGGTTTTTTGCATTCTCAAATGTCTCTGTGTTGTCCCAGAGAATAGTCCAGTAAACCGGAATCTCCGACCACACGAGAACACCAAGTTCATCGGCCATCTTCGTCATACTCTCGTCGTGCGGATAGTGAGCAAGCCGAACAAAGTTACAACCTAACTGTTTGGCCCAAGTGAGAAGCGTGCGTGCGTCGTCTGGCCCATGGGCGCGTCCACCGCGCGGTGACTCTTCATGCACAGAAATGCCGCGCAAAAATATTGGCTTGCCATTCAGGAGTATGTCAGGTCCGCGGGTTTCGATACTGCGAAAACCAATTCGATCGCTGACGACGTCATTACCGACGGTTAATTTGACTGAATAGAGCCTGGGGTGGTCTGGAGACCACAGGTCCAGTTTCGCTTTGAAGTTTACTGGAGCGTTGCCGGTCGAATCTGTGGTTACCGACTGCTTAACTCCGGCTTCAGGTATTTCGATGCTAACCGTTTGATTGGCTGCGGCGCCGTTAAGTTTGACCCAGCCGGCAATTTCATCGCTTGTGCCTTTCCTGAGTTGAATGAAATAGTCCTGAACAAAAGTTTCAGGCACATCGATGAGACTAACTTCTCGAGTCAGTCCACCGTAGTTCCACCAATCAGTGTTAAGCGTCGGTACTGCATCACGACGTCGCTTATTGTCGACTTTGACGACAAGAAAATTATCTTTCTCACGAACGAGCTTCGTAATCTCAAAATTGAATGGAGTAAAACCGCCTTCGTGACGACCCAACTTTTCACCATTCAAATAAACATCGCTGAGGTAGTTTGCACCTCCAAAGTAAACAAACAACCGTGAGTGTTCTTTCTTCTGATAGTTGAAAGACTTCTTGTACCAGATGGTTCCTTCGTAGAAGAGCAACTTGTCATCCTGCGAATTCCAGTCTCCCGGCACCAGCAGCTGCTGAGAAGAATCAAAATCATATTCAACAAGATCGCCGGGAGTAGCAGGTTTTTGGTTCTTGAAATAGCCATCAGGACGTGGTTGGTATCGATAATCGTAGTAACCAGTTTCGTAAGGATCGATGATGATCTGCCAATTTCCATTTAGGCTCGTGGCATTTCGTCCGGCGGGATTTCCAATCAACACCTGCTGTTGCGCCGAGGCCTGAATATCCAATCCAAGAAACATCACGACTAGTATCGTCACTTTTCTGATCACGTTTTGGTCTCCACTAAAGGACTTACTTTGAACTTGTTCGACTTCCTGAACCTCTGCGCGTGCTCTGCGTCTTGGCGGTTGAGTTGCGGAAACCCTTACCGCAGAGACGCCAGAGAAGGCTGTGGAAGCGCAGAGTTCTTTCCGGTCTTTCAAATGACGTTAACTTCAAAGTTGACCGTCACAGTCGGCTGTGCATTCTGTACATCTCGCTACCCGCAAACAGAAACGCACCGGAGCCATATTCCTGATTCATATCGAAGTTCACTGATGCAGGAGCCGCGCCAATCGGCTGAACCCAACCCAACTTTCCGTCCGGGTGTACGGCGCCGTTTAGTCCCGCCCAGGCTTTCTTCACAACAGGCGTGTAGGTCTTACGATCCAGGTAACCTTGATTGATACCCCACGTTATCGCGTAACAAAAGAAACCTGAACTGCTCGTCTCCGGCACTGGCGCTTGCGTCGGATCAAGTAGACTCGGTCGCCATAATCCGTCAGCGCCTTGAACCTTACTCACCGCTGCAGCCATCTTTCGAAGGAGGTCTATATAACGATTACGCATCGGGTCGTTCTTCGGTAGATATTGAAGAACTCGTACTGTTCCTGCCATCACCCAGCCATTGCCACGCGCCCAAAAGACTTTTTTGCCGTTGGCGTTCGGCTTACCGATGTAATTCTTGTCACGGTAGTAGAGATTCTCAGTCGGATCAAACAGGAAGTCGGTCGTGTCCCACCACATGGCATTAAGGAACTTCAGATACTTTTGATCTCCGGTAGTCTTGTAAAGGCTGGCCAAAACCGGCGGCGACATAAACAACGCATCACACCACCACCAGTCTTCGCGCCCAGGTTTGGGATCGGCAATCATAGCGTCGAGTGTGGCCCGGGTCGTTTGGATTCTGATGGGATCTTTGTGCAGAAGGTAAAGCTCCAGGTAGGTTTGTCCCGGCGCCTGATCATCAGCGTGACGCGGACGTTCTCCCAGTTTCCACTGACGATCAGTCGCCCACCGCACCGCCTGATCAAGATATTTTCTGTCGCCGGTGATTTTGTAAGCCGCCATGATGCCGGCATAAAAAGCCGCTCGAGCCCACTGGTTATTGTTTCTCAAGTTAGTCTCAACGGGATTTGCGACTTGCCATGCAAACACTCGCTCCATAGCCTGACGAATTTCTTTCTTTGAATAGATCTGATCCTGTTTTGTGGTTGCTTTTGCCTGGATGGCGCCAGCACACGTCAGAACTGCGGTTACGATTGCTATGAGCGAGAACAAACGGGGGCTGAGAAGTTTCATAGTGGTGAAGTCGTCAGTTGAAGGTATCCGATAGACTGAAGATTGGAACTTCTAAATGGAGACCCAATATACGATATTCTTTGTTCGTTAAGTCGAGAAAGTTGGTTTTGAGGTCAGTACCAACTGCGGTAGCGGGTGGGTGCTCCACGGATTTACACGCATCAATAAAAGACAACCTCAAGTCGAAATTGGCTACGCACCCACCCGCTACCGCAGGTGGTACTGACCTCACGACACTTACAGTTGAGATCTCTTAGTCTCGTCCAACTCCAAGTGCATCGGCAACACGGTTAATGTAGTTGAACCACGAAGCTATCAACGTGATCTGCAGAATGCCCTTGTCGTCAAAGCCCACGGAACGCAGTCGTTCATGATCCTTTGGTGAGATGCGTGTAGCGTCTTTGGTAATTTGAACAACGTAGTCGAGCATCACACGGTCTTGTTCTGAGATTGGCGCATTCTCGTAGTCTTCCTGAAGCGCCTTAACCATGTCTTCATCTAACGTGACGCGACGCAGAAACTCTGCGTGAGACTCAATTCAATAGAAGCACCGGTTGGTTACCGACACCATGGTCGCGATCATCTCGTGCTGTCGACGCTCGAGTGGCAAGTCCGGCGACAATAAGGAACCGTAGGTGGCGAACGCGTGGAATAATGCTTCCGGGATCAAACTATGGGATTGGACGATGCCCGCACTTTCACCGTCCAGGGTCGGATGCACGGGAGTCGCATATTCAATTGGGTAAAGATGGCGTTGGCTCTCGGAAGCTTTGCGAACTGCCTCGTCTTCAGTAACGGAGATTGTTTTAATCCAGGTCATTAGAAAAGTCCTTTACCTTCTAAACAATAAATAATAAACAGGCACGCCAATCAATACGACACCAACTCCGAGAAACGATTGCTTCGGCTGACCGGCTGCCAGTAAAAACAACATCACGAGCAGCAGTACTAGAAAGACAATCGGCGTAAACGGATAACCGGGCGTCGAGTACTGCAGCATTCTGGTGTCGCGGCGCCGTAGTAAGAATAGCCCTATAACGGTTAACCCTATGAACACGAGGACAATAAAAAAGAAGTAGGAGACGATCTCTTCAAACGTTCCGCTTAAAACCAAAACCGAGGCGAGCACCGCTTGCAACCCAATACAACGTGCCGGAGTACCGAAGCGCGGATGAATGGCTGCAGCTGCCGGGAAGAAAAGACCGTCACGTGCCATTGCGAAATAAACCCGCGGAGCAGACATTATGATCGCCGCTAGACTCCCCAATACGGCTACGATCACGAATAACGAAAACAGCAAACCTCCCGTGCGCCCGAACAAGACTTCGCCGATCTGAGCAGCGAATGCCTGACCATTGGTGACGTCCTGCATCGGAACCAGGTAAGCGAAAGCTGCACTGGTCGAGATATAAACTAACGCAACGATCAAGATTCCATAAAGAAACGCTCGTGGCATTGTTCGGGCTGGCTCGCGAATCTCGCCCGTCATTTTAGTAACGTCCCACCATCCGGCAAATGCGAAGAACGAGCCGACAATCCCGGCAGCCAGCGCTTCAATTAATGGTTTTGATCCTGGCCTTTGCGGTACGAACGGAACAAAGTTGGACCACTTTCCCTTCTGGCTCGCGAATGCCCATAACACTATCAGAACCAAAAAGCCGACTTTCAATACCGTCAACCAACGCACAAACAGACCGCCCAAACGCACGCCGCGGATGTTCACCACTGCCAGGACAAGGATCGAAACAATCGCAACGATCTTGTTTCCCCATACCGACAGCTGAAAGCCGTAACCGACATAACTCGCCGCGCCTGTAGCAATCGCAGCGGTTAATCCCGGATCCATCACCAGCAGCGCCATCCATCCAAAAAGAAATGCCAGCAGTGGGCCATAGATCTCTCGAAGGTAAGCATAGCCGCCACCCACCTCCGGGTATCTAACTGCCAACTCGCCAAAACAAAGTGCTCCACAAAGTGATAACGCTGCTACCACTAACCAGACGAGCAAAAGCAAAAATGGTGAGCCAAGTGCCTTCGCCATTCCGGCAGGCGTTAAGAAAATGCCAACGGCAATAATCTCGCCAATAATCAGGGCAGTTGCAGTGCGCAAACCAATTTCGCGCTTGAGCTGTTCTGGTTCAGCCACTAGTTTTTCGATCTATTTACCTGGCCGCGCCACCTTGTACATGTCCTGCGCAATGCGATCCGAGAGATCGCCCTGGTAGAGGTCCATGTGGTCACGCCCTTCGGCTATCTCAAAAGTCGCATCACTTCCCAATTTCTTGAGTGTGTCGCGCAACAGGTAAACGGCTTCTTCGAGATGGAAGTTGTCAGCACTACCAACCACAAGGTGCAGCTTACCGCGCAACTTTGGTCCCAGCGTTGGCCAGTTGTTCACGAGTAGACGAGAAATGTCGTAGTGCTCCCATGCCTTTTGCACCACGAGATCAATCGCACCAGTCTCGCGATCAAACAAAGGCATTGGCCGTCCATCCTCTCCGCGCGGACTAAAGACTGCCTCAAACGATTCGATCTGCCCGCCATATTCACCGAGTACTCGAGCGAAGTGGGCATACTCGTTCCACGAGAAAACATCACTGCCTTTGTAACGGAAAATATTTCGTGGCTTACCGTCCGGCCCTTTATAGAAGTTTTCGGAAGGAGATTTGGTTAAGTCGATTGAACTAAAACTACGAAAGTCGACGGGGTCTGGTGAAGTAGACCAGGTGCCACCGAAGAAGTCGGGATAGTTAACTTGTAACCAAAGTGTCGACCATCCTCCAGACGAATGACCGGTGAGAAATCGACCCTTTGGCACAGCATCCATTCTGAACTTGCTTTCGAGATAGGGAATGAACTCTTTTGTGAGGGCTTGTCCCCATGGTCCGTTATTCACCGAATCAGCAAACTCATGATGACCTAGTGGGCACGTACCATCCAGATAGACGTAGATCATTTCAGGTAGCAGTCCATCGTTCATCTTCTTAAGTAAAGCAGGTCCCGAAGTCCATGCGCCACGATACGAACCGCCAAAACCGTGAATCTTGTATACCGTCGGATAACGAGACTTTGAGGTGCTGTAACTCGGCGGCAGCAAGAGACCCGCTCGCATTGTGATGGGCCTACCCCAGAAGGTGCTTAGCGCGGGACTCTGAAACGTTACCAGTTTGATCGATCCGGTATCAGCGATAGGGTGCTCATCCTCGACGCGTGTAATAAGAATCAACTTGATTGGCTCGGCCGTCGTCGGACTTAACGCTTTTACACTGGTAGTGTCGCTACGTAAATCGCCAGGCCCCATTTCCGAGTATGAGAATGAGTGATCGATATCCAGGAGCGCCATTATTTGGTAATCGCCGGGTAACGTGGTCGAGAACGGTGCAGGATAAGAAAGCTGGTCGGCGTCGAGTTCAACTGAGTTTCCCGGCTGTAGGTTGTGAATTTCCTTGCCCGTGACCCAAACCTTATCGAGTTGCATTAACGAAGGTTGGACAGCCTGTAATGGCTCTGAACTCCGGGTCATGAAGATAAGCAGCCGACCTGAGACTGGCGTGGACGAAAGTGACGGTGAGAGTTCAACGCTGAACCTCAGGCCCGCTTTGGCCGTTGCCATTTGCACCTGAACAAACGTCAGGAGATAAAGTGCGGGAACGAGGAGACGAGTAAGACGGATGGCTTGCTTGAATATTCGCTGCATTAATGCCAATTCAAATTAAAGGATCAAAACGTTACTCGTGCGGCCAATTGAAACGCTCGTGGACCACCAGATCCAAATACACTGCCCGCAGTTGTCACTGGTTGACCGAAACTCGATGAACGCAGAAAACCAGCACTGCTCGGATCGTTGCTATCGCGCACAAGCACATTGCTGAAGCCTGAATAGTTCACATTGGAGACTCCAAGCACATTCGTTACGTTGAAGAGATTGAACACTTCTCCTATCGCTTCGATCCTGACGTTCTCACCAACCTTGAATTGCTTTGACAGGCGAAGATCGACGGAACTGAAGCGATCGCTGAATCGTGCATTGTCGGAAACCAGGGGCAGCGGCTGACCCGCGAAACCACCACCAGCATTAACTTGCTTGATAAAAGTGTTCAGCTCCGCGGCGCTGTGGAAGAGCCTGCCGCCGGCATTGCGCTGGAGTTGAGGGATACGCTGACTTCCGTCAGGCACGAGGATGTCCATGGGGACGCCCGACGCCAATGTCACAATCGGAGAGAGACGCAGACCGTACGGCAGTTCGAACAATCCCGCGAAGGTAAACCGATGACGCTGATCGTTTGGCGTTGGGCCGTACTCCAGTTGAAGATTTAAAGGATCGATCGGTCCGTTCGAGAAAGGAATCTGGTCGTCGTTGGCGTAATTGAACGATCTCGACAATGTGTAAGCTGCGCGAAACTGAGTTCTCCTGGACAAACGTTTCTCGAAACCCACTAACAAGCCATCATATTTTGTCTTCACACTCGACTCGAGGTTCTTCACCACATCCGGACCACCGACTACTGGATTGAACACCTGTCCGATTGCACGGCCAATGATGAAGTGCGTTCCGAAGTTGTGCAGATAATCCACTCGTAACACATAGTCGTGCCCAAACTGCTTTTGCACACCGAGGTTCATCTGCTGAACCATCGGGTTCTCCATGCCGTTGTCGATTATATTTATGCCACCGGCGCCTGCGCCTGGAAGAATGAAGCCTGTAAAAGGATTCGCGAGAGTTGGAGCACCCGGCGGGAACTTTCCATTTACCGGATCGAACAAGAACGGAGGCGAAATGAAGAAAACGTTGCCAGCACGCACGTCGATCGGTAAAGCGCGGCCATCCAAACCTCGCTCCAACGACTGAATCTCCAGAGTAATCCGATCGTAATAGATCCCGTAACCGCCGTGGATGCTTAGGTCGCCGCTGTTGTTCGCATAGTTGAACCCAACCCGTGGAGCAAAGTTATTGACGTCTTTGCCCCTGGTACCATGAAGAAAGGGAAGGATCAGTGGATTCAGCTCGTCAACGCGGCTGATATTCTTTACGTCAGTGTCGAGTTCGTAGCGAAGCCCAAGATTCAACGTCAGATGAGTAGAAGCGCGCCAATCATCCTGGACGAAACCTGAGAAGTAGGTGTTGCTGGCGTCGGGGATCAGCAACGGTTGAGTGGGGAATGCGCTACGAAGCGTCACTGCAAAAAGCAGATCGTTATCATCGACGCGGCCGTCGCCATTGCGATCGAAGTCAGGGAAGTCCTCAATCATTTCGATACGACCTTGCTGAAACACTCTCAGATCAAAATCTCCTCTAACACGTTGAACTTCTCCTCCGAAATTAAACGAATGATTTCCGCGAATCAGTGCGAGAGTATCGCTAACTTGAAAACGTCGTTGCTTCGTACCCTGTGGGACGCGGAAGGACGCACCATCTTGAATACTGGGGAAAGTAAGTTGAGGACCCGGGGCTACGGGTTGGATGTCATTAAAGAAGTGGCTATAACTAAAGTTCAAAGTGTTCACGGCGCGTGCATTAATTGATCGAACATAGTTGGCAAGAAATGAGTGAGTATTGTTCGTGCTGGCCTGTCGTTCACTCGCTGAGCCAATCGAGCGGATAAGCGAGCTTGCCGCAACATCGTCTTCTCTCTGCAGCGAATATCGAAACGTAAGTCGGTCCTGGTTGGTGGGAGCCCAATCTAACTTTTCCGTACTCAACAGATCGTTTAGAGGCGCATCGGTAAAACCTCTCCGGATTGTCCTTGTAGCAAGGTCTCGGGTTCCGACAAGAACCGCACCGTCCTGGTTACGGTATTCGACAGAGCCAAAGAAAAAGGCCTTGTCTTTTTTGACCGGGCCACCCAGGGCAAACGCATACTGCTCTCGGTCAAACGGTGGATCACCTAACGTTCGATCAGCGGTTGCCGGAAGTCCTTGCAGTGCACTATTGCGGAAGTAGAAAGAGCCCGCCCCATGTAATTCGTTTGTGCCCGACTTCGTGACGACGTTGACGACGGAAGAGCCTGACCGACCTAAAGGAGCGGAGAAGCGATTTGTAGCGATTTGAAATTCCTGAACCGCTTCCTGCGAGATGTTTTGTACTGCGCCGCCAACGACATCGTCATTATCGTCTGCCCCATCGATCGTTACGTTACCTCCCCTGCCAAGTTGTCCTGCTGACGAAATGACGACTGTGTTCGTCTTCGTTGGATCGAAGTTGGGAGCTGGCGCGTTACCAGGAACCAGTAAGGCGAGTTCGAGAAAGTTGCGTCCGTTTAAGGGCAAGGCATCAATCAACTTTTTATCAATCAGGCCATCAACTGCTGACGTGGTCGTATCAATCAAAGGGATCTCATCAACAAGATCAACTGTTTCGGTAACAGAGCCTACATCGAGTGTCGCGTCCACCGTCTTCGATTGCCCAACCTGAAGTGTGATTGGCGACTCAGAGGTCTTTGCCGAGAACCCGACTGCCTGAACTCTTACGGTGTAGTCGCCGGGAACCAGACCTGAAAGGACGTAGAGACCATCGTCGTTCGTGGTGGTTTCGCGACGTGCTGAGGTTGCTATGTTTGTTGCACTGATTTGGGCGCCAGCGATCACTGCTCCGTGGCCATCAATGACGCGACCTGTCATCGTCGCAGTGGCCACTTGCTGCGAGTATGAGATTGATGAAAGCGAAATCAGCAAAAGTGCACTAAGACAGAAATTGATTCTCCTGCGTGTGTCCGGCTGTAAACTCATCGTCAGATCCTCTGAACGTCAGGGGCTAAGAAGTTGTAGAAGTCAGATTGGCGGGCGAGCAGAAAACCAAAGCAGCAGCCACACCCCTCTGAGCGTAGACCAACTGAAAAATAATGCTCGTTTCGTTGTGTTAATGGAGGTTGGTCCCGAATTGGTATTTCTGGCCGCTCAAGGGATGTCTAGGTTCTGCAACAAACGTTAGGAAGGAACCCTTGATAAGCCCCAACTCGGGACCAATGATTCGTCTGCAACGCGGGCAAAAGTACCACTCGGAGAAGAACGAGTCACGAGACTCTGGATTGATTCTGTTCTCAAACTTTAGTTGGAGAACCATCTGCAGATTACTTAGCGCAGCCCAGGCTGCAACCAATTAATATGCGCGTGCCTTGCGGTAGTGGCCACTGAGTCAGTACCACCTCGCGGTAGCGGGTGGGTCTACCACACACGATGATTGACACGTCCTCACCGCTCTGTCAGTATCCAACCCAATCACATAACATTGTTTTTGGATCAACTCCTCATCCTCATCATGTGGAACGACACTGACACTCCTCTCGCTTACCTTATCTCTTTCCGTACATACGGAACCTGGTTGCATGGTGACAAACGCGGCTCGATAGATCGTTTTCACAATCAATATCGGTCACCTTACATTCCGCCGAACGAAAACTGGCATCGCTACAATGCACGAAAACTAAAGAGACCTCCCTTCACGATGAACGCGGACCAGCGTACATGTGTTGAGGCGGCAATTCGCGACACCAGTAAGCGTCGAGAATGGTCGCTATTAGCTATCAATGTCCGCACAAATCATGTGCACACAGTAGTCACAGCCAATCGAAAAACTAGCCTTGTGCTTAACGCATTCAAAGCAAACGCAACGAGACAATTACGAGAAGACCACCTTTGGCCGCACACGTTTAGTCCCTGGGCCGACAAAGGTAGCAAGAGAAACCTGTGGAACGAACGCAGCGTTGCAAGGGCGATCGACTATGTGCTGTATGGGCAGGGAGATGATCTGCCCGATTTTGATGATGACTGAGATGTTGAATGATAGTTGACCCACCCGCTACCGCGAGGTGCTACTGACTCGGTGACCACTGTGTCTCGAAAACTCTTGCTAAAAAAACAGGGAAGTTGTCAGTTTGCTACGAAGATTTCGCAGATTAATGAAAAGTGCCTTGGGGATTGAGGCTTGGCCTAGGAAGGAAATCTGCCTAGTCTGCGGATGGTCGTCTTACTTCAGGTGCACAATCCCACGTTGCAGTGCCGTCGTTGCCGCTTGCGTTCGATCCGACACACCAAGCTTACTGAGAATGTTATTGATGTGACTTTTGACAGTGGCTTCACTGATATTTAGATGACTTCCAATCTCTTTGTTACTTCTTCCGGCTACGATCTGTTGTAGAACTTCCAGTTCCCTTCCTGTCAGGTCAGACCCACTCATTCGCTCCGCGAGTCGCTCAGCCACAACCGAAGGAATCCGCCGCGAGCCGGCATGGACCTTTCTGATCGCGTCTTCCAGATCCTCGAAGAACACATCTTTGAGTAAGTAGCCCTGAGCTCCTGCTTGCAACGATCGGTAAATGTCTTCATCGCCATCATAGGTTGTTAGAACAATCATCCGGGCTCCGGGAAACTCCTTACGGATAGCAGCTATCGCTTCAACTCCGGTAAGCACAGGCATGCGTAGATCGATCAACATCACGTCCGGTTGATGTTCGCGATATAGCTCAATCGCCTGTTGACCGTTGGTTCCCTCCGCGATGACTTCCATGTCGGCGACGGTGTTTATCAACGAAACGAAGCCCTGACGAACAACCGCCTGGTCATCAACAACCACGATTCTGATCTTCTTTGCTGTTTCCAAGTTTTGCCTTCAGTTTGGTATAGGAACATCAACTACTATTTCAGTGCCAGTCTCGGATGAACTTACGATGTGAAGCGTGCCGCCAATTCTCTGCGCTCGCTCGCGCATGCCAATCAATCCGAAGTGGCCATTGTTAGTCTGCCCTGACGGATCAAAACCGCGTCCGTCGTCTCGCACGCTGAGTTGCACGCGCCTGATATCAAACGTGAGATTGACGAAAATCCGATCTGGATTCGCGTGAGTAACTGCATTGTTGATTGCTTCTTGAGCAATACGCAACAAGTTATCTTCGACGGAACGTGGCAAGGACCGAAACACGCCACCAACCTGGACTTGAGCGTCAACTGAACCATCCGCGGTCAGGCGACGTGCGGTTTCACTCAACGCAGTCGGCAAATCAGCTTGATCCAGTGCTTGCGACCGCAGATCCCACACGTATCTTCTCGCCTCTGCAATTCCATGACGGACCAGCATACGAACACGATCCAGGTGAGTCTGAGCGACTACAGATCCGGGCGGCATAGTGCGCGCCACCACTTCGAGTTGCACTGAAATGCCCAACATCTCCTGGGCCAGGTTGTCGTGAATCTCGCGCGCGATCCGCGTTCGTTCAGCAAGGACGGCATCAAACTGCGCCTTCATTCGTCGGACTCGAAACCGATAGAACTGCCAAACGAGAAGTGCGAGTAACAGGACGAGCAACGCGTAAAACCCAACCGTCTGATAAAAACGCGGACTCAAGTAGAACTTAACGACAGCACCCTCCTGGTTCCACACGCCATCGTTGTTTGCTGCTACAACATGAAATGTGTAGTTACCGGGTCTGAGATTCGTGTATGAGGCCGAACGCCGTGTGCCCGCGTCGATCCAATCCGGATCGAATCCTTCAAGTCTATATTTAAATCTGACCTTGTCAGGAGCCACGAAGCTCAAGGCAGCGAAGAAGAATTCCAGACGTGTGGTACTAGATGGCAGTTGGATTCCCGTGGTCGTAGGCAGTGCTTTATCGTCGACACGAATCTGTTCAATTGCAACTGGAGGTGGTTCCTTGTTGAACTGAATGTTGCCGGGATCGATCATCGCTAAACCTTTGATGGTCGAGAACCAGAGCTTTCCGTCGTTACCTCTCCAGCCTGCGGGATAACCACCTCCGCTGCACTCACGAGTTAACATTCCATCTGAGGTTCCATACGAAGTTGTATTCAAGACATGTGTCCGACCCTCGGCGAAGTCGTTGAGATCATTAAGACCGATCTTAAAGACGCCCTTCGGCGAACTGAACCATAGATTTCGCTGTGAATCTTCGAGAATGCGGTAGATGACATTGTCCAAAAGTCCGTTGCGTGTCGTATAAGAAGTGAAGACGCCATTTCGCAACCTGTTCAGTCCGCCGCCATTGGTTCCGATCCAAATATTATGGTCGGCATCTTCATGCAACGACGTGATTACATCACTGGACAAGCCGTTCTTCGAGGTATAGTTCGTAAACTTAGCGGCACTTAACTCACTCAAACCAGCTCGCGTTGCGACCCACAAGTCCCCTTTCGAATCTTGAAAGACAGCGCCGACAAAGTCATCCGCAAGTCCGTCTTTAGTTGTGAACGTCGTGAACTCTCCGTTCCTGATTCTATTGAGACCATTCCGCGTGCCCACCCAAACAGTTCCATTGCGATCGACGAAGATGGAGCGAATGAAATCGCTTGATAACCCCTCCGCTACTGTCAGTGTTTTGAAGTGGCCGTTCTTAAATTCGTTGAGGCCGTCGGGAGTGCCAACCCAAATTGTTCCTTTGTCATCACCGTAAAGAGAAAGCACAACATTGCTCGACAGACCGTCAGTGGTTGTGAAGTTTGTTATCTTGCCATCCTTAAGAACGCTCAAACCTCCGCCATTTGTTCCGATCCAAATCGCTGCTGCGTTGTCCTGGTATACAGATTTTACAATGTCGCTGGCTAAGCCATCCTTCGTCGTCAGCGTCGTAAACTTCTTGTCGCGTAGAACGCTCAGACCACCAGACTCACTCCCAACCCAAAGACTACCTTCTCGATCTTCGAAGACTGATAAGATGAGACTACTTGATAGTTCACCGGCAACGGTGAAGTTGACTCGATCAGTGATCGCTGTCCTTGCGAGTCCACGAGTCGTACCTACCCACAACGAGCCCTCTTTATCAACAATCAATGAATTGACATGATCGTCCGGTAGTCCATTTGCAGTTTTGTAAGACACGACTGCACCCTGATGGAAGGCAACCAGCCCGTCATCGGCGCCGAACCACATTCGACCAGCCTGGTCCTGACCAACCGCATTGATACTGCGTCCCGATAGAATTTGCGTCGCGGCCGGGCTTACGATTGCACCATTCTTAATTTGTTCCACTCCCGATCTGGTACCTATCCACAGAACGCCACTTCGATCTGTAAATAAGGCCTGGATATCTTCAGCAATCGACAACATCGCAAATGAATTGTTCTGATAGCGAGCGAGTCCAGACGTAGTTGCGATCCAGATAGTTCCTTCCGGAGTCTCAGCGAGTGCGGCGACGCCGTTGTCGGCCAGTCCTTCAGCGGTTGTAAAGCAAGTGAACGAGCCGCCCTGAAAACGTAACAAGCCGTACGAAGTGCCAACCCAGAGGGTCCCATTTCGATCTTCCAACAAAGCGCGAATGTCGTTGCTCTTGAATTGAGGAGTGTTCTCCTTGTCGAAGACTACGAAGGCAGTCCCGTTGAATCTTGCCAGACCTTCCTGAGTACCAATCCAAAGATAACCATCACGAGTTTGCGTAATGGCCTGTACTGTATTTTGCGGAAGACCATTCTCGGTAAGCCATAACTGATTACCAAACTCACTTAAACTTCGCTTTGGGTCAAGTCCATGTATCGGAAGCGTGAGGAATAACGGCAGCGAAATAAAAACGAGACGCCAAAGTATTTTCAACTTGGATCTGCGATCGTTAGACATCGATTGCGCGCTCCTTGGAGTGCGGTGCCCCTGCACCGCTTTCGCCAAACCACCGATCGATCCGCACACTCCAAAGGAACGCCCAAACCAAGCTGAATAACTACCGCCAGTGTGAGTTGACTTTAACATTTCAGAAAAGTGGTGTAATTAACTGGAGTACTCTATGCTGGTATCGCACACCATGAGAAACCGCAAACTTATTTCATTCATCACATTCTCTCTATTGATTTCGCTTTCAACCGTCATATCGGCCGCTCCCGGTCGCTGGCGAACAGCAACTTCGGAAGAACTTAAAAAGCTTATTCCAGCGCGCGCTCCTGTCGTCAAAGAGAATATTGAAACTGAGTTTCGCACTGCCTCAGGCGTTACGGATGGAAAAGGTAAGTTCATTGCCGGAGTAGTCATGATTACCGCCGGCTACTCAGCCGAGGGAAAGTACTCTCATTTTTTCGTAACTCAAAGCACAATGCAGTTGGGCGACATCACCTTGCAACCCGGTGAATATGTGTTTGGCTATCAGAGGAGCGGTAACGATGCTATCAGCGTCAGCTTTTACCGTGCTTCAAGTGGCGATGCCGTCGGAAACGTGGAAGCGCACGTAAATCGAAAAAAGAATTTGGTGACATCGCTTCTGATAACGCCACCGGTGAACAACAAAGGCACCATTCAAGTTGGGCGTTTCATTTTCGATTACAAGCTCTCCGATTAGCAGTGAAGTAAAATTCGAGTACGATAGTTTAGACTTGAAATTTGAGTTTGCCTGGCGAAAAATTGCTTCGCCGTTCCTTCATTCCGTCGACAAGGAATCACCTCAATGAAAACCTGCTTGTTACTTTTAGTTGTCGCGCTCTGTGTTCACAGCTTTTGTCCGGCTATACAACAAACTCTAAGCGCCCCTGCCCCAACCACGCAACCCGCAGTTGAGGTTGAGGACAGTGACGTCTTCTTTCAACGCGCCACCAACCCACAATTGCGGCGGAAGGATTTCTCGCGCGAGATATCAGCGCTCGTGTCACGCATGACGCCGGAGGAAAAGATTGGGCAGATGACCCAACT
>DATEXA010000480.1:0-3276 GCA_035257465.1 Pyrinomonadaceae bacterium | reverse complement strand
AGTAGGATATTGGTGCCGGGTACAAGGTCACCACTTGCAATACTGAAGACACTCACGAAGATCGTCGGATTGATCTGCTGGATCATGAACAAAGGAATGTTGAGAAACGTTTGTCCGTAATAAAGACCATAACCTCCCCGCACCACATGTCTCCCATTTCCTCCAATGTCCCAAGCGAAGCCGACGCGCGGACTGAAGTCGCGACTGTCATCTTTTGGTAAGGAAGCGGCTGCGGGATGATTGATTGCCTTTAAGGCGAGGTACGTGCGGCTTTGACCCTGTGCTTCCGTACCAATTAAATTAAAGTCTTTATCCCATCTAAGGCCGAGGTTCAGTGTCAGGTTCCTTCTGGCTTTCCAGTCATCCTGAAAGTAGAGACCTAACATTTTTGCGCCGCCCGGCAAATTAAAGTAAGGATTGCCGGCCGTCGCGGTCATGCTGCCAACCTGGCCTGGTGTAGAGAATCCTTGCGGCAATTTCACTAGCGCGCTAGGCAGTGAGACAAACTCGATTTGCAGCGTTGGGTTGAATTCGAAAAAACCACCAAGTTTCGGTTCCCATAGATAGTCGACGCCGGTTCTGAACGTGTGATTCCCTCGATTGACTGAGAGGTCATCCTTGAATTGGTATTTGATCTGATACGACTGTTGCGGAACGTTGACATTGGTACCAAAACTTATTCCGGTCGGGAACAAAAAGTTTGGTGTCTTTTGTTCACTATCAATCAGGTTGTTCCAATATTGATAACCAACTGTGGCGGCGTTCACCGTGCTACTGCTCAGGCTCGAGTTCAACGACATGTTGGCGAGTATCAATCGGTTTTGGGTGAAATTACCTTGCGTAAGATCAACCCTTTGTGTTGCCTGGTCGTTAAGACCGATGTTGGATTGATCACTGTACGTCGCAGAGATGTTGTGTTTGGAATTAAACGTGTGATCGATCCTGGCGTTAATGCGCCAGTCTTTGTACGGCGTGGGTAGAACTGTTGATGGACGCGCCCCTAACGGCTGCACTATTAGCAATTCTGCGTATGCATCAGAGGCAACCGGTATAGAAGTGGCCTCGTTCTGACGCTCGAGTGCGAAGAAGAAGAAGGTATTCTCTCCAGTTTTGTAATGAGTTGGTCCGCCTTCACCAAATCGCGGTAAATGTAGTGGACCGCTGATCGAACCCCCCCATTGTTTACGATTGAATGGTGGCTTCGACGTGATTGACGTATTGGAAGGAGAAACTTCGCTGGCATTAAGTTTCTTGTCGCGGAGGAAGTAAAAGCCAGCACCATGAAAATCACTTCCACCTGACTTTGTGACCACGTTGATTGCAGCGCCCTCGCTTCGACCGTTCACGGCGGAGAAACGCGCTGTGCTGATCACGAACTCTTGTATCGCTTCGAGCGGAAACTGCATAACAGGCCCACCAACTGTATTGTCCTTGTTATCGATTCCATTTACTGTGACGTTGACGTTGCGACCGCTTGAACCGTTAATACCAAACACGGAGATGCGCCGTTTAGTTGGATCGTAGGAGTCGACAGGCTTTGCTCCAGGCGCGAGATAAGCGAGGTTGCCAAGATCGCGACCATTTAAAGGAAGGTCCTGGACATCGTGCGGTGTGATATTCATGCCGACATCCGTTTTCTCGCGACTTATGAGTTCTGAGTCAGTTGCCGTAACGGTTACATTTGCAGTTTGGACACCGGGTTCGAGAGTGAAGTCAAAGGTATTTGTTTTTCCGACGAGCACTTCGGCATTCTCAATGATCAACTCACCAAACCCACTGGCGCTTGTCTTGATGTCGTAACGACCGGCGGGTAACAAATCGAATCTGTATTCCCCATTTTCATTTGTGGTGGTTGTCCGACTGCGGCCGGTTGCCTTGTTGGTAATGGTTATCGTCGCATTACCCACAACAGCCTGGTTCTTATCTTTTACTGCGCCGCTTATCGTGCCGCTGGCTGTCACTTGCGCGAAGAGAGTTCCGCAGGTCAGGAAGGTCAAGGCAACGACGAGGAAAGTCTGATGGACGATAATCGAAAAACCCTGGCATAGAGATCTCATGTGAGCCTCCTTTGAATGGTGGTATGGCGAATGGTCGCATTCTGGTAAGCGACCGTTTTGCAAAAATTCTTGAAGCGAAATGTGGCCTCAGAAGGACACGAGCCACTCGTGATGTGGTTTGATTAATGCGCCTGGCTAGGACAAATGTCAACGAATTTTTGGAGTTAATCTAGAAGAATGAATGAGTAGTTTTGATAGACCCTACGCCGGTTTCGTTATGGCAAGGCTATCTTTCGGATCCGTCCAGGGGTCGAGATATGGAGGTTGGTTTTTAGAAATCCGGGAAGCGCACTCAAGGAAGGGATGGAGAATTAAATTGCACATCAAGCCGCCGCACTCCCGGGAGGCTTTAAATTCGTTCCACTAAAAATCAATTGGGATCCAGGAAAATGGTTAGAAAGCAGTTACGAGAGAGGCCTCAATTATGATAAACAGAACGTTCGCAAATACACACTCAGCGCTCTTTAACACTCAGGAGGACTAGAAATGTCTGACACTAAAAACTCGCGCCGAGACTTCATGAAGACCGCAACGTTGGGCGCGGCCGGGGTCGTCATTGCTTCACGAGCCTCAAGCTACGCACAGATTCTGGGCGCAAACGATCGTGTCCGCGTTGGCATCGTCGGCTACTCCGACCGCTGCCGTCAGGCTTTGATCCCGGCCCTCTTGCCTCACGCAAAGGAGCTTAATTTTGATCTCGTCGCCGTATCAGACATCTGGAGTCGACGGCGTGACGAGGGAGCTGCAGCAGTCGGTAAACTAGTAGGACATGAGATTGCCAAGGCTCGTAACAATGAAGAGCTTTACGATCGAAAAGATGTCGATGCTGTTTTGGTTGCGACTGCGGACTTCCAACATGCGCTACACGGAGTCGAAGCTGTGCGCGCTGGTCGTGATGCGTACGTTGAAAAGCCCATGGCAAACACGATGGACGATGCGCGTGCAATTCTCAAAGCCGTAGAGGAAACAAAGAGGATTGTTCAAATCGGTAGCCAGCGTCGGAGTGGTAGCAACTACATTCGTGCGAACGAGTTTATTAAGTCAGGTAAGTTTGGCGACATAGTGATGGTCGAGATGATGTGGAACGTCAATCAACCTGGTCGTTGGCGCAGGCCACAACTCGTGAAAGAGATTCGCAAGGAAGATACTGATTGGGATCGTTTCTTACTTAACCGGCGCGAGAAGGGCGTAAAGCCAGCATGGGATCCAAGAAAGTACC
>DATEXA010000479.1:0-12767 GCA_035257465.1 Pyrinomonadaceae bacterium | reverse complement strand
ACCGGCGGGCCCCCAGCAATGGGGATTAATGCTATCTGGGAGGGTGCGGCTTTTTTCGGCATGTACCAGCAGGCCACCAGGGATCCGTCAGGAGACACTGCTGGTCCGCTGGACGGAATACTACTCAACTCCACTGAGTCGCCTCCGTTAATCGGCACCTTCCAAACAGTCTTTTCGTTAATAGGGGTATCGACTCCGCCTTTTGAATAGACGACCCAGAGCCCGTCGGGCGAGACGGTAGGGTGCACCTCGCCATCGCCCTTCGTCAGTTGTAGAGGATTACTGCCGTCGATGTTCATACGCCAGATGTTGAAATTTCCTGCGCGGTTCGAAGAGAAGACGATGTAGCGACCATCGGGTGAGGCCTGTGGCTGTAAGTGTTTACCTGCATTGGCAGTGAGTTGTCTTGGATTCGTTCCATCCTTATCCACAATCCAGATGTCGCGCTGACCGGCGTTATTCACTGGGCAGACGATTCGGTTATCAGGAGTCCAGGACACAGCGCCGGCCAGTTTTCTCTCACCGAATGCAATGGGTTTGGCGTTAGTTGGCTCTCCTGACGGTGCAATCCAGATGTTGCTTAGTTGTGACGATTGGAGTGTAACCAATGTCTTACCATCAGCTGATATGCTAACGTCCACATAGCTATCGAGATCGTTTGTAATCTTGTGAGGCTCCCCGGTTGGATATGGAATTAGCCATAGCTGCTTAGGAGATGCTTCTGCATCCATCGCTGACGCAACTAGTCCGCTACCATCAGGGAGCCAGGCAAGTCGGTCCAAGGCTTTCCACCTGAAATTAGATGTCCATCGGTGTTCTCCAGTCGCGATGCTTAAAGCGACTACTCTGAGGATTTCACCGGATGCCTCGCTACATGCGATCAGACTCCCGTCGGGTGACCATGCTGGTGAAGAGAAGTGTCCTGGATTCTTAATTGATGCGAGTACCTTTTCACCTGATCCATCCACGTTCGCCAGCACTAATGAAGGCGATCCGTCCTCGTCGTATCTCGAAAATACAAACTGCTTTCCATCCGATGAAAAACTGATCGGCCCATGTCCGTTATCGTTTGACATCACTGCTTTGGCTTCACCACCCTGAACAGGAATTCTGAAGAGTTTTTCGTGGCTAACGTAGAAGATTGCATCGGCACTTGGTGAGTAGGTCGGATAGACAATGCTGTTATCAGCCACAATCGGCCAACTGTTGTTCGTTCCTACCTCCCGGACAAACAGACTTCCAGTTGCCGAGAAGGCGATGAATTTGCCATCCGGCGAGAGAGCAACGTTACCGGCGGTTTCTGTTCCTGGGACCGGCTCGATTCGCATCTGGTTAGCTAACGGCCGTGCGCGGTTTCTAAAGTTCAAACCAAATGTTGCACCGAGTACTACGACGACCAAACTCGCCAACACCAAAGAGGCGCCGGTTTTATGGCGCTTGATGCCGCTAACGACATACTCGATCGTCGAAACAGTTGTAGTTGCTGTGGTCCCGCTTGTTGCAGCTGTTGAACGGGAGCCGCTCTGAGGCGCAACATCACTGCCGATCACGTTAGCAACTTCGCCTCGAATGACTTTTAAAGCGGTTAGCAATTCATCACTGGTTTGATACCGCTCTTCAGGCTTTTTGTTTAGTACCTTGTTAATTAGGTTCTGAATTTCCACTGGCACATCGATAAGCGGTGAATGAGTTTTCTTCAGTATTGCACCGACTAGTTGATTCGAATTCTCTCCCTTAAATGGCGCCTCCCCGGTGATCATCTCGTAAAGCACGACACCAAAGCTGAATATGTCGCTACGCTGATCGACTTGCAATCCCTGCGCTTGTTCAGGTGACATGTACTTAACGGTCCCCATAACAAGTCCAGACGAGACGTCCACTCTCTCAGCAACACTTACATCGCCTCGCGTTTGCTCGTATTGCTCTGTGAGTTTCGCGAGGCCGAAGTCGAGCACTTTCACGTAACCGTCTGGACGCAGCATGATGTTCTCCGGCTTGATGTCGCGATGAACAATACCGGCTTTGTGCGCAGCTGAAAGAGCACTTGCTATCTGAGTTGCAATCTCTAACGTTTCAGACAGATTGAGAGGCGAACGCTTCAAACGCTGACGAAGCGTCTCACCATCGACAAACTCTGTCGCCATAAAATGGCGGCCTTCAATCTGCCTGATTTGATGGATTGTGAGGATGTTCGGATGATTAAGGGCCGAGGCTGCACGTGCTTCCTGTCGAAAGCGGCGTAAACGTTCTTTGTCCTTCGTGAATTCTGCCGGCAGTAACTTGATCGCTATCCTGCGTCCGAGTTCGCTATCTTCAGCAAGATAGACCTCACCCATGCCGCCAACGCCCAGTAGCGAGATTATCTTGTAATTACCAAGGACCTGACCTTCCTTGAGCTCAGGTTGATCGGTTGCGAAAAGACCGACGGCCGTTTCAAAAGCAGGGGCGTCAAACAGACTTAGACGCTCAGAGTCAGAAGAAATAAGGGACTCGACCTCTCGGCGCAGTTCTTCGTCGGTCCCGCAAGTTTCGTTCAAAAAATCAGTTCGCTCGTCGGGACCAAGCTCGATTGCGGCCTGGAATATTTTGTCTACCTGTTGCCAGCGGTCAGGTGTCATCGGTTCATGAACAATGATAGTCAGCAATGCGTTGGACAGGAGCCCAACTGTCAAGGAGGGCTACTATGGCAATGCTCGAGCTCTCGAACTACTGCCTGGTACCCAAGTCTAGCGAGAATTTCATCCAGATCCCATCATGCGTCTAAACAAATCAGTTGCCAGCCGGCTTGGTTAGTTCGCGCTTAAGCCATGCTTTGGCGGAGCGCCATTCGCGTTGGACTGTAGGTGAGGAGATTTTCATCACTTCGGCAGTTTCTTCAATGCTCAACCCGCCAAAGAACCGTAGTTCTATGATCTGACTCTTGCGTGGATCTATCACCGCCAGCGTTTTGAGTGCGTCGTCGAGCGCAACTATCTCACTCGCCTTCTGGTCCATTCGAATCATCGCATCGTCGAGAGCGATCTTGCGGGCTCCTCCGCCTCGCTTGGCATATGAGTATTTGCGCGCGTGGTCCACCAGGATATGACGCATAACCTGGGCAGCTACGGCGAAAAAATGCGCTCGATTTTGCCACGGAATGTCCTGCTGATTTATCAGTCTTAGATATGCTTCATTAATGAGTGCAGACGTCTGGAGTGTGTGATCCGGATTCTCTTTAGCCATGTAGCGGCGAGCAATCCGGTGCAACTCACCATGAACTAAAGAAACCAACTCATCGAAGGCAGCTTTGTCGCCTTTGCTCCAGTTGATCAGAAGTTGAGTAACTTCATTCGGTAAAGCAGCCATGATGGTTTTCACCGCGAGGATAGGTTGCCCCCGCCCTTTTATCAGATTTAGTCGGCAATCAGAAAACAATTTGGTGAGAGTGATGGTTTTTTGCCGAGATTCTCGCTATAGGCCATGAAGTCAGCAATTGGAGAGTCCCAGCCAGTCGTGGCGACTTTCCTATGCACAATTCTTAAGAGGAGAATTTCAATGCGTCGACCAACTCTCTTTGCCAGGTTGCTTTCAATTCTTACCCTTTTGCTCATTGCGACCCTCCTTTTTTCAGGCGCTGCCGTTCAGACGGCAAGTGCGACTGTTTCGGGAGCCAAACCTGGCGGCGGAAGCGCGCCCTACGTTGGGCCGGTAACTTCAGTCATCTTTGATTACGATCTGTTAGGTAACCAACTACTAATGAGAAGTGACGATGCCAACGGCGTGGGCCAAGCGACGTACACGACACTAACTGGCAAAGGAGCTAATGCGCCTGCCGTTAACAGTGCGATCCTGAGTGATGGGAAATGGCAGCTAAGTATGAACGACCAATCGGGACGTAGTGTGTGGATTACGCCGAACCAGGGAATCGACGGCTCGCAACCCACGGCACCACCCGCGGGCTATTATGCGATCCAGAAAGCCTACAGCGTCTGTCGGGACCAGAGCGAAAACCCAGTTCCCTTTCCAAATCTGACTAACGGAAGCGGTAATTGCTCGCTGGCCGTCAATTTCTTTTTCGGTGGCATTCTCTACAAACTCATCATGAGACCCGACGAGCTGGATGGCACAGTCTGTCCTTCAGGCGGATGTCCCGCGACGGGTTTGGCTTTCGTCACCTGCAACGCCGTTAGCAGCAATCAATGTGTGAATTGGACCATCACCCCGAACTCGACTGCTCCTATTGTAGGTGTAGCGAACCTATATAGCTACACCGGCCCTCGAGGAACACCATGGGTCTTTATCGGGCAGTACAACAACACGTTTCGCATTAATGCAGCGAAGCCATAAACAAGGATGCTTGACGGTGGACAAATGAAAAACGCTTTCGACGCGAATTGTTCTCAAGTCCTTGCAACACGTAAACGCAATGAACAACTCTCTCGACAAACCTATTCATTTGTTCGAAGGGATAGCCTCAAACGGCCATGTTCTCGAGGTCCTCAGCATCCTGGTTTCCGTTTTTCTTTTCCCACCACTTGGAATGTGCACTCAAGAACGATCCGAACGCCATAGACTCTATGGAGAAGTGAAGCTTGAAAGGGGACCTATCAGCAACGCTCTTTCCGTCAACAGAAATCCTTCATTCGACGTAATTCTTTACAGTCTTTCAGGCAATGTTCTTGGGCGACAATCAGTGTTGAATAGAGGGCCATATCAGTTCGTTGATGTGCCTAGTGGGCAATACGACTTGGCTATTGAATTTCAGAGCCGGGAGATCGGGCGGACGCGTATTTGGATCTTTGCTTCATTCGATAGAGACGTGCGGCAGGATTTAGAACTTGCGTGGAGTTCAACTGAAATTTACCACAAGCCCATGACTGTGTTCGCTGGGGATTCTTATGAGCGCTCGCGGTCCAACCAGAAGGGATTTGAGAACGCCCAACACGCTATTCGCAAGAAGAGGTATACAGAAGCGACGAGTATGTTAAAGAAGATCCTTGCTGATGACTCGAACGACTTTCAGAGCTGGACAGAACTGGGGACCACATTCCTTGCCCAAAGCATTTTGGATGAAGCAGAAGTCGCGTACGTGCATGCGACGGAACTGAGCCCAACATTCTTTGTGGCGCTTTTGGACCTTGGTCGACTAAGACTTATGCGTAAGGATTTTGTGGGAGCTATTCCAATTCTTTTGCGAGCTGTGGAAACGAAGCCTAGGTCGGCAGACGCGAATTTTTATTTAGGCGAAGCCTATCTTCAGGTGAAAAAGGGTTCCACGGCAGTTACTTACTTTTGTGAGGCACTAAGGCTTGATCCAATTGGTAAAGCCGAAGCACATTTGCGCCTCGCATTGCTATACAACGCCGCAGGATTGAAAGATAAGGCTGCCATTCAATATCAAGAATTTCTTAAAAAACGTCCCGACTATGAGGACAGGCAGACGCTCGAGCGATACATCGACGCAAATCTAAAGTCATCGCGATGATCAATACAAAAATCCTAAAGCGAACGCCACACGTGACACTTTTCTGACGAGCTGGACCAATTCACAATAATCTACCGGAAATCCATGTGCGCATTCACTGCAACGGTAACCTTGGACCAACCCCCGGCGCGCGGTTTGATCATGAACATCAGCTCGCGAAAGCGCTAAGCGATACTGAGCTTCTGCTCCGGCGCGCCTGTTGCTCGCGTCGAGCCACAGATGAACACACTATTGCTGGCGCGAGCAAGCACAGATGACTTAATATGAAATTACATTAATTAGATTTCAGCCCGGCATGATGGTCCAATAAAGACCGTAAGTTATTGATTCTAAAGAACTTGCCCGCTTGGCTCAGTAATTGGATTCACGCTCACAAGCGTCATGGTTTCAATAACTTACAGACATCAGTTTCAACGTTGACAGGAAGGTTGACGGCACACTTAGTATCATTTACTGACGCCACCATGCCGCGCGAGAATAGGTAAACACGACCTTACCGGAGCTGCCCGCGAAGCGATTTTCAGCCAATCTGACCAAATAAAATGTAAGGACCCTCCTACACTCAGCTAGCCATTTCTGTACTTGGACCATGCGGACTTTGCAACCTCACACTATGAAGCCTGTGCGTTCACGCAAAGGGAATCGATCATGCATACTCCGAACTTGAACAGTTAGTTGATCACCGTGTCGCATTAGGGCGTCCAAGAACCTTAAGGGAGCTTTAGTTTGGACTTTGAGGGTGAGGTGTTGAATGGCGAGAAACCCGTTCGTTCGCCGAGGAAAGACTAATTCAATGTCTCGGGCCGGAATGCAAAGGAAGCGGAGCGGAGACCGAGGCCCAATTTCAATTGCGAAAAATATTGCGCGATCTTTTGATCCGAAGATGAGCGTCGTTTCTTTTTCTTGATTAGAGCATGGATTCATAACTCCAGGTCGTCGGTTCGAGTCCGACCCCCCGCTACCAATTTCTTCAATTAATTCAATAGCTTACGCAATCTGAACAGTCGAGTGTAGGCCTCGTTACCTGACTTCATGTGACGAATTTGCTGAAATCTCACTCTGGTGAAGTGTTAATTACGAGAAATTCGGCCGTTTTTGGACAGTTGCGGGATTCTTTCTGCGGACCAAAGACCTCGATCCCACGCTCACAGTGAAAGGAGTGCTTATATATTAAGGACTCAAAGGACGGACCTTGGAGCTTGTGCCCCCACGTTGTCAAGTTTAGTAGTCCTTACATAAACTCGGAAAGTCGCCGCTGTCTTATCTCCAAGGTTTGCGCGTGGAGCGCGCAGTGCGTCTTCTGAAGACGAGCAGCTTGAGCGTCGACGAGATCGCGGTGCGTGTCGGATATACGGAAGGCTCGATTCTGCGAATCCTTCTGCCGAGGCGACCTGGCCTCGGAATCAAGTAGATCAGGCGGTCCGCCTGATCCCTAGAAGGAATTTCCCATTCACAAAGAAGCCTTCAACCTCAGAACTCCAGTCTTAAAGCAAGTTGAGTTGAGCGTGGACCTCCGATCTGGTAGAGAGAATTGAGCCCGCCAAGACTTCGGCCGAGCATCATTGTCGATTGACCAAAGAGTGCGCCTTCGCTGAGATTGCTCTTGGGGTCTGCAAAGTTTGGGTGATTGAAAATATTGAAAAACTCCGCTCGAAATTGCAGTGCCAAACTTTCGCTCAAGTCAAACTTTCGATGAAGCGCAAAGTCCAACTGTGTGGCCGGAAAACCTCGCAGAGCATTGCGTCCCAGACTTCCCTGTCGAACTTGCTGAGGTATGGAAAACGCAGCGCGATTGATGCGCCAACCACCACCTACTTCCGTGTCTTTTATGTATAGAGGAACTCCTTCAATCAAATCAGGTCGCAGCACGCCAAAAGCGGTCTGCAGTCGCCTCCCGGTGAGGACGTTTACCGGAGTCGCTGTGTGAGTTCTGAAAACACTATCGATTGACCAGCCGCGAAGAATGTAGTTGAGAACTCGCGTGTCGGTGAGATGACCTATGTCGTAAGTGATGGCTGCTGAAAGCGAGTGACGAACGTCAAAATCCGACGATGCGCGATCAACTTTGGGATCGAGCGTCGTATTCGGAAGGTTCAAGACATTGTCAGCTGAACTGATGTCTATTGAGTGAGACCAATTGTAGGAAGCGATACTCTGAAATCCACGCGAGAGGCGACGCTTATACTGAAGTTGCATAGCGTGGTAATCCGAAGTCGCCAGATTAGTTACTCCATTGACGGCGCCAAAACCAGGAGTGGGCTGAAACAATCTTTCAAGCCGCAGAAGGTTTCTGCCGGACGCGCCCACATAAGAGGCCGTGAGAGTCTGATTCGTTCCGAACGAATGTTCTAGCGCAACATTCCATTCATAAGTTCGTGGCTGTTTCAGATCCAGATCAAACACCGGAATGAGTGAATACGGGGGCGTTGAGGGCGAAGGTGCGGGTGGCGTTGCCTGAGCAGTAGTAAGAGGAAAAGGGACGCCGGTGAAAGATGTTCCGGATGACGTAGTCCCGCCGAGGACGGTGCCCGCCAGACGACCCGCAGTGTCATAGAAGATCCCGAATCCTCCTCGCAGTACTACTTCCCGACCAGGCTTCTGCGAGAATTGGTAAGTCACACCAACGCGCGGAGCAAAATTGTTATAACTGGTGTTCCATGATGTACCTGGTTCTGCTAGATGAATGCTGGAAGGATTCTTCAAATTCCCGACGGCGATGATCGGAGCATTAGCTGAAGTGATCGAAGCCCCGGGGTTAAATTCCCATCTAAGACCATAGTTGAGTACGAATCTTCTTCCAATTCTCCAATTATCTTGTCCGAAAGCGGAAAAATGACTGACGTTTGTAGTGGCTTTACCCGTCTTGCCACTAATTGATACGAAGTCTGCAATACCGGTCAGCGCCCCGGGCACACCTGAAAAGTTGACTTGCTGTAGATATGCCGAGGTATCAAGAATGGGGGCTAGGGGCCTCCAGTCAACGCCCATTTTAAATTGATGTGGACCACTGGTTATGGCTAAGTTATCGACGAGGTTTATCTGGCGCTGCAAGTTGCGAGCGTTTTTACCCACAATGAAACCGACCTCTTCCTCCAAGACGAGATCGAAAAACGAGTCGGCGCTCGAGGCGAATGGTGGGAAAAGAACGGAATCGGCCGGAGGTACTGCACCACCGTAACTATCTAGAGACCAGATGTTGCTTCCATGATTTCTACTGTAATTCGCACGAACGTCATTAATAATTCTCGGACTCAGTATCTGGGTAGAACCAACGGTCATTGTGATTGTCTTGAAGAGCACACTCGTGAAGTTGTTTAGACTTACAGTTTGAGACAGCGGGTCGCCACCGCGTTGATTGCCGTCAGAGGGCGCGTAGTTGTACCTGCCGAATAACGTGACCTTGCTGTTGAAGGCGTGGTCTAACCTGATACTTGTAGCATTCAGACTTGAAGGATTCGAATAGCTAGTATTGAATTCCATCAGGCCGTTACCAAGACTCCGACCGTTAGGAAGTGGGAAGGCTTTTAAATACGGCTGCATTTGACTTGGCGCGGTGATCCGCTCGTTGATTCCAGGAACAGCTGTTATGCCAACGCGCGGTTCGCGAAGCCTAAGTCCCTCGTACGAGAAAAAGAAGAAGCTGCGATCACGAACAATAGGTCCACCAAACACGCCGCCAAAATCATTCTGTCGAAGTGCTGGCTTTCCGAGCCCGAGACTGTTTGCGAACCAATCATTCGCGTCCAATGCGTCGTTACGAAAGTATTCGAAGAGGGCTCCGTGAAAATGGTTTGTGCCAGAGCGACTGACCGTTACTACCTGAGCACCTGGCATTCGACCAAACTCAGCCGCGTACGTGGAACTCTGAATTGTAAATTCTTGCAATGCATCTATTGAGATGAGATTGCTGGTGGTACCCAGACCACTGAAAGCCGGAATAGTCCCACCCGCTGTCTGAGTAAGTGTCACGAATGGATTGACGCCAACATTTGCACTGACACCGTCCACTGTGAAGTAGTTAGCATTAGCCCGTTGTCCGTTGACACTGTATTGTCCTTCAGTCTTGGTCAGCACGGTTCCTGGTGTCAGTTCAATGAGAGTACTGAAGCTCCTTCCATTGAGCGGCAAGTTCGCGACGAATTGGCGATCAACTACAGTGCTGACGGCAGCTGACTCGGTTTGAATCAATGACACACCATTGATGATTACGGACTCGTTAATCTCCCCAACCTTTAACGTAAGCCTCAGCTGTTGGTTTTGATTCACGTTAAGGACGATGTCTCTAACTTCTAATTTGCGAAATCCGTTTTGCTGGACCACAACACTATAATGACCAGGCGGCAAGAGTGACGCTACAAAGTTGCCATCTTTGTTCGTCGTGAGTTCTCGCTGTAATCCAGAATCGACATTCGTCACTGTGATTTGCGCATCGATTATGACGTAACGATTTTCATCTACTACGGTGCCGGAGAGAGTGGCTGTTGCGGACTGCAACAGAGCTGCAATGAGTGAAACTCTATTGAATGCCATCGTTGAGTTGCTAGCGGCAGTCAAAAAGACGATCAGGATAAGGCTCAGCAATAGCCGAATTGGGAGACTCTGGGGTGTCACGCTCATTCGAAAACTCTCCTCGAAGAGAAAGGTGAAGAACTATCGGAAATTTCTTACGAGAATAAGATCAGTCGGCGTTGTTCCTCGGGCGACAGCAAGTTGTTTACCATCGGGAGACCAAGCGAAGCACTGTATTAGATCAGCTTTGAAATCTGTTACCGGCTGTGCCGGACCACCATCAATAGGTTGAACCCAGATATTCAATACCCCGTTCTGCGCAACTATATAAGTCAGTGCTCGACTGTCAGGCGTCCACCTCATTCGTCCTGAGATCTGAGCGCCTGAAGGCAGTTCAAGGACAGTAATCGGAGCTCCGCCACCGGATGGTGCCACTGCCATTCTCTTAGGATTGGTCTCTCCATTGTTGAGAACGTAGGCTTTTAGTTTTCCATCCGGCGAAACCCCAAGCGTATATGGAAAACCATCTCCATATTGAATTGGTTCACCGCCGTTAATAGAGACCTTCCATGCCTTGCCGCCAGAGCCATAACTCACCCATTGACCATCGGGGAAAAAGATCGGATTAAATTCGCCTAAGCCATGTGTCAATTGCACTGGATTTCGTCCGTCAATATCGATCCGCCAAAGATTTGTATTCCCGGCTCGACGCGAAACGAACACCACATACTTACCATCCGGCGATACGGCAAGTCCGTTGTAAACACACCCCATATTGTTTGTTAACTGCTGCGGGTTACTACCATCGGCATTCATGATCCAGATGTCGGGCTGACCACTCGCGTGCGATGAGTAAACAATTCTTTCGTCAGGCGTCCAGCCTATTCCCATCCACCCATCGCGGCGGCCAGTACCAGATGTAATCTGCGCCGTCTGGCGTAAGTCTTCTGCTGACTGGTTCCATATGTTTGTTATCACCTCGTTTCGTTTGGTAATCAAAACGCTCGAATCCGCTGTAAGACTCAATCCGGAATATGAGCCGATGTCGTTAAAAACTTTCCTGGCTGTTCCTGCCGGATAATCAACTTGCCAAACCTGAGTTCCCTCATCCTCGTTCGCTGCAATCATGAGCAAGCCACTACCATCTGCAAGCCAGGCAATTTCACCAATGGAACGAAATTCTTTTGTTTTGATCGGTGTCTCGACTCCGTCTTCTGTTCTGACAGCCACCAATCTCCAATGTGTCTTACCGTTCTGATTGAGTACTTCACTGCAAGCAATCAATTTCCCATCAGGCGACCACGCAGAGACAGCAAGAGAATCAAAGCCTTCACGATTCGCAAGCTTGCGCTCATCAGTGCCATCGACGTTTGCAACAAATAGCGCGGTTTCACCTGAAGGATATCCACGAGTGAATGCGAGTCGTTTGTAATCCGGCGAAAACGTAACAGGACCCTCACCATTGGAATTACTAATCCCGTCAATCACCCGTTTTGGTTCACCTCCAATTACCGGCACCTTACAGAGTCCAGGCCCTTCACCCTCTTTAGTACTGCCGAAATAGAAGAGATAATTTCCATCGGGTGAAAAGCTAATGTCTCCGTAGTCCAGCTTCCTGGGTGGGATGATTTGAGCGTTACTGTTAGTCGCGATTTGCCTGATCCAAAGACTTTGCAATCCGCCGGCCTCGCTGACGTACGCGAGGTATCGGGCATCCGGCGAGATTGCCGCGTTACCGATGAAGCCTCCTAACGTCAACCTGACCAGGCTCATGTTTTGTTGTGGTCGCGTTCGCCCGGCAATGAATCTGTAACTCAGATAGCCAACACTGAGGGTGAACATGAAGAGCGTCGCCATCACCACGCCAGTGAGCGATTTGTGATGCTTCGCTTCACTGACCAGGAACTCAGCACTTGAAGTGAACCGTTTGGTCCATGTTGCCGTTGTTAGTGAACTAACGGCTCGCTGCCTTCCTGTGTCAAAACGTCGTGAGTCACTGAATAGATGAAATTCCGGACTGTTTAGCTTCGATTGAGTCTCAACTGCTTGTTTGAGATTTCTGAGATCGTCGAGAAAACCGCTAACTGAAAGGTACCGCTGTTTTCTATCCTTGCGGAGGCCTTTGGTGATAATCGGTTGCAGACTTTCCGGATAATCCGCGAGATAGCCCACTAACGATGGTGGGTCGTCCTTCAATATCGTGGCAATAAGGTCACTTACCGTGTCGCCTTCAAAAGGCGCCTGGCCGGTGAGCATTTCATAGAACACAACGGTCAGGCTGAAGATGTCACTGCGCGCATCGACGTCTAAACCTCGTGCTTGCTCAGGCGACATGTACTTAACAGTTCCCAGCACTAACCCTGGAGCGGTATCTAATGTTTCATTGGTAGTACCAGACGGCTGTTCAGTGAGTTTTGCAAGTCCAAAGTCGAGTACCTTAACGTACCCATCAGGTCGCAGCATGATGTTCTCTGGCTTGATGTCTCGGTGGACAATGCCCGCCATATGCGCAGCCCCAAGTGCGACGGCGACCTGAATCGTAATCTCTAAAGCTTCGACCATTGGCAATGGTCCGGACTTCATGCGCTCGCGCAAGGTCTGGCCATCCACGAACTCAGTTGCGATGAACTGTTGGGCCTCTATTTCACCAAGTTCGTGAATCGTGAGGATATTGGGATGATTCAGCCCTGATGCAGACTGGGCTTCCTGCTGAAAACGTCTAAGGCGATCTTTGTTTCGTGTGTAATCAAGGGGAAGGAGCTTGAGCGCGACTCTGCGATGAAGCTGTTTATCA
>DATEXA010000478.1:0-7914 GCA_035257465.1 Pyrinomonadaceae bacterium | reverse complement strand
TGCCTGAGAGCTCGCCGTCGCAAAGCCGGCGGTGAGCCCGAAAGAACTTGTACGTTCAATGGAGGCGCTTCGGTTTGCTTTTCTGCCTCGTTATTCGAAGCTTTTTCGAGGAGTGCATCTGATTTATCGAGAAGGACATTGCCATCCTCCCGGAGAAGGGTGGCGGTTCGCGACAACGCCTCCACCACCTTACGATTGAAAGTCTGCATCATGGGAAGGAGTTGCTTACGGACTTTGACTCGGGCAAAACGCTCATCATCGTTCATCTCGTCGTGCAGATAACTCATCTTGCGTTGATGGCAATATTCTTCGGTTTGGCTCCTCCGCGCCCAGAGGAGAGGACGAACAAGCGATACTTGGGAACCCTTGTTGATGGGACGCACCGCCTCCATTCCTGCAAGGCCAACCCCTGAACTTCCCCGCATCAAGCGTAGGAGCATCGTTTCGGCCTGATCGTCCATGGTGTGTCCAGTTAGGACGAACTGAGCTTTTCGCTTTTTAGCAGTTCTTTCGAGGAAATCGTAGCGCGCCTTGCGCGCCGCCTGTTCGAGGTTTTCTGAGTTTTCGCGAGCACGTTCAGCTACTTTTGCCCGACCAACGACTGATACGAACCCGAGTTCCCTGGCAAGCTCCGAGACAGCCTTTGCATCTTTCCGGCTCGCTTCCCGAATGCCGTGATCAAGATGCGCAACATAGATGCTGAGGTCGAGTTTTCTCCACCTTGTTAACTCCTCCAATGCAAGCAGGAGCGCGGTGGAATCGGCGCCGCCAGAGACCGCCACAACTATTGAGGCTTCTTTGATTGGGAGCTTAAGTTTCCGCCACTCTCCGAGAAGTACTCTAGCGAAGTTTGTTATACGTGGAAGTCGCTGGTTTCGTGTGGGCATGGCGTGATTGTCAAACTCAACTTCTTCTCAGTCAACCGGGCTTTCTAATTTTGGTTCCGAGACACAAATAACCGCGACACTTTGATGAAACATTCGTCTTGTTTGTCGTTTAGATAGTTCAAACGTCACGGAGTACAGGCTAAAGGGGGTGTTTGAAATGAGGGTGGAGAAACAGATCCGGTTCAATGAATGGCTTTTAGGATCGACGATTCTTTGTCAGTCTTGCGGTTGTCTCTGGCTTGTACCCGCTACACAACAATCAGAGATTTATCAGTGCAGACAGTGTGGTAGCACAGTGACCACAAAATCCCAATCACAAACAACCAACCAACAGCCTGCGAAGTCAGACAATAGAAAACTTTGAAGTAACCATTCCCAATCAGCAATCAGAAATCGGCAATCAGCAATTTGACTATTCCCACCTGCTGAGTTTACGTTTCTACCGCTTAGGCATCGATTTTTCCGGCCTGGCGCTCTAACTTTTCTCCCGCTACTTGTTTAAAAGGATACTAATGAAATCAAGAAAACTTTTGTCTGTTCTTCTGCTGGCGTTCTTCACTTTCCAAACAATTCATATTACGGCGCTCGCTGACGAAGGGATGTGGACCTTCAACAACGTTCCTCGCAGCGAGATCAAAAAGAAGTATGGATTTGAAGTCACCGACGACTGGCTTAAAAAACTTCAGTTGGCCTCGGTCAGGTTTCCAAACGGTTCAGGATCTTTTGTCTCACCAAACGGTCTCGTCCTGACCAACTACCACATCGTTGAGGATGTCGTTAATGAAGTGAGCACACCGGAAAAAGATTTGGCGAAGGAAGGCTTTCTTGCCAGGACGCGCGCTGAAGAAATTAAAGCACCCAGTCTGGAAGTGAATATCCTCATGAGCATTGAGGATGTGACTAGTCGCGTCAATGGAGCGGTGAAGGTTGGCGCCACTGATGCCGAAGCTTTTGCCGCGCGTCGAGCTGAGATCTCTGCGATTGAGAGTGAGTCGACCAAGGCAACTGGTCTACGTTCTGACGTGGTTACTCTTTATCAAGGCGGACTGTACAACCTGTATCGATACAAAAAGTACACAGACGTTCGTCTCGTTTTTGTACCTGAGTTTCAAGCTGCATTCTTTGGTGGCGATCCGGACAATTTCAACTTTCCGCGATTCAATATCGATATGTCCTTGGTTCGAGTTTATGAGAACGACCAACCAGTTCATCCCGGAAGTTATTTCAAATTCTCGACAACCGGAACCAAAGAAGGAGACCCGGTTTTTGTGACTGGTAATCCCGGTTCAACCTCTCGTCTCGACACCGTTGCTCATCTTCAGCAACTGCGCGACACCAGCATTCCAATCATTCTTCGCATGTTAGAACGTCGCGAAGCTATGTTGAAAAACTACATGGCGATGGGTGAGGAACAGACGCGGCAGGCACAGAACGAACTAAACAGCGTCCAGAACAGTTTGAAGGTTTATCGCGGACAAATCGCCGGACTTAAAGATTCTTCTTTGATGTCTCGGAAGATGAAGCAAGAAGCTGCGCTGCGACAATCGATCGCGGCGGATCCTGAGCGGCAGAAAAAATACGGCGATGCCTGGGATCAGATTGCGAGAGCCCACGCAAGTTATCCAGGTTACATTCGTGACCGTAGAATCTTCGATCAGTCTGGTGGTTTCAACACCGTACTGTTTGGATTCGCGCGAGCGCTCGTGAGACTGGCCGACGAAAGCGCCAAGCCCAACGCTGAGCGCTTACCCGAATACACGGATGCTCGTCGCGCCTCTTTGGAGCTTAATCTCTATTCGCCGGCTCCGATTCACAAAGACTTTGAGAAACTCAAACTGGCTGATTCGCTCGGCTTCATGGTTGAACTTCTGGGTGCAGATAACGCAATTGTTAAGCAAGTTCTCGACGGGAAGACTCCTGAGGCACGAGCAAACGAATTGATCGAAAGAACTAAGCTTGCTGATGTTGAATATCGTAAAGAGGTCGCCAAAGGTGGTCGCGAAGCAATCGCCGCGTCAACCGATCCAATGATCGTTGTGGCGCGAATGGTCGACACGAAAGCCCGCGAAGCGAGAAAACGATATGAAAGTGAAGTGACAGGAGTTGAGCGTACGAACTACGGAAAAATCGCTCGAGCATTATTTGATACTGAGGGAACCAAACTCTATCCGGATGCTACCTTCACGTTGCGACTGTCGTACGGCGCAGTTCAGGGCTACATGGAAAATGGTAAGAAGGTGACTCCGTACACGACGTTGGGGGGTCTCTACGCGCGCGCTGATTCATTCAAGCAGGAGTTTCCATACAACCTGCCTCCTCGCTGGTTGGAGAAGAAATCATCTATTGACCTGAAGACTCCGTTCAATTTCGTTTCGACCAACGACATCATTGGTGGAAACTCCGGATCACCCACCATCAACAAAAATGGTGAACTCGTCGGCCTGATCTTCGACGGCAACATCCAGTCGCTGGTCGGTGATTTCATGTACGACGAATCAGTGAATCGAGCAATCTCAGTTGACTCTCGTGGAATGTTGGAGGTGCTGAAGAAAGTGTTCGGAGCGAACGACCTTGTTGCTGAATTGACCGCGAGTTAGGAGTGGCACAGACTTCAGTCTGTGCTACGCCTTTTCCAGGTTCGCATACTTCTCAACGAGTTTCTTTTGTCCGTAGCCGGGAAAGCTCACAGTTAGCTTTGTCGATTCACCCGCACCCTCACGCCTCAATACCAGACCACGGCCATACTTTGAATGTCGGACGTAGGAACCCGGCACGAAATCACCAGATGCAGGGCTGGCAGCTGGTCTCGGTTCAGAAGGTTTTGGTTTTTGACTGTTCCACTTGCTGCTACTGACCGAAGTGCCCGAAGTCTGACCCATCTGCTGACTTCGTTGTTTGAAAAACTCCGCGATTGAATCAACGCTGTCGTACGTCTTGCCCGTGTACGTTTTCTTTTCCTTCCGATACTCGCCTTGTTCGTAATCGATTGCTGATGAGCCACGCGCAAATGACAACCACGACTTACCCAGGGAGAGATCTTCCAACAAATCGATCGGCATCTCGTTTAGAAACTGAGATGGTTCCGAAGCGAGTTCTTCACCGTACACGCGACGCTTCATCGCGTGCGTTACGTACAAGAAACGTTCAGCACGCGTCATGGCCACGTATGCGAGACGTCGCTCCTCTTCGAGCTCTGCCGGGTCTGTAGCTGAGCGTGAGTGAGGGAAGAGTCCATCCTCAAGACCGACGATGAACACAACCGGAAACTCGAGACCCTTGGCCGAGTGAGCAGTCATCAACGTAACCGGAGCATCGCGCTTGTATTCATCCTGATCGGAAACGAGCGCGGAATGATCGATAAACTCGCGCAAGCCTTCGAGACCTTGTTCATCGTAGTCTACTGCCGCGTTAACCAGCTCCTGGAGGTTTTCGATGCGGCCGTCAGCCTCGTCAGTCTTTTCCGAACGCAGCGCCGTCTCGTAACCGGTTTCCAGAATTGCAGTGCGAACAATGTCAGAAACAGGCGAGTCTGAATCAGTCAAATGTTCCGCGGTCGGATCTTCAGCAGCGTCTTCGCTCTTCACCGTCCACATTCCGGTGATAACAGCTTGTGCGGCTTCTGTTGGACCCATATCGGTTCCGGCCATTTCGCCGAGTCGCATTATCGTCCGGCGAAAACTCCGTAAGGCATTGATCGCTCGTGGACTCAAGTTCTCAGGCTGCTTAATTATGAGTGCAATCGTTTCCCACAGAGATAAGCCATAGTCCTTCGCTCTCCGCTCGATCTCGTCAAGGGTTTGTTTGCCGATCCCACGAGGTGGACTGTTGATGACCCGCTGAAGCGCAATCGAATCATTCGGGTTCAGCGCCAACTTCAAATAAGCGATGATGTCCCTGACTTCCATTCGTTCGTAGAACGAGAAGCCACCGATAATGTTGTAAGGCAGTCCAGCGCGGCGCATCGCTTCTTCAAACACACGCGATTGAGAGTTGGTGCGATACAAAACAGCGGCTCGAGTATCAAACTCCTCGCGTCGATGCTCGATGATCTTGTTGGCAACCCAGCGCGCTTCCGCCTCGGCATCGAGAGCCTGGTAATAACGTACCTTTTCACCGCGGGGGTTTGAGGTCCAAAGATTCTTACCTTTTCGTTCGATGTTGTTTTTAACTACAGCACCGGCTACGTCGAGAATGGTCTGGGTTGAGCGGTAGTTTTGTTCAAGTCGAATCGTTCTTGTGTTGGGAAAGTGCTTTTCAAAGTTCAGAATGTTTGAGATGTCGGCCCCGCGCCATTTGTAGATGGATTGATCTTCATCGCCGACTACACAGATGTTCTGTTGCTTTTGAGTTAGAAAACTAATCAACGCAAACTGGAGCGAGTTTGTGTCCTGGTATTCGTCGACGAGGATGTACTTGAACTTGTTGTTGTATTTCTCCCGCACCTCGTTCACGTCGCGCAACAAGCGCACTGCTTTAATCAGTAGATCGTCAAAGTCCAAAGCGTTGTTTGCGTGTAAGCGTTCTTCGTACATCTGATAGACGCGAGCCATCGCTGCACGTCGCTCATCGACATACTCGGCCCTCGCGGCAAACGCTTCAGTGTCCTCACCGCGGTTCTTGGCGGAACTGATTGCGGACTGAGTGGCGCGTTGTCCGAGATACTTTTCATCGTAGCCAAGATCCTTCATGCTCTGTCTGATCAGTCGAAGAGAATCGTCCTGGTCGTAGATTGTGAATGTTCGGGTGTACTTGTCGGTTAGTTTTTCGATGTCTTGCCTGAGTATGCGGACACACAGGCTGTGAAACGTTGAGACAAGCGGCCAGCTCGCAATCTGGTGATCCTTTAGCAGTCGCTGAACGCGCAGTCGCATCTCTTCAGCAGCTTTGTTGGTGAATGTGACCGCCATGATGTTCCATGGTGGTACACCTTTTTCAGCCATCAGGTACGCGATGCGGTGCGCGATAACGCGCGTCTTACCTGAGCCGGCGCCTGCGAGAATCAACAGTGGCCCTTCGGTGTTGCTGACAGCTTCACGCTGTTGTTCATTCAGATGGGCGAGAAATTCAGATTCCACTATTTAATGAGTCCTTGTACTGCCTTGAATTGTTCGTGCCTGGCATCTCGCATGAGTTCGAAGAGTGCCATTTCTGCGGAAGAAAGAGTTGCTCCACTTGCTTGCATCTTCGAGATGGCCGTCTTGTGATCCGATTTTCTGCGTGAGGTTATGCAATCCGTTAACAGGTGCACGTGCAAACCAGCCGCCAGCAGATCGTGCACAGTCTGGTTGACGCAAACATGTGCCTCGATTCCTGCGACAATCACATGCTTGGTTTCGCGTTCCTGAAGTTTCGAATAAAACTGTTCCGCTCCGCACGAACTGAATGAGGTCTTTTCAAGCACGCTGGCACCGACGGGAAGAACTTCGGTGATCTCAACCGCGGTATGTCCCAGGCCCTTGGGATACTGTTCTGTGACGATGATCGGTAGGTTTAAGAGTTGCGCGCCCCGGGTTGCAATAGCGATTCGCGCAGCGAGCCTTTCGAAGTTCTTAATGCTCGCGCGAAAAGCCTCCTGCATGTCGATGATGAGGAGCGCCGACCGCGAGAGTTCGAGAATATTTGGGTGTTGCATTTGATCGATTTTCGAAGACGATTTAAGCACATGAAGTGCACTTCAACAAATACGAAACTTTGACCGCAAGAACCGGATAGATACTCCCGCCACTCTGCTTTACGATCACTTCACGATTAACCATACTGGAGGACAAATCAGGTGAGCCTTGCTTTGAAATCACATCACTCCATCACATCCGACGAGAACGAACTCTGGCAAGCAGTTGTCGCAAGAGATCAGCGGTACGACGGGCAGTTTGTATTCGCCGTAGGTTCGACCCATATCTACTGTCGCCCGTCGTGTCCTTCACGTCGTCCAAACCGCGAACGTGTTCGTTTCTTCTCTCTGCCGGAAGCTGCTGAACAAGCGGGCTATCGTGCATGTTTGCGATGCCAGCCTAAGCGAGCACGCATCCTGGATCCGCAGATAGAAATGGTTCAGACCGTTTGCCGCTATCTCGACTCAACAGATTCGGAATCCGTAAAACTGTCGGACCTGGCGATGAAGACAGGAGTGAGTGCGTTTCATCTCCAACGCACATTCAAGAACATCATGGGAATTAGTCCCCGGCAATATTTGGCGGCGAAACGATTTGGAAATTTCAGAACGCGAATTAAGGAGGGCGAGTCAGTCACAAATGCGCTCTACGATTCTGGTTTCAACTCGAGCAGTCGTCTTTACGAGCGTGCCTCAGACGAGCTTGGCATGACACCGGCCACTTATGGTCGAAGTGGCCGCGGCGTACACATCAAATACACGATCGTTGACTCGCCTCTCGGACGGTTGTTGGTTGCGGTCACTGAACGAGGCGTTTGTTCCGTGACGATGGGCGACAGAGATATTCAACTGGAGAATACTCTGAAGAGTGAATTCTCGGAGGCAAATATCGAAAGAACAGACTCGGCTTTGCGCAAAACGGTCGCGGCCATTCTCAATCATTTGAGTTCAACAGGGCCGCACCTCGATTTGCCACTGGATATTCGCGCAACGGCGTTTCAGCGACAGGTGTGGGAGAAGCTGCGTACCATTCCTGTTGGACAGACCATGTCGTACGGTCAGGTTGCGAAGTCACTGGGGAATCCCGGTGCCGTGCGAGCTGTTGGCCGAGCTTGCGCCACAAACCCGATTGCCGTCGTGATTCCGTGCCACCGTGTGGTGCGTGAAGATAACAGTCTTGGCGGTTACCGATGGGGACTTGATCGAAAGAAGAAGTTGCTGGACCAAGAGAAAAGATTGACAAAACGTTGAAACTCAGGCGTCGAGGCCCTCAGCCTTTTAATCCATGAATGTAAGAGATTGATTTCGTCACTCCGGAGGAGTGACATGTTTATAGCGCCAAAAACTGCGCCGTGCACCTGCTTCGTTCGGAGGAGCGGACAGACCTTTGCATCTGGGTACGACGGAGTGTCCGCT
>DATEXA010000477.1:0-5999 GCA_035257465.1 Pyrinomonadaceae bacterium | reverse complement strand
GCATTCAACCAGATGGTCGACCTCAACCGTTGTGTGCCTTGTATAGCGTCGAGCCCTGTCTTAGCTTGGCTGCAAAACTAATCGAACAAGGAAAAAGGAGGCCCCTCGATTTGCTCGAAAGGGTGAATACCTGCTGGCTTCCGTTCTCAGAATTAACTGAACTGGCATGGTCAGAAAAGTTTTTTGTTAACATCAACACGCCGGAAGACTATTATGAAGCGATTCGAATCGAAGCGAATGCGAACCATCACCGCCAACCCTAATGCCTCCAAGACGAAGATTCGGTAAGCGACTTGTAAGATCTCTGCTGCCCATAGTGCTGGTGATAGTGCTGGCATTAGTGGGTGGTGTTGGTTGGATCGTCTATCGTATCTCGCGACCAACTGAACGGGCCTACCTCGTTACGCCTCAGTCGTTCTCACAAATAGCCAGTCCAGCCTTGAAAGTAACAGACGAAACATGGACCAATCGTGATGGTACAAGCGCTCGCGGCTGGCTGTTGAAAGGCACTGAAGGTTCACCGGCCGTGATCCTCCTGCACCGCTATGATGCAGATCGTTCGTATCTTTTCAATCTCGGAGTAAAGATCAACGAGACGACAAACTCCACCATCCTTTGGCCTGATCTGCGTGGTCACGGAATGAACCCTCCGGTCAACTGGAGTTCGCTCGGTGGGAAAGAGCACCAGGATTTGCAGGCAGCGCTCGATTTTTTGCGTACGGTAAAATCAGAAAACAAGAATAAGCTTGTCGGAGAAAGATTTGGTGTGTATGGGGTCGAACTCGGTGCTTTAAGCGCACTAAAGGCAGCACAACACGATAATCAAATCAAAGCGCTTGTATTGGACTCGATTCCCCGTTCGTCAGACGAATTAGCAAACGCCGCTATAACAAACCGTACCGGAATAGACATCCGTCTGATTAAGTCTCTCGCAATTTCAGCCACGAAGCTTTATATGCTCGGTGCCTACGATCCAAGCCCCGCTTGCGACGCAGCAGCCTCGTTGCGAGATCAACGCGTGCTGTTGCTTACGGGAGCAGACGCTGGTTACCTGATCTCCTCAACAGCGAGCCTTAAGGGTTGTTTTCCGAACCAGAACAATGTCGAGCTTCGAACAGATCTGCCATTAAGTGGTTTGAACCTGCCATCAGCAACGGGCGAACAAGGTGAGGGTTACGATAGGATTGTGATTGATTTCTTCGATCGATACCTACGCTAACGGATTCTCTAAAACAAGCACACTAATGCCAGCTTTCCATTATCACCAATAATCTCGACGCCCGGCTTTTCTCTATAAAGACTGAGGTCGCGAACCTTGATGAAAGCAAGCAATTTCTCGTTTCGTTGTCGGGCTTCAGCAACAGCTTGCGGAGCATCGTAAACAGATTTCGCTTCCCCGTCCGAACCGTAGATTACTCGACCACTAGCGTAGAACTGAGCTGAACGATCATCTGCGGGAAGCGCAAGAACTCGCAGATTTGAATATCCCTTCGCGTCCGCGAGTCTCAGTAAGTCACGAGTGGACTCACGCCTCACAAGATCGATCGCCCCGCAGTTCAAGATGATCACTATGGTGATCATGACAGAAGCGGCGACGGACGACAGCGCTAACGACTGCGTACGAGTCCGAAAGATAGCAATAAGGCCCGCGACGATGGGTGCGGAGGCTGCAAGTATCGAGGTAACGGTTGGGAAATGCGCGACACGAAGTGCATAAACCAGACCGCCTGATCCAATAAAGAACCAGATCGCTCCTGTTGCTCTGATTGGCCATACCGGTCGCCCATCGAGTTGAACGCGAGTAACTCTCATACCGATGAGCATCAACGCACCTGGTAACACAGGCAGGATATATCCGGGGAGTTTCGAACCTGAGAACGAGAAGAAGATGATTGGAAAAAGGAGCCACGCCAATGAAAAGACCATCAACCGGCTCAAACTATCCCGCCCACGCCAGGTCCAATGCTTCGTTCGAAAGAGTGCATCGATAAGGAATGGTGTCCAGGGAATTGTCAGTAGCAAAAGCACCAATGCGTAAAAGTAAAACGGCTGTGGATGGTGATACTTGTTCGAGAGGTAACGAGCGAAGTGGTGTTGTATAAAAAACTCATCAATGAAGAGCCAGCGGTGTTTGTAGATAACCGGCCCATACCAGAGTGAGGACACAAGGATCGAGAGTGGCAGACCCCACAACAGACTCAACAACACATTTCGCTTCGGCCATTCGCGTAGTAAGAGGTAATACATACCCACGACACCGAACGGGATAACGATGCCCACTAAGCCCTTCGCAATTAAAGACACGCCGACGAGGCAATAGAATCCAAACAGCAACCAATTCTGTTCACGACGGTCTCCAGTCAATTCAGCATAACAAAAAAGTGTGAGTGCCCAGGCAGTCGTCATTGTGATGACGATGTCAAAGCTCGCGCCGCGTGAAAACCCAATTAACCCGAGACAAGACGCTGCGATGAGTGCGCTCCAGTTCGCGTATCCCGGCCAGTCTCGATTCGTTGTCGCGAGTTCGACTTTTCGGGCCAGCTTCCAAATAGCAGCAATCGTAAGGAGTCCACAGATCGCCGGGCCAAGACGTGCGGACCACTCACTCACTCCAAAGATTTTGAAGGCCGCGATTTCCATCCAATAAAGTAAGGCTGGCTTTTCGAACCACGTATGTCCGCCGAGGGTGGGAGTGACGTAGTCGCCACGCAAGAACATTTCACGAGCAACTTGCGCGTACCGAGGTTCATCGGGACCAAGCAAAGGAAGGTGACCGAGACCGTAAAAGTAGAAGATGATGAAAGCGAGAAGGAGGAAAAAATGGACTCGCTTGGCAAGCGTTGAACGATGCAAGTATATTCCCGTCGTGGTCAGCAGTCGTTTGAATTCGGCTTGGTGTTTGGAGTTTTGTACTTTGTTCGCAAGACTCAGTTCGCACTGATCATCGAGGCGTGTAGTCTACGTCACTCAAAGCAAAAAGCTCAAAGCAACAGGTTCTTTCAATTGATCCCAACGAAATTTTCACAATGCCACTACGAACCGCAGTCATTGGCGTCGGAAGTTTAGGCCGCCAGCATGCTCGACTTCACGCCACTCTTGCTACTGAAGGCTTGTCTCGCTTCGTCTCCGTCGTCGATCTAAACGAAGAGACCGCGCGATCCATTGCCGGCGAACGTAAAGTCGAATGGACAACTAACTGGCGCGATCTGATCGGCAAGATAGACGCCGTGAGTCTCGCAGTGCCCACGGAAGCACACTGCGAGATCGCTTGCGGCTTACTCGAGGCTGGCATCAACGTTCTCGTCGAGAAACCCATTTCAAGAACGCTCGACGAAGCCGATCAGATGATCAAAGCTGCAAAAAATGGCAAAGCATTACTACAAGTCGGCCATCTCGAACGTTTCAATCCAGCTATGGTGGCCCTGCGCCCTTACGTAAAAAAGCCGGTCTATTTTGAGATTCACCGGGTGGGAGAATTCACGGCTCGTTCGCTCGATATCGATGTCGTTTTGGATCTGATGATTCACGATCTGGATATTGTCCAGTGGCTGGTGGGTGAGGACGTTGAAGTAACCGGTATTCACGCCGTTGGAATAGCGATACTCACAAACAAAGTGGACGCTGCTAACGCACGTCTTGAGTTTTCGTCAGGCGCTGTTGCAAACATCACAGCATCACGTGTGGGCACCGAAAAGATTCGGAAGATGCGTTTCTTCCAACCGCACGACTATGTTGCTGTTGATTACACGACAAAGCGAGCGTCTGTCAGCAGTCTGTCACCGCCGACCATCAATGGCGCGTGGCCTGGCGTACACATTAAACATCTCGACGTGATTGATGTTGAACCACTCCGTGCTGAGATTGTTTCTTTTCTGGTGGCAGTGCAGAACGGATTACCTGCGCCGGTGTCAGGGCATGACGGACGAAACGCGCTGAGTCTGGCACTGCGCACACTCGAAAGAATTCGTGAACATGCGGAACATCCCGGAGTGAGTGAATTTGCGGAGAACCGATAACCGATTGGCGGCTCAAACGCTTCAGCGGTATGTCAGGCAATAACGATCAAATCTCGAACCTGCTATCGGAACATATTGCCGCGGGAGACTTCCCTTCCGCAGTGTATCTCGTGGCTCAAGGCGGTGACGTAGTCTTCACTGAAGCGTTGGGTCATTCAGTAATTGAACCCTACAAAATCGCAAATAAACTCGACACGATCTACGATCTGGCTTCGCTTACCAAACCGCTAGTCACCGGAATGCTTTGCGCTCGCAGAATTGAACTCGGTGAACTAACGCTTGATAGTTCCGTCTCTCACTATCTGCCGGAGTTTGATCGAACCGACAAACAAATGATCACTGTGCGCGAACTACTTACGCACACGTCTGGTCTACCGGCGTGGCGACCGTTATATATTCTTGCCGAAGACGAGCCGGACCGTGCAGGGGGCGCAATCGCCGCGCTCGACCTCGAATACAAACCTGGATCGAGAGTCATCTACAGTGACCTGAGTTTCATCACGCTCGGTATCCTGCTTGAACGCCTCACCGGACATCAACTTGTACAGCTCGCCCACAACGAAATCATTGAACCACTCAAACTCGAAAATACTTTTTTCAATCCGGAAGTTGCGCGACAGACCGGTATCGCGGCGTCTGAAAGCGGCAACGGTTATGAGCGCGTTATGTACGAACAGATGGGTGCCGGCATCTATGCAAACTCGAGACAGCGCATGATCTGGGGTGAAGTGCATGACGGCAATGCATACTTCCTTGGAGGTGCAGCGGGACACGCAGGGCTCTTCTCCAGTGCGGCTGATGTGCTTTTGTTGGCCAAACAGTTTCTGCCTAAGCACACCAAACTTCTCAAACCGGAAAGCTGTAATGCATTCCGAATCAACATGACTAACGGACTAGAAGAAGCAAGGTCACTTGGTTGGCAGTTGGCAGAAACAAAAGATTCAACTGCGGGTTTGGATCTCCCCCGCGATAGCTTCGGTCACAACGGATTCACCGGCACAAGTTGTTGGGCCGATCCTGAACACGATCGTATCTTCATCCTTCTCACCAATCGAACGCATGGAAGAAAACTTCCGTTTGCGAATATCAATGGAGTGAGACGCCAGTTTCACAGTTTGGCTGTTAAGGAATTATCCGAACGATTCTAGTTTGAAGAGTTCATTACAGTCCGCGATCAGCGGACGATTGCTAATAGCCCAGCACTTCAGTGCTGGGAAGCATCACTGGGCGAGCGAAGTCCGTGAAGCGGACGATTGAACGAATCGCGATTTCAGCCGTCCGTTTCACGGACTGAAAAACCATTCATTGCTGTCCCCAGCGATAAATCGCTGGGCTACTCTCATTCGTCCGCTTCGCGGACTACGAGCGCTTTTTGTTCACAACTTAATCCGCCACGTCGTTCCAATGATGTGCAAGTCTCCGGGGAAACTGTGCGAATCATTCTGGCGCATGTAGTACAAATCCAACGCGACATGTTTGTTGAATACCTTGGTAACCCCGATCGCAGCGCGATTCCGAACCCACGCATTGAAGCTCCAATCGTAAAAGACTTCTTCAGACACAAATATAGATAAGTGTGACTTTGCCGGTCCTATCGGGTGATCTACTTGAAGACGATTCCGGTAACGCGTTGTGTCGATACCGGGGCTTCGCAGACGTCGCTCGACAAGGTTTCGATTGGCAAAGGTAAATCTTCGAGTTGTAAAACGAATTGTTGCCGGAACGGATAACCGCTCTTCGAAAACGCGACGACCTTCAAACGGTTGCATGCCAATGTGTAGATAATTCGGAATAACAGTGAGGTACTTTCCAATCTTAAAGGAGAATCCAAGTCCGAGTCGTTCATCAACCGGCCGCGTGATGTCGCGTCCATTCCGAATCGTTCCCTGGATTATGAAGTCAACCGGGCCCGCAACGGGAACCGATAAGTAGACGTCATTCCAATTTTGAGTATCTGTCTCCGGTAATCTTACGGCTTGTCCA
>DATEXA010000476.1:0-6414 GCA_035257465.1 Pyrinomonadaceae bacterium | reverse complement strand
CAGCACTCGAGACAAGTCGAGAAACAAGGTAGTTCGTGCGGTGACGTTCGAAAAAAGTGGCCGACTGTGCGAGCAGGTGGCTATAAAGATCTTGTCGAAGCTTGAGGACGGCTGACTGGCCGATGCGTGCCATCAGGTAAGTCGAAAGGTACTCTGCTATGCCTTTGGCGAATGTGAAGACGATCAAAAGGATCGAAATCATTCGCCAGGCACCGAATGGGGCCTCCGGGATGATGCGTTGCAACCCAAACAGTGTGTCAGTTCGGTGTCCAGCAGTTTGCACAAATGCTTGATCAAAGATGGGAACTATCAGCGCCCCAATGGCGCTCTCGAGAAAACCGCCAACAAGCATCGCGACTGTTGCGAGAGAGAAGATAGGCCAGTGAGGTCTCAGATACTTTAACAGTCGACGAAGATCGTGCATCTCTGGTTGCGGAAAGCTCGGATCAGTTGTTATAAGGAAGGTAGAAGACGGCTCAAGCTCTGAAAGACAGACTATACTTACCCCCGCCAATTTGCGTCAAGAACTGACCCATTTTGCCCCTTCCTTACGATTGACGTATCAGAGGACAGCGACTTTTTGAAAGCGAGTCCGGAAAGAACTGGGTTATACTTCGATGCGATCTGGAATTGAGACTGGATCCACTCCCGACGGGATCACAAACTTGGGACAGCAATCACAAGTGAACAGCAAATACTCCGACAAGCGTCTGCTGATAGCAGATGACGACACGGACATGCGTCTACTTTTGGCGGAGTATTTTCGCCGCCTCGGTTTTCAGGTTGAAGAGCGTGATAGTGGGCAAGCCGCTTTGGAAGCCGCACTTGCCAGCAAGTTTGATTGTTTCATCTTCGACGTGTCGATGCCTGGAATGTCCGGATTTGATTTGCTCAAACGCGTTCGCGACCGCGGAATTCAAACACCGGCCCTGTTTCTAACCGCGCTTGATGCGCTCTCCGACAAGGTTGCCGGGTTTGAAGCCGGCGCCGATGATTATCTCGCAAAGCCTTTCAGTCCTCGTGAACTTGAATACCGAGTGGAAGCATTGTTGAGAAGGGGCGGCGTTGCCGTCATTGAAGAATCTGACGGGGAACGTATTGAGGTTGGGAGTCTGGTAATAGATAAGCGTAGACACGAGGTCCTGAGAGACGGATCCCGGATAGACCTGACTCCCTTGGAATTTCAGATCTTGGAGCTGCTTGCATCTGAGCCTGGCCGCGCGTGGTCAAGGAACGCATTACTGGATCGAGTGTGGAGTACCGACTACGAAGGCTATCAGCGCAATATCGACCCGCATATAAATCGCCTGCGAAAAAAACTCGAAACTGATCCAAAGAATCCGAGATACGTGCTCACGGTACGCGGAGTTGGCTACAAGCTAAATGAAGCGCCCTGAAGGACCGTTCCGGTTTCAAAATAAATTCCAGTTCGTGTAGCTAAGACAAGTCGATCACAAAAGGTGAAGTTCGTTTGCCAGTTGACTAGTCCGCAGACGAGGAAGTTCAAGGATAACTAAGAGGTAGCCATTAAATGCTCTGGTGGTTGGCAACGGCTCTGTTCGTAGCGTGGTTTGTGTTGCGCTTCATTGCACATCAGAAGGGCATGGTGCACTTGCTATTGATCTGTAGTATTGGACTCTTCGTTATTCAGGTGATGGCTTACCGTAAGACGAAGTATCAACGTGATATCGCACGGAAGTAGGTCACCTTGGAGTCCGCCGGTTTGTCGGCGCGTTGGGCAAAGCAGTGCGAAGGCGTCACTCCAAGGCGCCGTTGCAATCCGACTAAACTGCTACCCATTCTCTAAACATTCTTGACCTCACTACCCCGTTCGGCAACAATGCGTTCGTTTGCAGCATCAACAGGAGTGTGAAGTTTCTCTGCGATTGCTCTCCGCAAGATCACGTAAGTTATTAAGAGGAGTAATCTTTGCCATGACTCTAGAACGTGTCTGCCGAGTCCTTGCCATCATGATATTTGTCTCGGTCCTTGGCCTTCCCGCCGTCTTTGGACAGAGCGACGTCGAGCGAAAGACAATTGCCATTACCTACCCGCTGGACGAGACGCTCTCGGTGAAGTTTCGAGGAACAACTGTCCTGCCACGCTTGAAAGGCGAAGCAAAAGTACGGCGTGCCGGTCGCCGTGGAACCCGCGTGGAATTCCACGTTGACGATTTACCTCGTGCTTCCGAACTGGGTGGGATTTATACGACCTATGTTCTATGGGCCATTTCACCTGACGGCCACGTCGATAATCTCGGAGAGATCAAACGCAGTGGCAGCTCTTTTGTTGACTCAAAGCTCGATGTCACTACGCCGCTGCAGACGTTTGCCATGATCCTCACTGCGGAACCGCACTTTCTAATGAAAGTTCCGAGTCGAATGGTGGTGATGGAGAATCTGCCACCCCAACGTGCCGGTAGCCAAATCGAAACCGCTGATGTTCGATACATCGGTAATTCGAGCGATTACTTTCGTGATGCTCGTGTTCCCGAGGTTGCCGACCAGGACTACCGCCAGACTCCAGTCTCATTACTTGGTGCGCGCCAGGCAATAAATCTCGCGAAGTACGCAGGAGCATCGTCAGAGGCTGCTGATGAACTTAAAGTGGCCCAGGACGAACTTCAAGAAGCAGAAAAGGCTTGGCGACTCAATGAACCAACAGCCGACATCGATGTGAAAGCCCGAAAGGCAACCTCATCCGGTGCCAGGGCAGAGGAAGTCGCTCTGGCGAGACACGCGGCGCGGTTGAATCGGGAAGAGATTCGACGTCGTGATGACGCCGTGCGCAGCGCCGAGAAGAGTGCAGAAGCCTCTCAACGTGAAGTAGACCAGCTTCGTTCATCGCTTGAGAAAGAACAACGTGCGCGCGAGCTGGCTGAGCGAGATGCGGGAAACGCGAACGATCAGTTGCGTGAAAAACGTGTAGAGAACGCGCGGCTCAAGGATGAGCTCGAGCAATTGCGTGCGGAAAGTGATGCCGCGAAACTCAAACTTGCGAGACTCGAAGGAGAGAAGCAGGCAGAAACAGATCGGGTAGAGGCTGAGCGCCGCGCGGTCGAACGAAAAAACGCAGAAGCGGCTTTGAAAGCATCCCTTGCGAAATACGGAACTGTAAAAGAAACGAATGCAGGTTTCCGTTTGGTACTGCCGGAAACCATTTGGAGCAGTACTCGCGTTGCTGATCTATCGTCTGCGGCTTCGGCGAAACTCGAACCGCTTGCAGCGTTGCTCGCAAACAACCCTGACTATCAAATCCTGATCGAGGCCTACACTGACAACAAAGGTGATGAAGTCTCCTTGCAACAGCTGACGCAAGAACGTGCCCGTGTTCTATCGGATCGTTTTCAAACCGCTGGCGTCGATCCAGCTAAGATTCAAGCTAACGGAATGGGTGCTTCAAATCCCGTTGCTCCAAACACAACTCTTGCAAATCGGGCAAGGAACCGTCGCATTGAGATCACCTTCACATCTCCAACGCCTCGGAGCACGGCCGCGAATTGACCGTGGGCCTTTGGTCTTTGGTTTTCGGTCTTCGATTATCTTTGGATCAATGCTTGCGGTTTGCCGTCAAGATTCAAAGACCTAAGGCCTGGCCAGGGGCCACTTTTCCATGTCGCCTCTAGATCCACTCGAAATCCTACAACTCGTCGGGTATAGCGTTGGCGCGGTGCTGCCGCTCTGGATGGCTATTCAGCTTGTTAGTCACCGCAGCAAGCTGACCTCCCTGGAGCGCATGCTTGCCCTGCTCGCCTTAACGATGGGCGGATGGCACACGAGCAACCTCGTCATCACGCTCCACAGCCTTTTCGATCTCGGATACGACCCCTGGACAACGGTCCTCCGAATTGCCGACACAGTTTCAGTTGTCAGTATTACGTTCGCCTATTCATTTCTACTTCACGTTCACTTGCATCTATGGGCCAACGCACATTCGCGTCCGCTTACCAGGAGTGAACAACTCAGGGTCTACCTCTCTTACCTACCGACAGTATTTCTGGCGCTCGCAATTCCGCTGCTCTGGAAGGGTGAATACGCACCCATGTTCGTTAAGTTGAGGTTCTTCGTGATCCCCTTTGCTTTTTGGATCGCCTACGTCCTTGGGTTGATAGCGGTCACAGAAATACTGATTGCTCGCCTGACCGCAAATCGCAGTGAACGCCGGATCATGAGAACACTGGCCGCCTCGTTCGTCGGTGTCGGCGTGGTAATTTTTGCTGCGCTTGCGTTTGGTGTTGGCGAAGGAACGGTGGCGGGTCTCTATCTCAAAACGATCGCGAATCTCGGATCGCTGCTTCCATCAGTCCTTCTGGCTTACTACATCTACCGCTATCGATATCTCGAGATCATCATTGAGGAGAGCCTGGTAGTCGTAACGTTCGCGACAGTTGTGCTTACTGTCTATGTATTTGGTATTCGCACGATCGGTGATTGGGTCACCCAGCGTTACGGAATGAAACCCGGTCTGGTAGAAGCGCTCCTAATTCTTGCCCTGGCACTCGTCGCCGCTCCGTTTCGCGGCTGGCTGGCGCAACGATTTCAAAAGTTGTTCGAGCGCGAGACAGCACTGTATAAGCAGATCGTGTCTCGCATTGGATCTTACGCAGGGCAATACAAAGACCTGGTTGAACTGTTTCAATTTGTTGAGGAACGAACCTCCGACGTCCTGGGGCTTCGTCGTGTAAAGATCTTAGTGACGGATGAACAACCCGACGAATGGGTCACCGGAGTGCTTCAGGTTTCACGCGTGAATGGTTGGCTGCCCGTAGAAGATAATGCATTACTTACTGAACAGGGATTCAAGCTTGCATATCCACTTCGCAGGGAAGAAAAGGTTGCAGGCTTGCTCGCGGTCGATGCTGCAGGTCCGAGTTTGACCCCCGATGCTCGCTCCGTGATTGGCACGCTCGCTGACCAGGTCGCTATCGCGATTGACGACTCACGTTTGATGGAAGAGAACGTGAGGCTCGAGAGGGAACTTGCGGAGCGTGAGCGCCTGGCGTCGCTTGGGAGGATGGCGGCGACGGTGGCCCACGAAATCAAGAATCCCCTGTCGGCGATCAAGTCGATCGCACAGGTGATGCGCGAAGACGAGAATCTAAACAACGACTACGCGCGCGACCTAAATCTCATCGTCGGCGAAACTGATCGCTTGAGCCAGAGTGTCACTCAACTCCTGAGCTTCGCACGAAGAGAGAGCCCAGCCGATCAAGCGCTTGGAACTGAAGAACTCGTGAGTTCTGTGATTGGTCTGTTTCATGCACAAGCACGCGAGCAGGGGATCAGTTTGAGCTCTGAGGTCAGGAACGACCCGCACCTTAACGGCAAGTGTGTCTCGGCTGTCCGTGATGCGTTGTCGAACCTGCTGTTGAACGCACTGCAGGCGACGACGCGCGGAGGTAAGGTTTCACTTTCAGCTTCAGTAGACAATGCCGAATTGGTGATAGGCGTTCAGGATACAGGACCAGGCGTTCCCATCGAATTGCGTGAACAAATCTGGGAACCGTTTTTCACGACGCGACAAAGAGGAACAGGTTTAGGTCTGGCGATCGTTCGTAAGCGGGTTCAGGAAGTCGGCGGTTCGGCTTCACTTGCGACATTCCAAAACGGTCATGGCGCATTATTTCTGCTTCGAGTTCCGATCGAAACAGTTAATTAGGAACTTTTGAGAAGAGCGTGCGTGTTTGCTTTCGTCCTGAGTTGAGAGTGCGTTGACAGCCTGTAGAACTGTCGGCCCAACCTGCGCAGTTTCCGTCCAGGCTAGATTAGAAATGAAGGAGAATGCAGATCTATGAAGATTCAAAGAGTTCTCAGCGCTCTGGTTGTTGTTCTACTTGCAGCGCTTTTTATCGTCAGCACCGGTTCAACAGTTCTTGCGCAATCGGTACCCCAACAGACTGATGTTAAGGAAGACGAGACAAACCTGGATACTCAACTCTATTTGATTGTGGCGACTAATCAGTCAGTTAACGACGAAAAACTACCTGCATCGCTTGATGGGGTGGTGAAGCAGTTGAGGTCGACGCTACCTTTTAAGAATTATCGCCTGGCAGCCACTTTGATCAATCGAGTGAAGAACGAAGGGCGTTTGGACTTGAGTTGGATTGGTGGCCCACTGGCCTCGGCTGCGGGCTCAAGTTCACCAGTGACTCCAAGTTTCAGTCAGTTCAAAGTTCGTACGGTAAAGTTGACGAAGAACTCAGCCGGCGACCCTGTCGTGCAAATGCTCGGCTTTAACTTCGGCGCTCGGATTCCAATTCAGGTTGGCGCGGTGGCTGTGAATGGGGGAGTGCCGGCCACCAACTATGAACCCACAGGACTCGCAACCGACATCAGTATTCGGGAAGGTGAGCCGGTGATTGTAGGGACGTTGAATGTTGGGCCGTCAGGTGATGCCATCATTCTGGTCGTGTCA
>DATEXA010000475.1:0-10119 GCA_035257465.1 Pyrinomonadaceae bacterium | reverse complement strand
CTGGGATTGCTGCTGCCGTCGCCATACTCTAGTACGGGCAGCGTTCAGGATGCTGAACATCTTGCGCGTAATTTAGGCATTCAAACTCTAACGGTTCCGATCGACAAAATCATGAGTGCCTTTGATGAAAGCTTGCAGGATGCGTTTGCGGATTATGGGCGTGACGTGACGGAAGAGAATATTCAGGCTCGCATTCGTGGCAACCTGCTTATGGCTATATCGAATAAGTACCGAGCGTTACTACTGACGACCGGCAACAAGTCGGAACTTGCCGTAGGCTATTGCACGATCTACGGCGATATGTCAGGTGGTCTAGCTGTTGTCTCGGATGTGCCGAAGGTTATGGTCTATCGCCTCGCGCGCTGGCTCAACCGCAAAGCCGAAGTCATTCCAATTGCCACAATAATCAAAGCGCCCTCCGCAGAGCTAAGGCCAGACCAAACCGATCAGGATAACCTTCCACCCTATGAGCTATTGGATGAAATTCTTTACTTGCACATCGAGCGGCACGCTTCTGCTGAAGAGATCATCACCCGAGGTTTCGATGAACCTACTGTGCGGCGCGTGCTACACTTGGTAACCACCGCTGAGTTCAAGCGCCGGCAAGCAGCTCCCGGGCTTAAGGTAACGGATCGTGCCTTTGGTATAGGGTGGCGCATGCCTATTGCTCGCAAAGAAGCTGGCTCTTCGATTGTTGCCGAGCGGGCAAAAGTCTGAATATCACTGTTACTGGGCGTTGACAGCCCGTCATCTTTTTTTAGGAGGAATGGATAGTGAATATCTCCGTCTTTGGTTTGGGCAAGCTCGGTTCGCCCTTGGCAGCGGTCCTTGCCAGCAAGGGTCATACGGTCATCGGAGTTGATCTGAACGAAGAATTTGTGCGTAGTGTCAACGAAGGAAAATCACCAGTTGTTGAGCCGGGATTAGACGAATTGATTCAGAAGTCTCACACCAGGTTATCGGCAACGACCGATTTTCAAGCGGCCGTTGCTAACACAGAAGTTAGTTTCATAATTGTGCCAACGCCAAGCGATACGGATGGCGGGTTCTCGCTCCGCTATGTCTTGTCCGCCGCGGAATCTATCGGCAAAGCGCTCCGTCATAAGAATGAGTTCCATCTGGTTGTTCTCACCAGCACGGTCATGCCTGGTGCCAGTGAAAACGATCTTTTGCCCGCGCTAGAGCAACACTCAGGCAAATCCTGCGGACGCGATTTTGGTCTATGCTATAACCCGGAATTTATTGCGCTGGGTAGCGTCATTCATGACATGCTGAATCCAGATTTCATCCTCATTGGCGAATCTGACCCACATTCCGGCGAATTACTCACTGGTATTCACTTGGGAGTTTGTGACAACACTCCGTTAGTGACAAGAATGAATTTCGTCAATGCGGAATTGACCAAGCTGGCCGTGAATACTTTCGTAACTACGAAAATCTCTTACGCCAACATGTTGGCTCAGGTTTGTGAGCAAGTACCTGGGGCCGACGTGGATATTGTCACATCCGCTCTCGGACTCGACACACGTATTGGTCGTAAATACTTGAAGGGAGCACTTGGATATGGCGGCCCCTGCTTCCCGCGTGACAACATTGCCTTCTCTCATCTCGCACGCGGCGTTGGGGCTAACGCCGGCCTCGCTGAGGCAACCGACCGTGTTAATCGTCAACAGGTTTCCTGGCTTGCAGAGATTGTGTTACGGCAACTTCCAGAAAATGGCAAAGTTGGGATTCTGGGTCTCTCTTATAAACCTCTAACAAACGTGGTTGAGGAAGCACAAGGGATCGAACTCGCAAGCAAACTGATCGCTAATGGTGTTCCATTGGTATTGTTTGATCCTGCGGCGATGGAGAACGCGCGAGCAGCTCTCAGTGAAGCAGCCATCTTTGCTTCCTCGATGGAAGAGTGCGCTCGACAGGTTGATGTGGTAGTCATTACCACCCCGTGGGATGAGTTCAAGGCGCTAACACCACAACACCTAAATTATTCAAACGGCCGACCCACGGTTGTAGATTGCTGGCGGATTCTTCCACGCGAGGAATATGAGTCGTCTGTAAACTACGTGGCTTTGGGTAGGGGGCCGCAGCAGGATCAGGTTCCACTGTACATTGCCACAGACGCAAATGCCGATCAGCTCGGAAACTGAAGGTCCAGGTCCAAGGACCACTCGGGCTCACCTTCCAACTGAGGGGCTGCGCAATCACTATATGTATTCTTAAGGAGACTCTGAATGTCTGAACAAACAAAGGTTCTGGTTACTGGCGCCGGCGGCTTTATTGGCCATCATTTGGTTACTTATCTAAAGAATCAAGGCTATTGGGTCCGTGGGGTAGACATCAAGTTGCCGGAATACACTGATGTTGATGCTGATCAGTTTGAATTGCTGGATCTCCGACGATGGGAGAACTGTCTTGAGGCGACGCGAGGTGTGGACCAGGTTTACGCTTTGGCGGCTGACATGGGTGGAATGGGGTTTATTTCCGCCCATCATGCTGAGATTCTGCATAACAATTCTCTTATCAATATCCATACCCTTGACGCTGCGCGTCAGAACGGTGTGCAACGCTACCTGTACACGTCGTCAGCCTGCATCTATCCCGAATTTAAACAGCTGGACGCGAATGTTACCCCGCTAAAGGAAGAGGATGCTTATCCGGCCCAGCCACAAGATGCCTATGGCTGGGAGAAACTGATCGCGGAGCGGTTGTGCCTACACTACAGGGAGGAATATGCGATCGAGACTCGCATCGTGCGTTTTCATAACATCTTTGGCCCGCTAGGAACCTGGCAAGGAGGGCGTGAAAAGGCGCCAGCGGCTTTGTGCCGCAAGATTGCTGAAGCAAAGTTAACCGGAAATCACGAAATCGAGATTTGGGGTGATGGCGAACAAACTCGCTCTTTCTGCCATATCGATGATTGTGTCAAGGGAATCTTTAAGCTTATGCAGTCCGATTATCACGACCCTCTGAACCTCGGCCAGGACCGCATGGTCACCATCAATGAGCTGGCAGACATCATCGCAAAAATCTCTGGCGTGAATATCTCAAAGAAGCATGTTCCAGGTCCTCAGGGAGTGCGGGGGCGTAACTCAGATAACACACGCTTACGCGACACACTTGGATGGGATCCTGAAATAACGTTGGAAGAGGGTTTGGCAGGTACTTATGAATGGATTGAGCAGCAAGTACATACTAACTTGACGCAGTTTCGAGATAGCGAGTTGACGACAGGTCTAAACGTTGCGTGAAACCGACAGACTACTCAATGTATCCGGGAGTGGAAGTAATTGTTTGGTAGCCACTGTTGCACAATATGGGCCACGAACTACATCGAATCACATGTTCTAGATTATTCCCCAACGTCGTTTCCCCGAGCGAAGCGACATCCTCCTTTTGCGTCAGCTCCGGTCGTAGCAAACCGAGATCATGATCCCCCATCAAACGGACGAGTTGCTTGAAATCAACTTCCTGCTCCCAACCGAGCAACTTCCTGACCTTAGAGGCATCGACCAATAAGTGTCGACTTCAGCAAGGCAGTAATAGCGAGGATCGATATCGACCCACCCCTGCCAATCAGGATCAAGATGGCCCTAACGTTTCATCGAGAAATTCTCTAACGGAGTGCGTTTCTCCGGTTGCGATGAAGAAATCGTTAGCTCTTCAGCCTGAAGCATCAACCACATCGCCTCTACATAATTTTCGCATAGCCTCAGTCGCGTCTCGAGTCGAGATTTCCAAGATGCAGCGTCTGCTGTAACGCAAGCTTGATTCGGGTTACGCCCCGCGTAATTTTTTCCCGAAGCAAAAGTCTCGCCGCGACGCTCACTCTCATGATTGGAACGGATGACGTTGCAATCTCTCATCGGGTTCGACGTGGCGAAGAATTGTGTTTAGCGAACGAGAGTCGTTCAGGTCTCCGTAGAACATCCGCAGCTGAGTGCTTGGTACTATGTCTAAAAGTGGCTACTGGTCACACGCATGACTAGTGGCGCTACATTTTGATACCATCGCCCCGGGTTTCAATGCGACCACTACGCAAAACTTCCTTTGCCATTTCAGTTTTGATTTGCAGTCACAATCCGAGAGCCGAACATCTGACCCGGGTGCTTGAGGCTCTGCGGCGGCAGACTTTCGACAAGAGTAAATGGGAGTTATTACTGATCGACAATGCTTCAAGTCGGCCATTGCGCGAAGATTATGATTTGTCATGGCATTCATCGGGCCACCACTTGTCAGTTGATAAGCTGGGGAAAACTCATGCATTGTTGCGTGGTGTTGAGGAAGCCCAGTCCGAAATACTATTGATTGTCGATGACGACAATGTTTTGGCTCAGGATTACCTGGACAACGTTTTTACAATCTTCGAAGAAAACTTCTTTCTCGGGGTGATAGGCGGAGTGATTGAAGGGGAGTTTGAGGTGGAGCCGCCCAAATGGTCTCTGCCATATCTACACTACCTGGCTATCATCGATATGGGAGATCGCCCGCTTCACGTATTAATTCCCGAGATGAGATTTTACATCCCTCCTGGCGCAGGAATGGGCATCAGAAAAAGTGTGGCCGAGTATTACGCGGAGCAAATCAGGGCCGATAATATCCGGCAAGGGCTTGATCCTGTTGGCGATAAGTTATCACGTGCCGGCGATACAGACTTGGCTCTCTGTGCTTTCGACGTTGGTTTAGCCCGCGGGTATTACCCGCAACTTAAGTTAAAACACTTGATATCTAAAGACCGGTTGGAGCCCAAATACATGGAACGACTGATCGAAGGCTCAACCTACTCCAAGACATTATTGTCGCTGATCAAAGGTTTAGAGGTTCCGCAATTGCCTCATTTTCGCCAACGGATAATGACAAGCTTCAGGTTGTGGAAGAACACCAGGACGGCGAACCCACTCCAGCTAAAAATGGTGCGCGCCGAGGAACGGGGCCTGTTCCATGCTAATGCTGATTATTTAGCGCATTACTCACTAGTCCGGAAGTGACTAGGCAATACTCAGAGCGCCACTCACTCGGTTCTCAATTAGGGGCCAGTTCGATCCGGGACCTTTCGGTGTAGGTCCTGACGCACACAAGGTTAAAATGAGGTTTATGAAGTCTCGACAGGTTTCACCTTACCGGAAAGCAGGATGAATATTTGAAGGCACTCATCACAGGCATCACCGGCCAGGATGGCAGTTACCTTGCGGAACACCTCTTATCACTGGGCTACGAGGTGCATGGGCTTGTGCGTCGTGTCGCGCTAGAAGACCCGGAGCGAAGATTCACACGCATCAGTCACCTGCTCGGTCGTATCCAGTTACATGCGGCGAGTCTCGAAAGTTATCCCTCCCTATTTGCCGTCGTCAGCCGTTACGAGTTTGACGAGTGCTACCATCTAGCAGCTCAGTCCTTCGTAGCCGAAAGTTTTTCCGATGGCTTCTCAACGATGAATACAAACATTAACGGGACACACTATCTGCTTGCGGCGCTGCGTGAGTTACAGCCAAACTGCCGCTTCTATTTTGCTGGATCATCCGAGATGTTCGGCAAGGTAGAGGAAGCTCCGCAGTCCGAAACCACCCGATTCCACCCCCGATCGCCTTACGGCATCAGCAAGGTTGCCGGATTTGAATTGACTCGCAATTACCGTGAAGCTTACGGAATGTATACAGCCAGCGGCATCCTCTTCAATCATGAAGGACCACGTCGTGGATTTGAGTTCGTCACACGGAAAATTACTTCAACAGCCGCCCGCATTAAGGTAGGCAGAGCGAACGAACTTCGGCTGGGCAATCTCGACGCCCGACGCGACTGGGGTCACTCGCAGGACTATGTTCGGGCAATGCATCTCATGCTCCAACTCGACGCGCCGGACGATTTCGTGGTCGCAAGCGGTGAATCGCACACGGTTCGTGAGTTTTGCGAGCTGGCGTTTCGGGAACTTGATCTCGACTACCGTGATTATGTTCGCACTGATGAACGCTTCTTCCGACCACTGGAGGTAGAAGCCTTGATCGGGGACGCCACAAAGGCGCACACGGTTCTGGGTTGGAAACCAACTTACACCTTTTCTGAACTAGTCTCGGAGATGGTCCAGAGCGATCTCAAAACAGCGCTGGGTCAACCCGAAGCTGTGGACGCACGTTGAGAGGCGTTACCGGCAAGTCCGAAGGGCTGTCGCGTGCTCACGCGAATTAAGGAACATGCGAATCCTTTATGATGGGGGAATCGTTCAGGATCAAAGCGTTGGTGGCATCAATCGCTACTTCGCAAATCTGATTCGCCGGCTCCCTGCAGATTTTGAGCCTCACTTCACGACGTGTAGGCGTTCTTTTGAACTCGAACCCAGGCACCCTCGTTTGCGTGTTCATCGTTTCCCGCGATTTCGACCCCAACGCGTCTCAGTAAGACTTGAAAAGGTCTTCTTTGGACGCGCACAGGATTCGCATGAATATGATCTTGCACATCCAACCTATTACTCACTGCTCTCGCAGCGCGAGATTCGCGACTACCGTTGCCCGACGGTGATAACAGTGTGGGACATGATTCACGAATTGTTTCCGGACCTTAAACCTCCCGACGGCTTCATTGCACTTAAACGGCGAGCGATTGAAAGAGCCGACGCTGTCCTCTGTATCTCAGAAAACACTAAGAGAGATTTGATAGCGCTTTATAACGTTGACGAACATAAGATTTGGGTAACTCATCTTGCCTCCGATCTAGAGACTAGCCAATTGCAAGGTGACGAGCCGATCCCCTCCAAACCATATTTTCTCTACGTCGGCGCACGTGGTGGATATAAGAATTTCTCTGGTTTATTATCGGCTTTTGCTAACGCAGTCTCCCTCGCTCCAGGCGTCATGTTGTATGCGGTAGGTGCACCTTTTAGCGACGCAGAGTCAAGGGAGATCGCTCAGCTGGGATTGTCCGGTCGAGTTGAAAATCATGGACGAGTCCTGGACGAGCGACTCGCCGCACTTTACCGGCGTAGCATCGCATTCGTTTATCCCTCTCTCTATGAAGGCTTCGGTATTCCGCCGCTCGAAGCGATGCAGTGTGGCACACCAGTGGTCGCCGCCAACCGTTCAAGTATTCCCGAAGTTGTGGGCGAGGCCGGAGTCCTGTTCGATCCGGAGCGGCCTGAAGAGCTCACCGAAATACTAGTGGCCCTTGCAAGCGACGAGACCCTGCGTGAGTCTTTGATCACGCGCGGACACCAACGAGTGCAACAGTTTAGTTGGAATACAACAGCAGAAAAAACGGTCGAGGTTTACAGAACTCTGGTATCGCGATAATGTCCAAAAGTTCTCATTACCACATGAACAGATAGGGAGAACAATTACTCTTCGATGAAGAAAGCGCTTATCACTGGAATAACCGGCCAGGACGGATCGTATCTGGCCGAGTTCCTACTAGCCAAAGGGTACGAAGTTCACGGCATCATTCGCCGGGCATCGACCTTTAATACGGGACGCATCGATCATCTCTACAAGGATCCGCACATTAACGGGGTGCGACTCTTTTTGCACTACGGTGATATTGCCGACTCGACTAATCTCATCAAACTGCTTTATAGAATCCAGCCCGATGAGGTTTACCACCTGGCGGCACAATCTCATGTCCGCGTGAGCTTCGACATACCAGAATACACAGGCGACGTAACCGCTCTGAGCGCAATTCGGATTCTCGAAGCGATTCGTGAGACTGGTGTTAAGTCCAGGTTCTACCAGGCCAGCAGCTCCGAAATGTTTGGGAAGGTATTGGAAGTTCCCCAGCGCGAAAGTACCCCCTTTCATCCTCGCAGCCCTTATGGCGTAGCCAAAGTCTATGCCCATTGGGCCACTGTAAACTATCGCGAGTCTTACGATCTTTTCGCCTCTTGTGGCATTCTTTTCAATCATGAAAGCCCGCGCCGCGGCGAGACTTTTGTTACCCGCAAAATTACGCGAGCCGTCGCGCGCATCAAAGCCGGATTGCAAAAGAAACTTTACCTCGGGAACCTGAGTGCGAAGCGCGATTGGGGTTACGCAAAGGAATACGTTGAGGCTATGTGGTTAATGCTGCAGCAGGACCAACCAGACGATTACGTGATCGCGACTGGGGAAACACATTCCGTTGAGGAGTTTTTGGCCGAGGCATTCGCTCACGTCAATCTTGATTGGCACGACTACGTCGAACTTGATCCCAAATACTTGCGACCAGCAGAAGTCGATCTCCTCATTGGTGATGCGACGAAGGCTAAAGAGCAACTTGGCTGGGAACCGAAGGTTGGCTTCAACGAACTCGTCCGCCTTATGGTTAACGCAGATGTGTCGACGGTGACTCGCGACGAACACGAAGCATTCGGTGATACGAACATGGTTGAATCGCCCATCTCAGTTAGTTCATGAGTGTCTATTCCGAGTTTATCCAGTCACATAATCACGCCTGAATGATGCAAGCATTAAACGACAATTTCCCTTATAAACGCGTGGTCGTCACCGGCGGAGCGGGTTTTCTTGGACGGTTTATTGTTGAGCGCCTCAAAGCGTTTGCTGATACGGAAGTCTTTGTTCCTCGCAGCGCCGACTACAATCTGATCGAGTCGAGCGACATCAAACGACTTTACTCTGAAACGCACCCGGACCTCGTTATTCATCTTGCGGCAGTTGTGGGTGGCATCGGTGCAAATCAAAAGAACCCGGGGAAGTTTTTTTACGAAAACCTCATGATGGGCGTACAGCTTATTGAGCAGGCAAGACTCCACGGTGTACAGAAGTTTGTCGCGACGGGAACAGTTTGCGCTTATCCAAAATTTACGCCGACACCATTCCGCGAGGACGATCTCTGGAATGGTTATCCCGAAGAAACAAATGCGCCATATGGGCTCGCAAAAAAAATGATGCTGGTCCAGTCTGAAAGCTATCGGCAACAGTACGGTTTCAACTCCATTTTTCTTCTTCCCGCGAACCTTTATGGTCCGGGTGACAACTTCGACCTCGAGAGTTCTCATGTCATTCCCGCTCTAATTCGCAAGTGTGTTGAAGCCCGCGAGAGTGGTGCATCGTTCGTCGAAGTGTGGGGGACAGGCAACGCCTCGCGTGAGTTTCTGTATGTTGCAGATTGTGCCCAAGGCGTTATCCGTGCAGCAGCTCTGTATGACGAAAGCGCTCCGGTAAACATCGGCACCGGTAGTGAAATCAAGATCTCAAAACTGGTACAACTAATCGTGCGAGTGACTGGCTTCAAAGGCGAGATTCGGTGGCAAACCAATCGGCCGGAAGGGCAGCCTCGGCGTTGCCTCGACGTCTCCCATGCATTCGAAAAATTCGGATTCCGCGCTCGTGTCCCATTGGAAGAAGGCTTGCGCCATACAGTCGAATGGTATGAGAAGACTCGTGCAATTCTAAATACCGATGACGAATCAAGCAGGGGAAACGAGCAGGATTTGCCCGCGTCTTTACCATCCTGATGCGGAAGCATTTTCCACGGTACGTAATTATTCCCAGAGCACTTAGGCTGTGAATGGGTGTGTGGTAACACCCTAATGTTCGGAGAGATAACCCCAACACGTCGATCCTCATCGCCGAGGTTCACCGATCCGCTGCCCAGGCGCTCTCCTGTATTCCCCGTTGTTACGGACATTCGCAGCGGGAACAAGCAGTTGCTGGAGGGCGGCAAGAAATCTTATGTGGTGCCGTTGGCGACATCGATTAATTTGTTGATAGGATCGATAAAAGCGACTCTCGGGCAGGAACTAGGAAGAATTAGATGAAAATACTTGTTACAGGATCAAGCGGGTTGATTGGCTCGGAGGCTGTGACGTTTTTCGATGCACAGGGTCACGAAGTCGTCGGTGCAGACAACAACATGCGCGCGGTTTTTTTTGGGCCGCAAGGTGACACGGCATGGAATCGCGACCGCTTGCTGGCAACGGCAAAGAATTTCCGGCACACCGACCTCGATATTCGTGATCGCGAGTCGGTTTTCGATTTTTTTAAGTCGAACAAGTTCGATGCGGTTGTGCATTGCGCGGCACAGCCCTCACATGACAAGGCCGCCGAGATCGCGTTGATGGACTTTGATGTGAACGCAGTCGGCACCGTAAATTTGCTTGAAGCGGCTCGGCAGCATTGTCCGGAATCGCCGTTCATTCAT
>DATEXA010000474.1:0-2645 GCA_035257465.1 Pyrinomonadaceae bacterium | reverse complement strand
AGCGCGCAACAACGTATTCGGCTTCGGCACATCAAATTCCGCCTTGTAAACGTTGACCCTTCCGGGCTCCGCCAAGGCAACGATCGCGAACAGCATTGCGAACAGCAACCCTTTGCGCAGCGACATGATCGGTATCCTTCCCAGAGGAGATTATCCGATTTTTTCTGGAGGTCCGACCCGAGATTTCTGTTCTCTCCCGCTTTCCGATCACTCCGGACCTCGAGCCTTCTGCACGTCAAGACCTCAACGCAGGGCCGTCATAGCCCTCTTCGAGCGCGTCGACAGCAATTCGCGGAAGCTTTCAATACTGTAGATCGTCATAATAGTACCGAACCGCAAGCTGCTCAGGATTAAGGCACATGGACCGCAGACCTCACCTATTGAGGATAAAACCCGGATCGCGGGAGTGTTGTCGGCAATCCGGAAGTTGACATATTGCCGAACCCCCCAACAACAAGCACGGCGGCATGTTTCGCAGCTTCATCAGGAACAAAGAAGATCCCATGCAGTAGGCCGTCGACTTGGATCTGTTTAACGTTATCTGCGATAGCCAATTGTTCCAGTGTTGTGGTCGAAATCTCTTTCTCACCAGAAATGAGCGAGAAGTTTATCGTCCGAGATTTCAGCCCTCGCGGCGCACGGTAAATATGAGTGTCCTTCGTGGTGGGGCGCATTGACCATATCAAGCCCATTGCGGAGACATTTCGATAGCTTCCTTTTATCGGAGCCTGTTTGGTGAAATCGACCGCTCCTTAATCGTCGGCCACAAATTCAGCCTCCGCCGACCATACTTTATTGTCGCCATCAACGAGCTCACTTCGAATCAGGATGTGCTCAGTTACCTTCAATCCTGTGGTACGAACAGCGGCAGTTTCATCCATAAGAATGCGGTTGGGCACCACTGTAATCGTCTGCGCCGATGCATGGGGGCCGACGAGGAACAACAATGTAACGAATAAGGCCTCCGAAATCACCTTCATTGTGGGCATAGGTTCTCCAAAGACCAACGTCGATGATCATAGCGGTCCAGTCTCATGAAGTTCGAGAAGATCAGTTGCAGGCGATTTTCAACGACGGGGCTGACTTGCCCGTCTATGGTCGACCTGGTATCGAGATCATTGACAGATCGTTTGGCCTGAGACGAGGACGCTTTGCGCGTGAAAGATAACTGAACCTTCAATGAAAAGCGATTAGTCTCATTTGTTTCGCAAATTCGGCTACGCGCGGTCGGCGAGCACGTCTCGTATCCCTGCGAGTGACACAGTGACAAGAAGATCTTTCTTCCTTCAAGGAGGAACTTGACTCACGCGGAAGAAAACATTTATCGCTGTCACTGTCCGCCTCGATGGGCCGTAACTGTTAGGGTTGCGTGACTTCACTAGACTGACCCAACTGAAGAAGTGACAGGCTTGAATCGTTTGCAAGCATAGCTTCAGGGCTCTAGGTGACAAATCCCAAACCGTTCATACTTTGTTGGAGGAGCGCGGCAATGGCCTGATGTGCCCGCGTTGTATAGTAAAGCGTTTCCCGGCACGGAGGGCTTCCTTTCGACAAACACGGAGAGTTCAAGGACGTCATTCTGGAGGGCAACGTATTGGGAAATGCAAGCACCGCTACCAAAGAATCTGATGGCGACAAGAAAGGATCGAGAAGATGACGAGCAAGCGCAAGATGGAGCTACTAACGGCGGTCCTGGCGATCGCTGGTGTGTTGTGGGCGCAGGAAACGCGCAAAACGGTCACGAACCCATCGCCGAACCCGAAGGACGATACAAAGCCAAATAGCAGCTCGGTTCCGGATGTGTATGCGTTGACCGGCCATTTCGACAGGATTGTCGTTGTCCGGTTGAAGAACAAGGCGAACCTGTTAGCGGGAATCACCAAGCTGGTGCAGGAGCAGCATATACAAAACGGCGTGTTTCTTTCCGGGATCGGGTCATTGAGAGGCTATGAGGTTCACTCGGTAACCAATCGTGATCTTCCCACAGAGGACACCTTCGTAAAGAATCCGACGCAGCCTGCAGACCTCGTAAGTGTGAACGGATATGTGATCAACGGCCGCATTCATGCGCACATGACGCTAGCGACGCCGGACAAAGTAATCGCCGGTCACATGGAAGCAGGGAATGAGGTTTACACATACGCGATTGTCACTATCGGCGTTATGAATGGAACTAACCTCGACAAAATCGATGACAAGACCTACCGCTGATGCGATCTGGTCCAATGTTCCAGAAAGTAAGGCGTTGATGGCGGAAGGTCCTCAAATTGCGACGAGAATGTCTAGCAGAGAACGGATTGTCGTCCTCCTGCTAGTGATTTCGGTCGTCGTCAACTATATCGACCGTAGCAATCTCTCGCTCGCGGTGCCGCTGATCCAGCGACAATTCGCATTGTCACCTCTGCAAATTGGCTCGTTGCTCTCGGCGTTCTATTGGACGTACGCGCTGCTGCAGATCTCTGGCATTGCGGGTTGGCTCGCGGATCGATTTCCAGTGGGCTGGGTGTTGGTCGGTGGTTATGTTCTTTGGTCGGGTGCCACCGTGGTAACAGGGCTCGTCTCAAGCTTCTCCGCACTCTATATTGCGCGACTGTTGCTTGGAGTGGGCGAGTCTGTGTCGTATCCCTGCTATTCGCGAATCTTTG
>DATEXA010000473.1:0-10208 GCA_035257465.1 Pyrinomonadaceae bacterium | reverse complement strand
GGACGCAACTGTTCATTCTCTGCATCGGCTATTGCTGTCAGCAGATTCTGAGTGCCACCAGGTTGAATCGACTGACGAGTGAGGTCAGCGATGTAGTCACCTTCGCCGAGCTTTTCCTCGAAGCGGTCGTAAAGGGCAGTGAGGGCACTCGCGATCGGTATCGTGCTATGGGGGTTGTCATTCAAAACTTTGGTGAGTGGTTCCACTACTGTCTCATCGCCCAATGCTCCCAGCGCTTCCGCAGCCGGATCGCGCAATGATTCATGGGCCAGGAAAGGGATCAGGCGAGGCGTTATACGTGTTTCACCGATTCGCTTTAAAGCATCCAGGGCAGGAAAGGCGAGAAAGAAATCTTTTGACTCGGCAATCCGCATAAGAGGCTCAGCAGCATCAACACTACCAAGTTTGCCGAGCGCTTCGATCGCATGAAAGCGGACATTAAGGTTCTCGTCATTTAGTGCTGCGAGCAGCGCAGGTGCTGCCTCAAGGTCCCGCTGTTCACCAAGTGCCAACGCTGCCTGTATTCGAAGATCAGGATCGGGATCGTTAAGAAACTCGATCAACGCCGGCAGTGTGTCGACCTCTACCATCGACAACACTTGGAGGGCGCTATTGAGAACTGCGAGGTTGTTGTGATCCTCTTTCAGCAACTGCAACAACGCCTGTATCGCTTTTGGCGCCGAACGTTTCGCCAACCCTTGAACTGCCGATTGTCGGACGCGCCAGTCTGTATCGCCTATCGCCCCAACCAGGTTTAGCTCGTTCTCTACCTCATCGGCGCGAGCCAGTGCTTCGGCGGCACTCAATCTTGTTTCCGGCTCCGGGCTATTCAGGAGTTCAGCAAGTTCGCGTTCACGTTCAACTCTGGCGGTCACATCTTCAATCGTCACGAGCACACCAACGACTAACTGATCTTCAAGCACGGGCGCGATGGTCGTTCTCTGTAGCATGTGTTCGAAACGGGCTGAAGGTTTTTGGGGAGGGCAGGGAATTAAGTAGCGATGAAAAGCGGGTGCAAGGACTTCGATAGTACCGGTCTTGAGAACCGTTTCAAGTTTCCTGGCTAGCCCCCTGGTCTCAATATCTGGAAACAGTTGGTGGATTTGTTTCCCACGGGCGTCGTCAAAAGACACCCCGGTGAAACGAACCAGCACGTTGTCCCACACCTTGATCTTCAGTTCTGCGTCGGTAGTAAAAACACCAACAACCGACTCAGGTTGGAAATTGTCTGCCATCCTAAACTTCGTTTTGGCGACGGTGTCTCGCTGGAGACACTTCGCTCATCAGTTTTCATCTACTTCCAATGGGGTTCGACTTACAGAGGGGCCAGGGGTTTCCTGTGGGGGTGCAACGTCTTTCACGTTTTTCCGTGATTGACGACTGCGCTTCTTTGTTGACTGACCTGTTGAACCATTTGAGCCTAAGCGATCCGTATTCATCTTGTCCATGATGTTCGACAACTGAAGTGCTGAACCGAGAAGGGTAGTAGTCGCATTCAGTGTGTCTGTTGCCGTGCTCGCGTTGCGATCTGTGATGTGGCGTGTTTCTGCCAGTGATTCGCGAATCGACTCAGCGGACAGAGCGTGTTCAATATTTGCTTGCGCAATCAGGCGAACTTGTTGGGAGATGTTGGCAGTGGCCTCCCTCGTCTCCTTTGTAGCTCGGGCCTGTTCCGACACTGCACGAGCCAGTTGTTCTGACTGTTGCCTCATCAGGTCTGTTTCGACGGTTATCTGACGCGCGGATACAGCTTGTTCTCCGGTTGCTTTGGAAACAATCGTGATCATCTTAGTTAGTCTTAAAGCCTCATCGGAGACCTGGCTCGTCGCGGTCGCTTGTTCCTGCAAAGATTTAAATGAAACCGACGCTGACCGTCGCATGGAGTTAAGAGCAGTTGCGATTTGTTGTGCGCCAACTGATTGCTCGTTTGCAGCTTTGCGAACCTGACTTGCGATCTTTGTCGTGGCCTGAGAAGCCTTGATGATTTCGCGAGCTGCATGCGCTTGCTCAGTCATCGCCTGGTTCACTTCCTTTGACACTTTCCTAATGCCAGTTGTTGATTGAACAATCGTCTGTGTTGTGCTGACTTGTTCAGCAGTGGCAGCAGCAGCATGTTTTGATTGTGCCGCCGCGGTTTCAATCGCCCTCCGAACCTCTTGGCCCGCGTTCAATTGCTCTTCCGTTGCTCTCGTGATCTGAGCGACGAGCTGCGTCGTCTCACTGACACCCGAGAGTATTTTTTCCAGACCTTTCAATCCTTCCTCAGCAAGACGGTTACCTTCATCTGCAATCCGGACACCGTCAGTGGTTGCTTTAATAGCCTCCTGCACCACTTCCTGGACCGACTGGATGATGTTCGCGATGTCTGCTGTAGCCTGCGCTGAGCGGTCAGCAAGGTTGCGAATTTCTTCTGCTACAACTGCAAAGCCGCGACCTGCTTCCCCGGCCCGCGCTGCTTCAATCGACGCATTCAACGAAAGCATGTTCGTTCGCTCGGCGATAACATTGATTGTGTTGACAATGCCACCGATCTCACTTGAGCGTTTACCCATCTCCCGAATAACGGTCGCCGATTGATTCATAGCTTCGCGCACACGACCTGAACCTTCGATCGACGCGCGAGCCATTGCACCTCCCTCACTCGCGTCACGCGCGACACGAGTCGTTAGTTCGTGTGCGTTTTGCGCCATTGAGGCGACTGCCTGCATCGAACGATCCATTTCGGCCGCACTGTTGGCTACTGACGTGGTTTCATCAGTTATTCGCAACGTGTTTTGGGAAACGCCCTGGATTGAACGAGCCATCTCTTCAATCGAACTGGCAACCTCGTCAACAGACGAAGCGAGATTCTCTGACATGGAGGAGACTTCTTCGATCGATGCGCCCATTTCATTGATTGCCGCAGAAGTCTGTTCGGCTGCGACTGTCAAATCATCGGCGTTTTCCGCTAAACCTTGATTCGAACGTGCAGTCTCTTCCATCGCCGCCGCTGTTTCATTGATCGACGACGTCAGACTTTCAGTTTCGCCAACGACGGTCCTGATTGACGCTGTTAGCTCAGTTGCGGCGCTGGAAACGCCTTCGGCAGCAAGTGTCATCTCCTGTGCTGTCTGCGTGACATTCTGAATGGACGACGCCGTCTCTTCGATGGCCGCCGCGTTCTCATTCACCGACGAAGCAAGGTTTGTCGCACTCATTGTGCATTGTTCGATTGAAGTGGCAGACTCTGTTATTGATGCCGAGATCTGTGCGATTGAACTGATGATCGACGCTGCTTGATCGGCAGTTTCTTTGAGCGAATTGGTGAGTTGGTTGCTGCGGTCCAGCGCAGAATCAAGTGATACCACCTGGGAAACCGCACCTGTAGCGACTTCATTAGCGATGTCCTTCACGAGGTTCGCAGTTTTGACAACTTCCTCGGCTTGTAAGCGAATATCGAAGACATTCGTCTCGAGATTGCTTGCCTCAGCTGCTCTCATTTGACTGGACATTTCAAGCTCCTTAGTTTTCGCACTCTCATTCAGCGCGTTTGTTAGGCCACTAACTTTCAATTGTGCTTACCGGGTTACCTGCCGGAAGGTCATCTGCGATTTTTAAGATTTCTTCGAGTCGCAAAACAAGAATCATTCGACCTGAGATTGTGGCGATACCTTCCAGGTAATCACCGTTGAGATTCGCGATTGCCTGCGGCGCCTGTTGTATCTCGGCAGCAGGCAGCGAGGTGAACTCTCGCGCTGCATCCACAATCAGCCCTATAGTTCGATTGTCGGCTTCCACAACGATGAGACGAGTGCGAAGGTCGTACGGGATCTTGGGAAACCCAAAACGTGCGCGCAGGTTAACGGCAGGAATAATGCGCCCACGCGAAAGTACCACACCTTCCAGCGATGCAGTGGCGTTTGGAACGGGCGTAACACTTTCCAGCATTTCCAACCGGCTCACAAAAGCACTCCGCACCGCGTAGTGCGTATTAACGAGTTCGAACAAGACGAACTCTTCTGCAGTTGGTGCCGGTGACGTGGTTGACATTGATGTACGCTTAGTGTGTTTGTTGAGATGCGTAAACGTGACGCGACTCGTTCAAGATTTCTGCCACATCCAGAATAAGAATTGGCCGTCCGTCGCCAAGTTCGGTTGCACCGCCTACGCCCGGAACATCCGTCAAGGGATCACTCAGCGATCGCACCACCACCTCGCGGAGACCGAGGACCTTGTCGACGACAAGACCCGTTGCTCGATTTCCGGTTCCGATCACGAAAGCGTGAAGCGAGCCCTCTTTTTTGTCTTTAAGATTAAAGACGCGCGACAAGCGGACAAGTGGCAGTACCTCGTCGCGATGGAGAATTATTTCGTTATTTTCAATAACCTTTATCGAGTCAGGTTCAATCTCGATGACTTCCTGGACGGAAGAACGGTGGATAGCGAATGTCTGAGCATCCGCAGTTGCGATAAGCGCATCGGTAATAGCCAGAGTCAAAGGTAACTCAATCCGAAAGGTAGTTCCTTTGCCGGCTTCGGTAAAAACGGAAAGAGCGCCATCCAGATCCTTGATCGCTCGGGCCACGACATCCATTCCAACTCCGCGGCCACTGGCGCGATCTGCATGATCACGAGTTGAAAATCCCGGTGCTGATATCGTCTCGAGTAATCGATCGAAGTCGATCCTACCCTCATCATCCCAGAGAGCAATCTCCGGTGCCTGGGCTGCGACACTCTTCACATCAATGCCACAACCATCATCACCAACTTCAATAACAACGAGCTCGCCTGCGGTTGTTGCGCGTAGATAGATGTGTCCTTCTGCGGGTTTGCCGGCGGCAATTCGCTGTTCTTCTGATTCAATGCCGTGACTGATCGAGTTCCTCACCAGGTGAAGAAGTGGATCCATCAAACGTTCGACAAGAAACTTGTCGATTTCGGTTTCCTGACCACTGAGTTGCAGAGTGACTTGCTTTCTGGTCTCGCGCGAGATGTCGCGAACAACGAAACGCATCCTGTCAAACACCTCCGCTATCGGCACCATGCGTACGCGCATGACGTCGTTGCGCAAATCTCGAAGTTGTTTGCCAAACGCTACATTGACTTCTTTTAGTTGGCGCCACTGTGCCGGAATGATCGACGTTCTTATTGATTTCAGATTCTTTTCCAGCCGCGCACGAGTAACAATAAGTTCGCCAACAAGGAGCATGAGTTGATCGAGTCGGACCAAATCGACGCGTACGGAAGTGGAGGTCGTTTGAGAGGTAGGTGTTGCCGGTTCAGTTTTTTCTTCGGGCTGTATTGGCTCGATGGTCAGTTCCAATTCTTTGAGCGCGTCCAGTTCACTCTCCGATGCGGAAGTCGCCACGATCAATTCAAAAAGTACGTTGCCTTCATGGACGAGCGGTGTGGTGCTAAGGATCTCGCCAATACTCTGTAGGCGTGCGCGAACACTGTTGATATTGATTCCTGCTTCCGATCGAGCCTGACTTGGAGCGAAAAGAAATCTCCACTTCTTTTTGTCCTGGGTCTTGTGAGTCTGTTCCGCTTGCCTTTTTGTTGGCTTTAGGGAGGTATCACTTCGGGCGATCACTTCACTCAATACCGTTATTGTGCGTTCGATCGCTGGCGCAGGAGCATGGGTCTTATGGGCGTTGATGACTTCCTCGAGAAGCTTAGTGCCTTCGATTAGAGCATCGAAACCTTCTTTGGATAGCTGTGCTTCACCTTGCCGCAGCACTCTGAGATAGCCCTCCATCTCATGTGCCAACTGCTCGGCTGGCGAAAGACCCACCATCCCTGAGATTCCTTTGATTGTGTGGAATGATCGGAATAACTCGTCGAGTTGAGCAGTGTCAGCGATGGAACTATCGACAAAGCGTTCGAGGTTCAGAAGTCCAGCACGAACCGTGGCCAAATGTTCCTCGCACTCCGCAAAGTAGTCGTCGAGGAACTGATTAACGAAATCGTCAGGTGGTTGATTGAGGTCTGCCACTATGCTTTGTCGCCTGCCTCTGCTAATAGTCCGCGAACTTTGGTCTCGAGCTCGACTGATGAAAACGGCTTGGTGAGATAGAGACTTGCGCCGGCGGCCATAGCTTCGCGTTGAATGGATTCCTCACCTTTTGTCGTTAACACTACCACGGGCATCGATTGGTACATCGGGCGTGCCCGCACAAACTTAAGCACCTCGATGCCGTGTAATTCGGGCATGTTTAGATCCAGGATCATCAGATCGGCAGGTCCAAGAACGAGACGTTCAATCGCTTCCAATCCGTTAGCCGCCTCCTCGAACCTACACTCGCCGATATTGGAAAGTGAGGTCGCGACCATCCGGCGCATTGTGCGCGAATCGTCGACGATCAGAATTCTTCGTTTGTTTTTTGCAGACACTTTTCCGCTCTTCGAGTAAACACAAATATTCAGAAAAGAGGGATTAGAAGGGAAGTCTTGGTTTTGGGGTAAAACCAATCGTCCGGGGAATGAGTGGAAGGTATTACAGGGTAACTACTTTTAGCAAGCGTCGAGGTTTGAAAGGAATCTTGTTGCCTCGTAGGTCCACCCGGAGTAGAGTTCATCCCTCCTTGTGCGGTGGAAGACATTAAGCGCGTACCTCTTCAAAGCGTTGGTGCGTTTGCACTGAAGAGAGCCCTAGCTCGCCTGTGTCTTCTAATGTTTGTGAGCTTCAACTGGCGTCGCTCGTCCAAGGAGCGCTCGCCTTAGCCCAGACCGAAAGTAGTTCGATGACTTTCATCGTTGTCTCCCAACTACTCGTAACTTGCCCTTACACGTCAACCCCCCGCGTTAAAAATGATTCTGTAAAAGCGAGTCTTATTGCCTCCATTAGAGGTTCTGTCTGGATTTTACGCAGTAGTAAGTAGGAGCAATTGCAATGTTCGAGATGTTTATCTTCAATCTCGAACGATCCGACTCTCTCGCACTCTGTTCATCATTGGCATTGTGCGGTGCGGAGAAGTATACCCACGCAATATCAGCAGGAAGGAATCACAAGATGAAACATTTGAAGACATGTCTACTCAGTCCAGCTGCGCTGGTAGGTGCACTTTTCCTAGTAGCGTTGATTCTAATAATTGGACCTTCTCCGAAAGTAGCAGCCCGAGTAGCCTTTGCACCGGCCCCACCGCCTGACTTCACCATTTATGCATTTGGTTTGAATAATCCCCGCGGCTTGAAGTTTGGTCCTGATGGCAATTTGTACGTTGCTGAAGGCGGAACAGGTGGAACGAACTCCACCAATGGAATTTGCCCGGAGTTACAGCTAACTGATTTTCCGGGTCCTTACCTGGGCAGCAATTCTGGTGGGCGCATTTCGGTGATTAAGAATGGCGTGCGCACAACTGTGACCGATACACTTCCCTCTAGTCAGACAGTTAATGGACTTGTCTCGGGCGTTGCAGATGTAGCGTTCATCGGCGACACAATGTACGCATTGCTAGCCGGAGCGGGTTGTTCGCATGGCGTCACCAGCTTTCCTAACGGAATAGTTCGCATTAACCAAAATGGACCGCCGTCTCTGATTGCAAATCTCAGTGCATTTCAACAAGCAAATCCCGTTTTGCATCCGAACCAACCCGATTTTGAACCGGACGGCACCTGGTACAGCATGGTGGTGGTTGATGGTGACTTCATCGCTGTTGAGCCAAACCACGGTGAGGTCGACAGGATTACGACGAGCGGGCAGATCACTCGCATCGTTGATGTCTCTGCCAGCCAAGGTCACATAGTGCCAACCGCAATTGCTTACAAGGGAAATTTCTTCTTTGGAAACCTTGGTTTATTTCCGGTGGATCCCGGCACAGAACAGATCATGAAATTGACACCTAGTGGTCAACTGAAGACCTGGGCTACCGGACTCACAACAGTGCTGGGACTTGCCTTCGATCAACGTGACCGGATGTACGTCCTTGAATCGATGACAAATCCTGGGTTTCCAAGTCCGGCTCAATTAGGTTCGGGCCGGGTCGTTAGAATTGATCCTAACGGCGACCAAACGGTAATTGCGACGGGCTTGAGCTTTCCTGGGGGGATGACACTTGGACCCGATGGTGCGCTATATGTTTCTAATTTGAGTTTTGGCGCGCCGCCGGGAGCTGGACAGATCGTGAGAATCGAACTACCGAATAAGCCAGCAAAAAACCAGGTCCATATAAACAGTAAGTCAGCGACGGAGTTGCCGGCTAACGTAGCAGCGGACATTCCAAGAGAATCTCCCGCGACACCCAGGCAAGATTCAGTTTCGGTTGGCCCACCGCTTCTGGTAAACCCAGTTGTCATTGAAACTGCAAACATCGACTCAGTGTTGCAGCAAGACGCTTCGAAGAAACTCAGCGAAGACTCAGAGTTGAGTTCAGTTTCGATAAGTATCAACGAAGGTCGGGCTGTGCTAACAGGAACAGTCAATTCCGCAAGGGCGAGAATGAAGGCGCAGAAGTTGATCAAATCGATGCGTGGCGTGAGGTCAATCGAGAACAAGATTAGTGTGTCCCGTCCATGAACGATGTTCGCGTTGTGCCTCGGGCTACTGCCCGATCCGTTACGATGTGTTCAGCTTTCGCACTTGAGATCTGAAATCGTGATCTGGATCGGGCGAAACAAAGCGGGCAGTCAATAAATGACTGCCCGCATTTTTTACTACAAAACTGGTGAGCCGTTAAGGGCTCTAATCATCCTTGCGCTTTTCCAACCTGCGGACCCGCCATAAAACCCGCGTCGCGAGGAAGGCGGCCACCAGGTAACCCGCGGCGCCCAGCACTGATACTCCCCGGATAGTAGGCGGAACATGGTTTATCCACAGTAAGGCAGAGGCAAGCAGAAGGGCGCTGGTGCACAAGCCATACACCAGTCTGTTGATCGATCTTTCGAGCGACGAGTCTTTTATGCGAACGCCGAAATCTCCGCTTTGCAATTGTTCAAGCAGGCTGTGAAAACCTCGTGGCAAGGATTCCGCCAGCGAGAGCCAATCACGGCTTACTGTCTTTGCCTTCCGTAACAATGTTTCCGGAGAAAACTGCTGTAGCACAAACTGACTCCGAAACGGCTCCAATAATTTGGCCAGGTTGAACTTGGCGTTGAGGCCCCGCGCGGTGCCATCGAGGACGATGAGACATTTGAACAGCATTGAGAGGCGGCTCGGCATAACGCTGTTGTATTGGTGCAAGAGATGAGTGACCTCGGTAAGAACGCCGCCGAGATCAAATTGATCGACCGCTTGCGCGCCATACTGATCGAAGACTTCCATCAGGTCAGCACTAACGGCGGCGCGATCCACGTTGGCCGGCGCCTTGCACATTACGGTAATCAGATCGGCTAGCCGGTTCGCGTCGTGGTCAGAGGCGGCGAGCAGGATCTCCACGACACGCTCACGCAACTCATCGTCTACTCGGCCGACCATGCCGGCATCCAGTATTCCCAGTCGCCCTCTGGCCATCACCACGATATTACCCGGGTGCGGATCCGCATGATAGAACCCATCACGAAAGATCATTTGGGTGAAAACTCCGGCGACGTGGCGAGCAAGCGATTCGCGGTCAATGCGTCGGCGATGCAACTGTGTCACATCCCCCACGCTCGTCCCTTTGAGCAGTTGCATTGTCAGGACGCGGCCAGTGCTCAGGTCAGGGTATGGCTTGGGAAAGACTACGGTATGGTCGGCGGCGAAGTTTTGGCGGAACCGCTCAAGGTTACTCATCTCGCGACCGAAATCCAGTTCGCGCAAGAGAGTCTGACGGAATTCCTGCATCACCGCGCCCGGCTGGTAGCGTTTCAGTTCTTCCTGCCGCTCGGCAATGGCGCCAAGGCTGGACATGATGTCCAGATCGCGGCGGATTGTGCCTTCTATGCCGGGATGTTGCACTTTCACAACCACCAGCGCTCCGCTGCGCAGCCTACCGCGGTGAACCTGTCCTATCGACGCCGAAGCCATCGCCTCGCGATCGAAGTCTTGAAAGCACTCATCGATTGGTCGTCCGAGTTCCTTCTCGATCGTGGCGACTGCGACATCGGGCGGGTCGGCAGGTGCGCCGCTTTGCAAATGCGACAGCTCGTGCGCGAGCTCCGGCCCAACCAGATCGGGACGGCTGCTCAGGACCTGTCCGAGCTTGATAAATGTCGTCCCAAGATCGGTCAGCGCCATCCGAACGCGGACGGGGAAAGGCTGATCGGTAAGTATGTCGCCGGTATGGCTCGTGAGCATCTTGCGGGCGGGCTCC
>DATEXA010000472.1:0-9838 GCA_035257465.1 Pyrinomonadaceae bacterium | reverse complement strand
ACACTCCGTCGTACCCAGATGCTGACGTTCTGTCCGCTCCTCCGAACGAAGCCGGAGGTAGAGAAGCGCGCTATAAACATGTTGCCCCTCTGGGGCAAGGCAGTGCTGCCAATTTCAGGTGACCGCGCTTTCGCATTTTCAGGACAAACTCAGTTGGGTGGATTCAAAAACGTACCTTCGCGCAGTTCTTCGAATGCTTTCTGCAGTTGTTCCTGTGTGTTCATCACGATTGGCCCATACCATGCCACTGGCTCTTTGAGCGGCTCCCCTGATACGAGCAGAAAGCGAATGCCATCATCTCCGGCCTGAACGACAACTTCATCACCGCTATCGAAGAGTACGAGGGAACGATCGTCCGCTTCAGCCGGAGGACTAGTATCTAACCACTTCACGCTTTCTGTTGGCACCGTGAGAGGACCGGAGGCATTACAAAACTTGCCGGAGCCAGCAAACACGTACGCAAACGCGTGTCGAGCCGTCGTGATTGGAAGCGCTTTTCTTTTTCCCGGCGGCACTGACACATCTAAGTACATTGGATCCGCGGCAATTCCATCCACCGGGCCTTTCGTTCCCCAGAAACTTCCACAGATGATTCGTGCCTGAGTTCCGTCGTCGTCAGTCACGAATGGTATGTCGGCCGCTTTCACTTCCTGATAACGCGGCGCCGTCATCTTCAAGGCAGCTGGGAGATTGGCCCACAGTTGAAATCCGTGCATTCGTCCTGCTGAGTCACCCTTCGGCATTTCCTGGTGAATGATTCCGCTTCCGGCTGTCATCCACTGAACATCCCCAGCGCCGATCGACCCACTATTGCCCATACTGTCACCATGCGCGACCTCGCCTGCGAGAACATACGTGATGGTCTCGATTCCACGATGCGGGTGCCATGGAAATCCAGCCAGGTAATCCTCCGGAATATCATTTCGAAAATCGTCAAGTAGAAGGAAAGGATCAAAGTCGGATGTTTTGCCGAAACCGAATGCGCGTCGCAAGTGCACTCCCGCACCTTCAAGTGTCGGCTTTGATTTCGTGAGTCGCTTAACTGGTCGAATGGACATTCGTGTCTCCTGTAACAACAACATTAACCTGTAAATCGCCGGGACATTCCTGGCAAGCGAAACTTGATCGCGGCCGTAATTGTTAGCGCGACGAAGATCACGAGGGTAGAAACTTGCGCTATTAAAAATGGCGGCTCCGTTTGCGTCGGCGCCAAAGCCTTCAACGACGGCACCTTCTGAAAGAGCTGAGCAATCAAAACGAATACATTCAAATAAAGCGCAATCATTGCGGTCACGACGTAAAGCAAACGCCATCCACCCAGAAGCCCGCCAAAATACCGGGCAATGATTGCTCCCGCGAGCAGGACCACCGAGATGATGCCAACGATAATTCCTGGAGTGACGCCGTGAAACGGAAAAAGAAATCCAGTTACGCTCGTCGCCAACGTACTAACAAGAAAGACAGCCGTCCAACGATCGAGTCGCTTCGCATTGAAAAGCCCGGCCATAACAACGAGACCCGAAAGAATTCCTAAGAGGCTTATGGCGACGTGAATTTGTGAAATGTTTTCATCCGAGTCTCATTTCACTTGTCAAACGATCGTACAGGCTTCATTAAATTCGAAGCGTGGCCCGCGTGGTAAAGCCTTCGACGCGTCAGCGTAGCCCAGGTTGCACAAGAAATTCGACTTGACGTGGCCAGCCGGAAAGAACTCTTGCTCGCACCCTTCGCACTCTCTACCCGCTCCGAAAAACTCTTCGTCGAGGCGAGGATTGTCAAAACCTGACATTGGTCCACAGTCGAGTCCTATAGCGCGGGCGGCAATTATCAGATACGCACCCTGCAGAGAGGAGTTGCGCTTGGCCGTGACCTCAACCAGTTGAGGATTTTCAGCAAATAGATTTCGCATCGTGGGACTATGGGGAAACAGTTTTGGCAGCTTTTCGAAAAATAACAAGTCATAAGCAATGATCGCTGTAACCGGCGCGGCCATTGTCTTCTCCACGTTTCCGGGCGCAAGGATCGGCCGTAGTCTCTCTTTTGCTTCTCTCGAACGAACGAAGACAAACCGCGCGGGGTTGCTGTTGGCACTCGTAGGTCCCCACTTCATCAGTTCAAACAATTGCCGGAGTGTTTCGTCGGTGACAGGCTTGTCAAGCCACGCGTTATGTGTCCGGGCTCCGCGAAAGATCTGATCCAGAGCTTCATCGTCCAATACTTTATTCATAGTCCCTTACTCCTGTTCTCGCTAGTTCGTTGTCCGCCGGTGTTGCTACTAGCGGTCATCGATAGATCACTGCGGTAAAGCCGTTGATTTAGACATCAAATATACTTTGTGTAGAGGAAGCCTAACAGAATAATTAGTGCCACGCAGCCATGCCAGAACAGAACACATCAGAGTCTGCTTGAGTCATTGGCTCTTGGTTGGCTGAAAGGAAGCGAGAGATAGATTGGGAGAATCACAGAGAAACTTTTATTCCTATCAGCTCTGTTGCCAGAAGCAGCTGGACCAACAACTAAGCCGCTGGGCATTGACACCGTGAATTGGGTTCAATAGAGTTCGCACGGACGTCCAGAGTCATTCGTTAACCCCAACCTCGCACAATGTGGGCCCAGGCATACCAAGGTTTTCGTTATCAAGTTGGGTGTTCACCCGGAAACAGTCTCCTGCATGTCCCCGGGGAGGACTAGCGAATCGTCTTTCACGGGCGATGTATGCCCGTTCTATCCACCATTAAATTAGGAGGAACAACTATGGGACACAAAAATGGCGATTTTGGCACCATTGATTACACCAGCAACAACATCAGCGTTGCGGCCCAACCCAATAGCCTTGGAGAGCTTACGATGACCTCTGACACAGGCGATCTGGTTCAGTGTTTTTGGGATGGCAGCCAATGGGTGTGCAACACTATTTCGTTCAAGAACACTTTCGTGCAATTGAGCCCGTACGGCGTAGTTGGTGCCACAGCATTAAACAAAAAAGAGGCCAAAGTAAGGAAGGGCTCTAAGTCGAGGAAAAAATAGTAGTTTGGAGCTTGGAGGAAACGAACAGCAAGACGTGTGAGAAACACTCTGGGAGTGATCTCTCAATTGTGTCTGAAGTTCTTCATCAAGACGACGCTCTTCGCATTCACACCGCGCACTAAAGCGAGGCTCTTCCCGTCTGGGGACCAGGCGAAGGCAAAAATTTGCTCCTGGTTGAAATTCGTCAGTTGCTTGGCTGGTTCCCCAGTTAGTGGTTGCGCCCAGATATTCGAGATGCCTCCCTTAGTGACAAGGTAAGTGATTGCCTTGCCATCCGCTGCCCATCGAGGTCCCGCCCATTGGTCCGCAACCGAAACGGGAATCGGAAACGTCTTCAAAGATGACCCGCCTCCAACCGGTAGAACTGCCAACTGCCAGGGTGTTCCTTCATCACGCAGATAACATGCGATCAGCTTTCCATCAGGTGAGAAAACCGGATGTCGCGCTTCCTTGTCTGACAACGGAGTAGGCGTGCCACCATCGATCGAGATTTTCCAAATACCGTCGCCTGAAGGTTTTGTCCCGCCATGATAGATTACCCATTGTCCATCAGGTGAAAAGTCAGGCCAATCTTCGTAAGTCCCGTTCGTCAGTTGTTTTAGATCGTTCCCATTCTTCTCAATCCGCCAAATGTGCGCTTTACCCGTGGCATAGCTTGCAAAAACTATGAACTTTGAGTCATGCCGAGAAATAGCCGGCTCAACACAGGCGTGCTTGTCGAAGGTCATTTTGCCTGACGTCGCTTCCCTTCGCGTTCGTGGTCCAGATTTCCATCGTGCCACTTTCATTTGAGGCGTAGACAAGATTTCCATCCGGCGTCCAGACCAGACCGCCTGAGCCTTTGTTCTTGCTGGCCGGCAATTCTTCGGCATCATCTGGTTGAGAGACAGAAGCAATCCAGATCTTGGAAGTTTGGTTCGTCCGAGTGGTGAGCAGAGTGGCTGAGTCCGCAGTTAAGCCAATCCCCTGATAAAGACCTACATCGCTCGTAAGAGCCCGGGCTTCTCCACCGGGATACGTGACCGACCAAATCTGCGGCGTAGTTTGCGGTGGCGTCTTTTCCTGGGCTGCCATTATTAGACCACTACCATCCGATAGCCATCCTAATTGGCCAATCAGAAACCAGCGTTGGGAACTCATCGGCTTCACTGAGCCATCGTCGACGCGCGCAGCGACCACTTCCATGTACATAGGATCACCTACGGTCATAGTAGGACAGGCAATGACTTTTCCATCGGGGGACCAGGCGGGACCACTATTAGGACGAAATGTACTGAACTCGAATTGCCCCGTGGCAGTAGCCAACTCCCTCTCTGCAGTACCATCCGCCTTTGCTGTAATTAAAACTGTTCCGCCGGAGTTTCTACGCACAAATGCTAACTGCGTTCCATCGGGCGAAAGAGTAATGGGCGTCTCGATATTGGTAAGAAGCTTTCTCGCGGCGCCGCCTAATGTCGAAACTTGATAGAGCGCGGATCCTTTTTCGTCTCTTGCGAGGTAAAAGACCGAAGTTCCATCACGAGAGAAGACGAGCCCGCGGTACTCACCCCCGTCCGCGATTACTGGCGCTTCGCCCGGATTGTAAGGCTGCTGTATTTTGATGCTCTGCTTTCCGGCATCCTCAACGACAATCGCAATGTACTTTCCGTCAGGTGATATTGTCCCTTCTCTGACATTGCTTGTTGTCATTATTTCCGTGGTGCTTGGTGGGCCTGAACTAAATCCGGCTTTTGAGACGGAATGTCTTCCGTAAAACCAGCTGTAGCTCACCACGGCCGCTAATAAGAGAATGGTTGAGAGGGCCGTGACCGTGACTCCGACTCGGTGCTGTCTAATCTCGTCGAAAAGATAATGAGCGCCTGACGTGCGCCTGGCTGGTTCAATTCTGTTTGTATACCCGCGCGTTTGCACCAGCTCGTCGTCAGCAGTTGCATCACGAATTGGATCAGACATCCGAATCCGATCCTGCCTAACATCGAGTTGCAGATCCTGCCTCAGGTCCTTCAAATCTATCAGCAAGTCCTTGGCTATTTGATAGCGTTCATCTCGATCCTTGCGAAGCGATTTCGCGACGATCCGCTGAAGCTCCTGAGGAACATCCGCTGCGTATCTCGTGATTTGGACCGGTTCCTGACGCAGAATCGCTGCAATCACATCACTCTTAGTCAAACCGTTGAAAGGCGGGTGCCCTGCAATCATTTCGTAGGCGACCACGCCAAGACTCCAGATATCGGCTCGGCCATCCACCTTCATGCCTCGCAGTTGCTCCGGTGACATGTAATTCACCGTGCCCACAATGGCACCGGGCTCCGTATTCATATTTAAAGCAGTCGAAGCATTCGGATCAGTAATCCTCTGATCTTGAGTGGGCATTAATTTGGCGAGTCCGAAGTCCAGCACTTTAACGTAGCCGTCGGGACGCAGCATGATGTTTTCAGGCTTGATATCACGATGCACAATGCCAGAAGCGTGCGCTGCAGAAAGAGCAGCAGCAATTTGAATCACCATATCGAGCGTTGGACCAAGGCGAAGCTTTTCCTCCGTCATAAGTTTGCGGAGCGTAACGCCATCAACAAACTCGGTGACTATGAAGTGGACGTCACCCTCCTTTCCGACTTCGAAAATGGTGAGGATATTGGGATGGTTCAACGCTGAAGTGGCACGCGCCTCCTGCTCGAAACGACGTACGCGTTCTTCGTCTGCGGTTAGTTCAGGAAGTAGTACCTTGAGCGCGACGTAACGGCCCAGCTTAGTATCGCGGGCGAAGTATACCTCTCCCATTCCGCCCGCTCCGATCCAGTGGCGAATCTCATATGATCCAATTCGAGTGCCGGGGGTTAGCTCCATGATTTTTCGTGCTCGATCCTCACTGTGAGAATGGCCTTAGCAGAACGCGGGAAGCGAGAGAAAAGTGATGTTTCTTTCAGAGTCAGCGAAGCGATACGGACCGCGTAACTCTGGCTAGCATGAGAGCAACGACATTCTAATGGACACGAAGTCGTCAGGCCAGCATATAAGGTCATTCGCAGATAACGCGACGCAAGGGAAATCAAGACGCTGAAGAGCTGACCCAAAACTCGAACTGTTGAAGGGGCATTAGTCAGGGTTTAAACTCGCGAACAATGAATTGGCGATCATTCAGTTTTAGTTCCGTTGTGCCAGTAACCATCTATGGTTTGATATTGCTACTGATTGCCTGCTCCGCTTCAAAGCGGCTACAGCAAACGACTGCGCAGCCTGAAAAAACCCCTGGTGTTAGTGCAAACTCGGGTGGGTCACCTGAAAAGTTACCTCTTCGAACATTGACCGATGTTCCACTTGGTGGCGGAACGAATCGGTTTGATTACCAATCTCTCGATGCTGTTAATGGCCGCCTTTACATCGCGCATCTTGGTTCTGATCTCGTAAGCGCATTTGACCTCGAGAAGCAGGCTGTTATCGGCGACATAAAAGGCTTGAAAAGAGTTCATGGCGTTCTCGCTGTTCCCTCCCTGCATCGTGTCTACGCATCAGCTACCGGAACAAATGAGTTAGCAATTATTGATGATCAGACGTTGAGCATAATCGCTCGCGTGCCGGCAGGAGACTATCCGGATGGAATTGCTTATGCGACAAGAGAGAACAAGATCTATGTCTCGGATCTACATGGAAAAACTGATACGGTAATTGACGCCAAAACCAATCAGCCTCTCTCGACGATTCAGCTTGGAGGTGGCGCGGGGAACACTCAGTATGATTCAAAGTCAGATCGTATCTTCGTTGCCGTAGACGGTCGTGAAGAGTTAGCGGAGATAAATCCAACCTCGGATCAATTGATCTCACATTATCCGTTGAACGGTTGCAGAGGAAGCCATGGTTTGCTCATTGACTCGGAACACCGGCTGGCGTTTGTGGCGTGCGAAGAAAATGCAAGACTCGTTGTTTTCGATCTTGAGAGTAAAAAAGCTACGACAACGTTACCCGTCGGCTCGGATCCGGACGTTCTCGCGTTTGATGCCGCTTTGGGCCGACTCTATGTCTCTGCCGAGAGTGGCATCATCTCGATTTTCGATGAGCGTGGTCGCAATCTGGTGAAAGTTGGTGAAGGATTTTTCGCAGCCGACGCGCACAGCGTTGCGGTTGATAGTCGCACCCATCGAGTCTACTTCCCTCTACAGAATGTTGGTGGGAAACCTGTTCTACGAATCGCCTTGCCTTCCGATAAGCAGCCATGAAAAGCGCCTCCAGCTTCGACAAGAAACAGAAGCCGGCCATTCAGGTTCGCACCCGCGAAACCACTTTTCGCCGACAACTGTAACCTTTCGACGACCTCGAGCGTGTTATCGCTGTAAAGAGCTTGAGTGAGCGGCATGCTGGTCGCTCGCAGCGCTGGAGGTTACATGCGAAAGCACCCTTTTACTCTCATTTTGGTGGTAATGTGTTTTATGTCGGCCCAGCCAACTACGGTCTATGCTCAAAGCGTTCATCTGTTTGAGATAGAGATTCCGTTCGAGTTCGTCTTAAACGGGCGAACACTTCCAGCCGGCACCTACGCGCTTGAACAGATCGACCCCACAAAGCCAAATGTTGTGATGCTGCGAAATACCAATCAGAGCGTTGTCCGATTAGTACTCACGCAGCGTATTGAAAGGGAGAATCCCAGCGCGGCATCATATCTAGTCTTCCTCCGCAGAGAAGGAAAGGCTTACCTGTTTCAAGTCTGGACCATTGGAAATCTGAATGGGAACCAAGTGCCGCTACCAGATCAAAATGATAGGAATGGTCGCGTTAGCAATAATTCACAACTTATGAAGCTCACGGCGAAGACACCATAGCTTTCAGGTAGAGAACGAGACGAGCGTTCACGAGGCCCCAGTAAAACTCGAGCAGTCATGACCATCTCAGCGGAAACGTTTGATGAACACAAACAATTTTTGTGGGGTATTTGCTATCGCATGACCGGCAGTGCTGCTGACGCTGAGGATATTGTTCAAGATACTTTCCTGAGGGCGCTGGAAAAGCCGCCGAAGGACATGCAATCTTCGCTGCGACCATGGCTCGTGAAGGTGGCCTTGAACCTCAGTCGTGATCAACTGCGACGCCGCCGACGACGAGAGTATTTCGGCCCGTGGCTTCCGTCGCCCGTAAGCACCGAAGGCGATAGCTCGTTACTCCTGGAGCATCCAATTGCCTCAGAACTCTCGCCCATGGCCCATTACGATCTCATGGAGAGCGTTACGCTCGCCTTTTTATTGGCATTGGAGGCTCTGACTCCGGCACAGCGCGCCGTGCTGTTGTTGCGAGAAGTGTTTGATTATTCAACCACTGAAACCGCTGAAGCACTGGAAATGACCGAGGCCAACGTCAAGGTCACTCTTCACCGTGCGCGACGGATCATGGACGCGTATGACAAGAACCGTGTAAACGATTTCTCGAGACGTGCAGAGAAACTGCGCGACACTCTTCAACGGTTTCGATCTCGGCTCGCTGCCGGGGATCTGCAGGGACTGAAGCAAATGTTGGCGGCTGACGTCGTTCTTTTCTCTGATGGGGGCGGTGAGATTAATGCCCTGGCTGAGCCCCTATGTGGCCGCGACAAAGTGTTGCGTCTCGTCACCAAACTCTACGAAGCGTACCGGGATGTGACCCGCATCTCACTACAAGTTCTGAACGGCGAGCCGGCTCTTCTGATTCATCGAAGCAACGTCAAGCCTGGGCACGCTTCATTTTTCACACTGCACTGCCAGCTGGATGAAGACTCGCTCATTCAGCGTTTGCATTTCGTTTTTGCGCCGAGCAAACTGTCCGCACTAAGACAACAGAACTAGTACTCGTCGGGCCAGAGCCACCAAGCGCCCCGGACACATGTTGTTCCCGTCTTAAAGCCTGTCCAGTGAGAGCAGCGATCCTTCACAACGAGCTATCTGGTACTTGACGTTTCTTTAATTGGACTCGATGGTCCAGAACTTCAAAAGCTAATCGCGCAAACCGGATTGGCTCGATCTGAGTTTTTTCCGTATCTTACGGTCTCCCTGCAATAAAAACTGGTTAAGAGGATGGAAAGAATGATTAATCACGCCATGTCAGCCGTGGGCTTAATAGTCTTCGCGGGAATCTGCTGGTTGCTTTCCAGCAATCGACGAATGATTGCGTGGCGAACTATCACGTGGGGAGTCGCGTTACAACTTCTGATCGGCTTAATTATTTTCCGCTTACCTGTTTTTCCTCGAGTGCTACTCTGGCTAAACGCCGCGGTGCTCGCGTTACTTAACGCGTCAAAGAGTGCCTCGGTGTTTTTGTTCGGACCACTTGCCGCGAGCCCTGGAGAGTCAGGATCGATCGGTTTCATTCTTGTCTTTCAAGTCCTTCCGGCAGTAATTTTCTTCGCCGCATTCACCTCCGTGCTCTATCACCTCCGCGTGTTACAGATATTCGTGAAGCTGTTCGCCTGGATCTTCCACAGAACGATGAATATCAGCGGCGCCGAATCACTTTCCAGCGCAGCAAACATCTTCGTTGGCGTTGAATCGACGCTCGTAGTCCGACCATACCTGGCAAGCATGACGCGCTCGGAATTGTTACTTGTGTTGACTGCTGGCATGGCAACAGTTGCGTCTAGTACGCTCGGAGTCTATGTGGCATTTCTAAATGGGGTGTTTCCTCAGATAGCAGGGCACCTGATCTCCGCTTCTGTACTGGCGATTCCTGCTTGCGTAGTCGTAGCCAAGTTGCTTGTTCCTGAAACTGAAACGCCTGAAACCTTCGCGGCCGTGCCTCCTGAAGACGAATCGACTCGATCAAAAAATCTAATAAGCGCAATTATCGAGGGGTC
>DATEXA010000471.1:0-8577 GCA_035257465.1 Pyrinomonadaceae bacterium | reverse complement strand
AAAACCCATCAATCCTCGGGTGACTGTGGCGCCCGCAAGCCCTTGCTCACGAGCCTTGAGTACAATCGATTCGTATAACGGGTGATGCCCGGATCGATCACTCTCTCCAACAATCACTCTTAGTAAGTATCCGTCTTCGATGGACATATCATAACCATGCGAGCTTTGAGAGCGAATAGCCTGCCCACACGCCACCTAAGCCAATTGCGTTTGAGATCACCACATTGAGGAGAGCAAAGAAAAGTTCTCCCTCCTTAACCAATGTAAACGTTTGTAAGCCGAATGATGAGAATGTTGTGAAGCCGCCGAGGAATCCTATCATCAGCGCTGTACGAAGCACTTCACTGACCAGGAATCTCTCGTTAAGTGGGTAGAACAAAAATCCCGCAAGAAAGCACCCGAGGACGTTAACAAGTAAGGTTCCTGTCGGAAAGGTTTCGCCGAAGTGTCTCGCAACTAATCCTGAAAGACCGTACCGGCACAAGGTACCAACGAGTCCAGCGAGACCGATCAGAAAGAGTCGTTGTAGGAACATGTTTAGCTGTCGATTTACCTGGAGCGTCTCCTTCAAATCGGAAAAAGCTGAAACATATCGAACATTTCAGGAGTACAGATTTTCTATAACGTCGCCAAAACGTTCATCGATTACACGTCGCTTTACTTTCAATGTAGGCGTCAGCTCGCCACTATCGATCGTGAATTCGTTTGGCAACAACGCGACGCGGCGGATGCGTTCGTAGTCAGCCAGCGAAGAGGTTAATGCTGCAATGTCCTTCTGAACAATCTTGATAGCGGTGGGGTTCTTGCTAAGTTCGGTCTTGTCTTTCGGAAAGGTTTCACCAGTCTCGGCGAGGGCTTTGTTGAGACTTTCCCAATCCGGCACAATCAGCGCCGCCGGCTGTTTGCGCCCCGCACCAACAACAACCACCTGACCAACAAACTCACTCTGCTTGAGAAGACTTTCAATTAACTGAGGAGCTATGTACTTTCCGTTCGACAACTTAAACAAGTCTTTCTTTCGATCCGTAATGTAAAGTCGACCTTCCTTGTCCATGTGTCCAACATCGCCGGTATAGAACCAACCATCCTTGAGAACAGCAGCAGTAGCTTCAGGCTGTCCGTAATAACCACGCATCACGTTCGGACCGCGCACAAGTATCTCGCCGTCCTCGGCAATTCGTAGCTCAATTCCGCCGAACGGAATTCCAACGGAACCGACATGGTTGTTGTCTGGTCGATTAGCGCAAACAATGCAGGTCTCCGTCGCTCCGTATCCTTGAAGAATTGGAATCCCGGCGGCCAGATAGGCATATGAAAGTGCGGGTGATAGTGGGGCACCACCTGAGACAAAGTATCTGAGATGGCCACCAACTCCCTCTCGCCATTTCGAAAACACTAGCCTGCTTGCCAGACGTTGTTTCAAACCCAGGCTTGGAGAAATCCACCGTCGTGTATCTTTCAGTTCGCCATATCGTTGACCCACTTCCAGCGACCTGGTGAAGACTTTACGCTTCCATCCCTTCTCGGCCATCCCCTTCTTAATGATGCGGTGATAGACCTTCTCGAACAATCTCGGCACAGCGGTCATCACCGTCGGACTGACTTCGCGCAGGTTTTCGCCGACTTGATCAAAGGAAGCCGCGTAATAAACGCATAGTCCGCAGTAACAGAACACATAAAAACCTGCACGTTCAAAGATATGCGATAAAGGTAAAACGGAAAGCGCCACGTCTGTTGAACTAATTGGCAGACCTGCCGTGATTGAAAGCACGTTCGACATGAAGTTGTTATGGGTGAGCATTACCCCCTTCGGCTCGCCAGTGGTACCCGATGTGTAGATTATGGTGGCGAGATCATCTGGTCGAACGGCATTCAGGTACGCATCGAATGCCTCAGGACGTTCGCTTGCTTGAGCGCTGCCTGTGCGTTCGAGTTCTGCAAGTGATACAGCCCGCTCAACCCCTTCACCAATGTCGTTGTCGAAAAAGAGCAGATGTTCGAGAGAGCGCTTTGCCAGGACAGGGGCGGCATGTCGAAACAATTTCTTATTGGAAATAAAGATGGCCCTTGGGCCTGAATCCGCAAGGATGTAGTCGATCTGATCGACTGCCTGCGTTGTATAAATCGGTACGTTGATGGCGCCGAGGCTTAGAATGGCCAGGTCGGCAATCGACCATTCCGGACGATTCTCAGAAAGCAAAGCGACGCGGTCACCTGGCCTGATTCCAAGCGCCGCCAATCCCAAAGCCACATTCTTTACGCGCTCAACAAATGTCGTTGCCGACATGTTGATCCACTTCCCCTCCTCTTTGTGATTGAGAGCGTTTGGCTTTCCGTGCATTAACGAAGCCGCCAGACACAGACCTGGTATTGAGGTCGCTTCGCTGGATGTCGCAGCCATGAGTTTGTCAGTTTTTGCAGAGGCTGCCGAAGCCACAGGAATCAGTCTCCTTGGAATGTCGAGTATCTGGAAAGTCGGCTGGCAAAGACGAAGATCGAGTTTGCCCGCCTCATATTATATCGGTGACCGGTGTCGTTACGTCGCTCAACTCGGCGGACTCGGCCGATTGTGTTCCAGGCATGAGCTCCCTATTGGTTCTTACTTGTGAGCGACTGCGATGCCGGCGTTTGGGAGATGGCTGCTCAATTCGACCATTCATCGTGGCGAGTGCAGCCAACACGAGAAACAAGAGTGCATTTGACGTCGTGTGCAACGTGAAGTCGAAGAGGCTGTGAACAAGCACGGCGAAACATCCACCAGCGCCCGCTAAGGCGATCCCTCGTCTGAATTCATCTTTCGACCCCATCCGAACAAACGCCCGTCGAAACAGAAGAATGAGAAAACAAAGTGCGAGTACAACACCGATAAGGCCCGCGTCAGAAGCGACTTGAAGATAATCGTTATGTGCCTGCTCCAGCCTGAAAAGACCGTTTCTTGTGTCAAATTGAGTATAGACCACACCGAAGGCGCCCAGACCTGTTCCTAAAATAGGATGAGCCTTGATCATGTTCAGAGTCACGGACCAGAAGTGAGCTCGTCCAGTCGTAGGATCGTCCGTATTTACACTGTCAACGAGCCTGGTTATTGAAAACTCTCCACCAAGGAACAACACTCCTACGAAGAGTGCAACCAATAGACCGCCAGCAAGTGCCAGCCTGAGAGCAGCGCCCTTGAGGCGTCCTTTCTTCGCGCGAGTGTGTGTATGAGACGGTCGCCATAAAGAGGTGACTACTACAAAGAACATTATTTCGGCGACCAAACTTATGATTCCACCTCGCGACGTTGTCATTATTAAGGCAACGCCCATGAGTCCGGCGGCAAACGCATAAAGCAAACGCTTTTCCTTAGCGACGGCCCCCGCGAAGAGAAGACCGAGTGGCAAAGCGATGGTCAACTCCATGTATCCAGCGAAATGATGTCGATTGATGAATGGTCCAAAAGCGGTGCTCTGGGTCAACTCGCGAATCCAAAAGACTCTCGTCGGTGTGGCTATAGATTGAGTCAAACCGAATATCGCCAGGCAGAATCCAAAAATCAAAATCGTTCTAACCAAAACCTTTAGTCGGTGAGGAGTGTCGATAAACACAAGTGTTGCTGAAAAATAGATGAGCAGCGTCGATATCTGCACCAGTGCCAATCGAGTGGAATTAGCATCCAGAGATAAAGTTTGGACGAGTGCCGTTGTTAGACCTGTTGCCACCATATTGCGTAGGGGTAACAGCTGAATGCCCCCGAGAATCAACGTTCCAATCAGGGGGAGTTGCAGAAGATTCCGGCTGATTCGGAAGGTTCGAAGATCCCAACCGTCGATCACCCACAGGATCAAAATGCACAACCCTCCAAGATTAAAGAGAGCCAGCGCCCAGTAATGAACAGTTCCGAATGCCAGAGCAGACACTACGATCGCAACGCAGATCGTCAAGAATACAAATCTACTGGCCAGCGTATGTCTGATCCGATAGACAACGCGCTCAGACGATCTTTTGGCAACTGTAACGGGCCGGTCCTCGGCCACCGCTATGCTAGCCATTTCGTTTGAAGTTGAAGTCGTCATACCAAACCGCACCAAAAATCGGACACACATCAAGATTGTCATCGCACGGCGCTCTTACGATTCTGAGTATCACAGCTTCCGTATTTGCTGATGTTTTGAACGACGCTGTCATTCGATTCCAATCGTTGGTGCCATTTTGTGCTGCTTCTGTCGACGCGAGGATAGCACCGTTCATCGCATCCACTATTTGTATGACCGGCGTACCTCCGCTATTTAAATTTTCGGTTCGCACGTAGCACTCGAACTCATATGTTGCATTCGTCGCAACGGGAACTAACTCGGTCGCACTCATACTGCGAGTGTTCGAACGAACCTGGAACGATAGCCGCAGACTTCGCTCCCCCGCATGGCTGACGCCGGTGTCAATTCCAATTTGCACCCCAGGCTCATTTTTTACCTGCCAGTCGAAATACCCCTCAGACCCAGGCGTAAGTATGAGTTCAAGGTCACCATCCTTGACCTGTCCCATTTCAACTTTGCGTCTAGTAGGGACAATGTCATTCCACACTTTCGCTGCACTATGAAACTGTTGACCTTCTACCAGATCTCTAATCATCAGACCCGCAGTCGATGAAGCAGCTTTCTTCTGCTCGTCGTTCAGCGTATCCCAGACCTGCAATCCCTCAGCGAATCGACGTTGAGATGTTTGATACCTCGAAAACTCAGCTCGGGATCCTGGAGAATTTCCTAACGCCTTCAAGATCGAGGGAAGATCACTTTCATATACTTGCCATACCAGGTTGTAAAATTGAGGACGCAGGTTTTCGGGATCGCCATCGCTCGCCGTGCGAAGTTCATTGAAGGCTTCATCATAGCGAGCACTTCTAAGCAACAGGTTTCCCAAATACCAGCGAGGAAAGTTGTACGAAGGTGCAAGGTCGATAGCCTGTCGGAACGCTTGTTCAGCCTTCGCAGTTTCTCCAACGCGCTGCCGAGCTATTCCGAGGGATATCCAGAGACGATAGTCAACCGGTGACAGACTTACCGCCTTCTCGTATTCCGGTAAACAAGCACTCATTTGATCGAGAGGCATGCCTTTTAGCAACACTTGACCCAATGTCCAGTGAGTCAAAGCGTCATTTGGTGCAAGAGTCACTGCAGCTCTCGCTCGATCAAGATTGTTTTCGTCTGTATTGAAGTACTCTGCCATCGTGTTTCCCACGTACCAGCGACAGGCATAGAAAGACCAAAGCGCCGCAACAGTGATTAGGAGAATGAGGGAAATTCTGGTTGGACGCTTGCGAGCGTCAAGCTGGATTAATTCACGAGACATTCAGTGTTGGTTGCACCTGACGACAAGCAATAAAGTTTATCGGACATTAATTCGAATTCAGTTCTTCAATTGTAATCCGCATGCGTCTGACAGTGATCTGTTGTTCAGAACAGCAACGAATTACTTCCTCAATTCGCTCGTCTGTCATTTTTAGACTCGAGATCACAACTTCGTCGACATGCTGTTGGAGGCAGACCTGGCTAAGATCTCCGTTCCCACCAAACACTCGCAGCCCATGGATGACTTTGCCGCTCTTGGATGGATCGTCGTCAAGGAAACCGACCGGCGACAAGTGATGCTCCGAGTTGTTTCGCAACTCGCGGAGTAACAATTCACCGCCATCGCCCGCGCCATAAATCAAGACCCGACGGCCATCGTTTACTCCATTGACGGGCAGCATCTGTCGAAACATACGGAAAGCGAGTCGGCTTCCTGCTAAAAACATGAACATCAACACACCATCGATTACAAAGGCCGTTCGTGAGAACCCTTCAAAACGGAAAGCAAACAGGACAACCATCAAACTGCCGACTGAACTGAGCACTACAGCTTTTAAGAAAACAATCAGATCGCCAACACTGGTGTAACGCCATAGGCCTCTATAGACGCCCATTACCAGAAACACAGACATCTTCACGAACACCAGCACAGGCAGAGTGCGGAGGAAGAGTTGCCAGGCCGAGCTATTTGAAAAAGGCCCAAACTTTATTGCGTACGCACACCAGTAGGACAAAATCACTAGCACGACATCGAGAAGAACCTCGAAGATGCGCCGTTTGTAAGAGAGGTCGACGAGAAATACGTACAAAGGTTTGTCTTTAATTGCCTCGTCCGTTTTGTCGTAGACCTTTACTCCGGCGAGATAAACGCCGATGAGTGTCAGCACAATCGTAAAGCCCGCGATTGCAGCTAAACTGACATCTAGTCGAGCTCGCTGCACGAGTAGGGCCAGGAGACCGGAGAGCCCGGCAAATCCATAAAGCATCATCACTGCGCGTCGCTCTGACATTCCCAGAGCAACCAGACGATGAGAGGTATGGTCGCGGCCACCTTGTGAAGCAGCACGGCCGGACAACTTCCGCAGGACCGTAACGAACGTTGTGTCGAAGATTGGTATGAAGAGTACAAGGATCGGAACCGCCAGCACCGGGAGGAGACTGCGTGTTCGACCGCCGGTCATATTTACGAGTGCGGAGCTCGCAAGAAAGAAGCCTACAAACATCGAGCCGCAGTCGCCCATAAAAATCGATGCGGGGTTGGAGTTGTAGACGAGAAATCCCAACAACGCACCGCCAAACGCGATCAGCATATAAGCTTCAACGAGTTGACCTGTGTTGATAAAGCCAACAGCAAGAAATCCCGCCGCAATTACAGCGATGCCTGACGCGAGCCCGTCCATATTGTCGAGGAGGTTGATGGCGTTAGTGATTCCGATTAGCCAGAAGATGGCCAGCGCCATGTTCAGCAACGCCGAACCGGACCACGGCAGCGATAGTCCATAGTAGACAACGTAAGCCGCACCAAGAATTTGCCCAATCAGTTTTTGGTACGGCTTGATATGAAAAATATCGTCCACAAGGCCGACCAAAAAGAGGAACGAGCTGGCTCTCAGAATGACCCAGAAATAAGTCGTGTGCGGAACAAAAAACTCGATGCTGAAGAGAACCGCTAGCCAGATTGCGATACCACCCAACATCGCTGTCGGTTGCTTATGCCAACGATCAGTCTTGGGAGTGGCAACAGCGCCGTAGCGGCGGGCGAGCATTCTCACCACTGGGGTCAGAACCAGGGCGAGAACGAATGATGCGGCGATTGGCAGCAAAGTTCGCGGGCTAAAGGGCATATTTCAACCGACGGCAAGGGGGCTGAAAGAGTACAAACTATGAAGCTAAACTGCGTGAAGAAAGCTATTCGATATGAGGCCTCAACGCAAGCGGGCGTTGTTTACTTGGATACTGCTGGGAGCGCAGGCGTCCTCGCCTGCTGACTACGATCTATTGCGCCTGAGTAGAACGGGTAGCGTCTGGAAGCGCAGTCAGCAGGCGAGGACGCCTGCGCTCCCAGCACTCAAGCTATCGGTTGTTATCTCGCCTGCCGCTTTGAAAATCAATGACGCTTTGTAGAATTCCGTCCAAACTCATCTTCGGTTCGAAGCCAACCAAATCGCGCACCTTGGAGATGTCTGGTATTCGCCGGGGCATGTCTTCGAAGCCTTCTTCGTACGCCTCGTCGTAAGGCACGAAGACAATTTCAGAGTCCGATTTAGTCAGCTCTTTAATGCGCTGGGCTAGTTGCAGGATTGAAATTTCCACAGTCGAACCGATATTGAAGACATTACCAACAGCATCCTTGTGATCCATTAGTTTTATCAAGGCACCTACAACATCACCGACGTAACCAAAACAACGAGTCTGTTTCCCATCGCCGTACACAGTAATCGGTCGTCCAGCCAAGGCTTGCTTCACAAAAGTCGGGATCACCATTCCATACTGACCTGTCTGTCGTGGGCCGACAGTGTTGAATAATCTGACGACAATCGTGGGCAGTTTCTTTTCACGCCAATACGCAAGAGCTAAAAACTCGTCGATTGCCTTCGAGCACGCGTAACTCCACCGCCCCTTCGTCGTGGCGCCCATTACGAGATTGCCGTCTTCGCGAAACGGAACATCCGTGCTCAATCCATAAACTTCAGACGTCGACGCAACCAGTACTTTCTTCTTTTTCTTGTTTGCTATCGAAAGTACGACTTCAGTGCCACGTACATTGGTTTCAATCGTGCGCACGGGACTCTCAACAATCAACTTCACGCCGACGGCGGCTGCCAGATGGAAGACTACGTCAGACTGATCGACAAGCTCAGCTGTCAGTGGATGATTGTGAACGGTATCGATCGTGTAATGAAACCGCGGTTGGCCTTTGAGGTGTTGAATGTTTTCAATTTTACCTGTCGACAAATCATCAATGACATAAACTTCATCGCCCCGATTGAGATACGCGTCGGATAGATGTGATCCAATAAAGCCGGCCCCGCCTGTGATCAGTATTTTCAACTGTTGCTCCTGTTCTATTTTGTAATTGCAACCAACCAGCTACGTCTTCTGTGTAATCTCGGAAACCTGCGGATACCTGCTTGGTTCCTGATGTAATAGTTCTTCGTACAGATTCCTGATATCTGTTAACAGCCGTTCCTTTGGATACTTCTGTTGCACAAACTCAAATCCTCGCCGGGCGAGTCTTTTTCTCAACTCT
>DATEXA010000470.1:0-19559 GCA_035257465.1 Pyrinomonadaceae bacterium | reverse complement strand
TTCAATCCATTAGTACAGTGATCAGAATGCCGCGACCCACCCGCTACCGCGAGGTGGTACTGACTATTTTGACACTCTCCACACTGATACTGACTGCAGGTAACTCTTTCACCAGCAAGTCTCCTGAGCTTACGGGCTCTTGTGAACGATGCCGCCGTTCATGTCTCCACACCACTCGATGTTTCCTTTGCCCTACCATACAACTCAGTCAACTTCCTGAGGCGCTCCGCCGCGTCATGCTTGAGAGCGTCCGGCTTGTAACGCCAGCTCCAGTTTCCCGAAGTACTGTTAGGCAGATTCATCCTCGCTTCGGGACCAAGACCCAATAAATCCTGGAGAGGAACCATCGCGGTGTTAGCAACGGAGGCCCAAACTCCACGAATGAAATCCCAGTGGATCTCATCACCGTCCGTATTCAGATAACTCATACAGAATCCCTGTTCGCGTTTGATCTGCGCTGCGGTTCTTGTCGAACCTTCACCGGCAACACTATGAAACCACCCAACTGTCGTGTCGTTATCGTGAGTACCAGTGTAGGCAGCAACGTTCTGAACGTAGTTGTGAGGCAGATCGAGATTCTTCGTATCACTTCCAAACCCAAACTGGAGGATCCTCATTCCGGGAAAACCAAACTCTTCACGCAACGCCACGACATCAGGAGTTATTACACCGAGGTCTTCAGCAATGATGGGCAACTCACCAAGCGCTTTCCGAATCGCCGTAAACAATTCCCTTCCCGGAGCAGCTACCCACTGACCGCGTTCAGCGGTTGTGTCGCCGCCAGGAATTTCCCAACAAGCGGCAAAGCCACGGAAGTGATCGATGCGCGCGATATCGACAACAGTAAGCATCGCTCTAACTCTCTCGATCCACCATTTGAACCCATCGGCGAGCATGCGATCCCAGTTGTACAAAGGATTTCCCCACAACTGACCAGTAGTGCTGAAGTAGTCGGGAGGAACACCCGCAACCACTATCGGCGTTCCATTCTTATCGAGTTGGAATTCTTCGGGATTGGTCCAGACATCGGCTGAATCAGGCGCCACGAAGATTGGCAAATCACCAATTACTCGTATTCCGTTTTCATTGCAGTAGCTCTTCAGTGCCAGCCACTGCCTGAAAAAGAGAAACTGGTAGAACATGTGCGCTTCAACTTCTGCGCGCAATTCTTCCCGGGCTTTCGTCAGAGATGATGGCGTGCGGCGAACAAGTGAGGGCTCCCATTTGTTCCAGGCGACTCCATTGTGCGCATCTTTCAACGCCCGAAACAAAGCATAGTCTTCGAGCCAATGGGCATGCTTCTGCGCGAAGGTTTCAAACGCACTTCGAAGATGAGTATCAGTCGTCTTCGTGTAACGCTGGTAGGCCTTCCGTAACAGTGACTCTTTGATATTGTTAGCTTCAGTGAAGTCGATCCGATCAGAAGCAGAGCCCTGACTGTTTCTTTGCAAATCGGACTGATCGAGTAAGCCGTCCGCAACTAATTGCTCCGGACTGATTAGCAGGGTATTCCCCGCGAACGCTGAATAGCACGCGTATGGCGAGTCGCCGTACCCTGTCGGCCCCAACGGTAAGACTTGCCAGAGACTTTGCCCCGCATCGGTAAGAAACTTGATGAAGCGATACGCCTCTGGACCGAGATCACCTACACCGAAGGGACCCGGCAACGAGGTCGGATGCAAAAGAACACCGCTCGCTCTTGGAAAATTCATATCAGGTTGCTCTAAACGCGATCGCGGTTCTCGCGGGAACGCTTATTGTCATCTGTCCCTCTATAGCTTTGGCCGGGGGTGCACTTCCAATCAATATTCGCGCTTCGGCGCCATCTGCCAGACCAATCGAACGCACAGGAATTTGTATCCGTCTCTCAACCTTCGCACGATTGAAAGCGATCAGAACGGTTTCGTGCTCATCTTTCCGAGCAAAGACGTAAGCATTGTCGTCATAAAAGAGATCGATCAATTGGCCATTTCGAACTGCCGAGTGTTCGGCGCGCAAGCGGATCCACGATTGTGTCCATTGAAAGATACGCTGCTCTACAGGATTGCGGCCGATTGCCGTGAAAGCGCTTCTCTTGTCGGAAGGAAAACCACCCGGAAAGTCGCGTCGGTTGTCAGGGTCATCCTTTCCTTCCATACCGATTTCTTCCCCGGCATAAAGTTGCGGGGTTCCTCTTACACTCAGCGTGAAAGCTAAATGAAGCAGCGCGCCTTCAACAGTCGCACCTTCGAGCGACATGAATCGCACAGTGTCGTGATTGTTTGCGAGCGTGGTTAATCGACTTGCCTTCGGATAAAGCGCGTCGTACTTCAATTGATCACGAAGTGCACGAACCGGGAGTTTGTTTGTGAATGCAAGTTGGGATGCATTCCAAAGCGAGAAGTCGAACACTGAATCCAGCTGAGTGTCGATTCCGTCCCAACCGGTGTGACCTCCGATAAAGAACGCTGTCTGCGCCGGTTCGGACCGCTCAAACACTTCTCCGACCATCCACATCTTTGGGTACTGATGATGCAGTGCCGCGCTGAGATCTCGTATGAACGTTCGCGGCATATACTGAATAGTGTCCTGACGGATCCCATCGATGCCGGTTACACCAACCCACCAGAGCGCATTCTGTATTTCGTAACGAGCAACCTCCGGTTCATCCTGGTTCATGTCCGGCAGATCGTCGCTGAACCATCCATCAAGCACGTTCCTCAATTCATCTTTGTTAGCGTGCGGCGTTAGTAACACACTGTTTTTGAACTTGTTGAGTTCATGGTGTGCGACGGTGCCGTGAAACCAGTTTTCCAGGGGCGGATCCTGTACCCATGGATGTCTCGAGCCGACATGATTCGCCACCTGGTCCTGAATGACCTTGAGTCCGAGCGAGTGCGCCTTTTCAACCAACTCACGAAGAGTCTTCAAATCGCCGAAGCGATCCTCGACGGCGTAGTAATCGATAGCGTGGTAACCGTGGTAATAAGTGTTTGGACACCAGGGCTTATTACAGCGATTCACACCATTCCAGTTGTCATACCACGGCGTTAACCAAATTGCAGTCACACCAAGATCTTTCAGATAGGGTAGATGGTTGATGATGCCACGCAGATCACCACCATGATATGCGCGTGGATTCGCTCGATCCGTTGCTTCCAGCGGTGCGTAGGCTGGAGTGTTGTTCTGTGAATCGCCGTCGGCGAAACGATCGATCATGATCAGATAAATCACATCTGAGGTAGTAATCCCTTGAAAGTTTCTATTCGCGTCGAGAGCAGGCTCGATCCTAAATGGAATCTCAACCCGGCCATTCGCGGTCTGGAGTGTCAGCGGATAATTACCTGGAGGCGACGTTGAATCTATGGAGACATCTAGAAACAGATAGGTAGCTGTTTTGTTTGTGGATACGTGACTAATCTTAATAGCTGGATTCAGAGAGTTCACTTGAGCGCCTGCCAAATTTTTACCTCGAACCAGAAGTCTAACGGGATTAATCGTATGTCCAGCCCACCATGAAGGAGGGTCCACTTTTGAAGCTGTTGGTGCAGGCGTTTGACCAACGATCGCGCTCGACAAGAAAGCGATGAGACTTGCGAGCATCAATATGGGGAAAGTCTTCCTCGTCGACCACTCCGGAGGAGTGCAATGTTTATAGCCAGCAAGCCATCCTCCTCCGGCTCTGTTCGGAAGAGCGGCGTTGCGATCCCACGTAGGTTCGAACGAATGCCGCTCTTCCGAACAGAGCAGAGTTGCTGAGTCACGTCGAGCTATAAACATCGCACTCCTCCGGAGTGAAGAAAGAACTGCTTTGTCCAATATGCTTCGGACAGCCAAATAAAACCTTAGAACGGTACCGGAGTACGCGGCTTCGTGGTTTCACCTGCCGCGTTTGCAGGTAAAGGAGGAAGGGGCTCCGCTTCCATTCCTGCCGACGTCTTAGCAGAGTCACCTAGTGGAGTGGTACCGTGCCGGTTAACCTCGTCGAGACGCTTGAACTCGGCTAACTCTTTGGTAGCGTCTTCAGTTTTCTTCAACCGCGAATACGCCAGAAAAAGTTGATAATGAACGCCTGGATCTTTTGGGTTCAACTCCACACCACGGCGAAGCAGAGGCAACGCTTCGTCGTATCTCTTCAACTTCACCAGTAGCCGTCCCAGATCGTGATGGGAAGGAAATCCATTCGGATCGAGCGCGATGGCTCTTCTCAACAAAGTTTCGGCCTCGGCATTTTCACCGCGCTGGCTTGCGATGTAACCAAGGTTCGACAGCACATCGGAATTGTCAGGTTCCAGTTTAAGGGCAGCGCGGAAAGCATCGACCGCCTGGTCGTACTGTCCTTCGGCACGACCGGCATATCCAAGGAGAAAATAGAGATTGGCGTTGTCTGGAAATCGCTTGATGGCGTCAGTGAAAACTTGACGGCCTCGGTCGTATCGTTTGGCGCGAAGATTTGCCACTCCCAGCCGCAGAAAGTAGATCAGTTGACCCTGGCTCTGTTCAAGCGCGCGCTCATAGAACGGGATCGACTTTTCGAAGAACTTCGACTTAAGCAGCTCTTCGCCAATCATGAAATTCGCCTCGGCAAAAACTGGTCGCAGCTCGAGTGCTTTGGTCCAGTTTATGACTGCTGTCTTACTGTCGCCTTCGGCTGATGCAACCAGGCCAAGTCGATAGTGTGGATCGGCTTCAGCTGGTGACAATGCTGACGCGGCTAACAACGCTTCACGTGCTTCTCGTAACCGATCAAGATTGTAGAGACCCAGACCCAGGTTATAGAGCACCTCATAAGTATGCGGTCTCAACTCATTTGTTTGTTGGAACAGACGAACTGCTTCGGAGTATTCATGTCCATCAGCAAGACTGAGAGCCAGTGTGAAAAGCGTTCTCGGCTCCGATCCTGCGACACTCTCGAGTGCACGCGAAAGCTTCAAAGCATCGTCGCGCCGATCGGCATGAATGTAAGCATTCACGAGTGTGAGAATGAGCGCGCGATCAGCGGACGGTCGCACATCCGGCTTACCTGGAACGATCTGAGCGGCCTTCTCAAGCAAGGGCACCGCGAGTTTGTAGTCGCCGCGCGCGGCGTACAATGCGCCAAGGTTGAACACGGCGCCTTCATGCCCCGGATCAAGCTTAAGTACCTCTTCGAACTTGGCTATCGCCTCAGTCGGGCGATTCGTGCGAGCTAACAACACGCCAAGATTAGACAATGCAAAAACGTAAGTAGGCTTCAGTTCCAGTGCCGCGTGATATTCCTGTTCTGCTTCGGACGTCTTCCCGCTCTTATCGAGAATCGCACCCAACAAAGCATGAGCTTCGGAACTCTTCGGGTTGCTCGTTAACACATTCCGTGCGGTCACTTCTGCTTCTCTGGTGCGGCCAGCTTGCAGTAAGGAAGCAGCCTCGGAAAGGCCTGCATTGGTCTGGTTCGAGTTGTTACCGGGTTGGACCTGGGATGGCTTTTGCGATTGACTCTTTTGTGCGGCTGAAAGTGAAACTGTCAGAACAAATATCAAACAAGCTACGCCGGCCGGGCGCTGAAGAACTTTAATCTTCTGTGTGCGGAGAGCCATCCGTGGAATTGCCCCTTCCAACCTACCGCTGCGCCATCGCCTTCAAGAACAGTTCTTCGTCAGCCGGCAAGACAGCAATCATCTTTCTGACAATTTGCTTTGACTCGACACTACCATCATCCGGTTTCTTCGCGGAGATAAATTGGAGACGTTCGCGAAAGCCGAGCTGCGTTTTTTCGTCGCGATACCAGATGCGCTGTCGCTTCGCCGCACTCTCTTCAGTGAAGGCAATCGCATAACGGTCATCGTAGCGTTGACCGCCAAGCGCATCACCAATATTTCCGGTTGGCGCTAATCTCAGTTCATCGTAGAGAGGGCGCTCTGAATAGTCGAGCACGATCTCCTTGACCCACTGTCCTTGCGCAAAAAGGATTTGCAGCTTGCCGATTTTTAGATTGTCGTACAGAACGCGAATGTCTTTTTTGTCTGCGCCTTCATGTCGCATCGCATCGGGCTTCTCCTGGCCCGGTTGTCGATGTGCATTAGCGAAGACGCTTTGCATTGCTTCCGAGACTGTCATCCCGATCTTCACGCCTAGAATGTTGTCTTCGTGTTCTTTGCCGCCGATGCTCTTGTTCGGGTCTTGAGCCGGAGCGATGTAAGCGACGCACAAAACGATTAACAACAAACAAGGAAACCATAGGGTACGCCAAAATAGTTTGGGTGGATTTATCATGATGCCAACCAGCAGGCGGGGACGCCTGCGCTCCCAGCACTAAGCGCTTGTTCACCATCGACTAAACCGAAAGTGCACCAATTAATAATCGAGTGGCACGCGTCATACAAACGTGCCACTCGATTAGATTCACTGCATTCAGTCGCGTTTAGAAGATGAGCTTGAGCGAGAACTCCATCTGCCGGCGTCGCTGCTCGTTCACGTCACGACCAAAGTCAGTAGTGTTGCCTATGTCTCCATTTGGAAACGATCGGTTCACTCGATTTAGAACGTTGTAAGCGGAGAAGCGAAACTGAACATTAAAGGCTTCACTGATTGCAGCGACGGGGAAGTTCTTGAACAGCGAAGCGTCCCAGTAAAATTGTGGACGTCCACGAAATACGTTTCTGCCGAGAGTCCCAATGTGCGGACCGCTTGGAGTACTTGGGAACACCGGGGTCTGTGCGCATCTGAAGGCCGCGCGATGTAGTTCCAGCCCTTGACTCTCGTCATTAGCGTCTGGGCTCGGATCGCCGATTAGATCTACACGTCCACCGTTGCACGTAACGTTGTACACGGGTCCGGTTTGCCAGGTGACAATGTTATTGAATTGAAATCCTCCGATGACCATATCCAACCCCTTCGGCATATCACTTAAATAGTGGCGATTGCGACCAATCGGTAAATCGTAAACATTCGAGAATGTGAAACGATGCCTGACGTCAGTATCCGCGTTTCCACGCTCAAGCCCTGGGCGCGTTGGGTCGTCTGGACCGCAGTCACGCGCGCTCGCACCGTTCGAACAGATGCCACCAGGTGAATCGTCGATCGCGTGCGCCCATGTGTAGGAAGAAAGAATCGACAGTCCCTTTGCGAATCGTTTTTCCAGCTTGGTCTGGAGTGCGTTGTAATTCGAGTGTCCACGGTATCGCGTCGCAGTTATTGGTATACTTGCCGATGTTGAGACGAGAACGACCTCACGAGATCCGGGACCACCTTCATCATTACCAGTACCGATGTTTTGTAGTACAAGCAAATTGCGACCAATCGAGCCTACGTAACCCGCCTCAGCCAACCAGCCGGGCTTGAATTCCCATTGTCCAGTCAAGTTCCACTGGTGATACATCTCATCTTTGCGATTAGGATCGTTGAAGAGAATTAATCCGCCTGTTGTGGGCGCCGCGAAACTCGTACCCGGAGCGGCGACGGTGAATGGCGCGGTTGGGACTCCGTTATCAAAAGGGTTACGAGCTCGGAACACGGCCGGGCAGCCGGCTGGATTTGTGATTGGTGTGCAGGCGTAACTCGCCGCACCCGTTCCCGGATTCGCGGTGAGTGGTTGAGACGCGCTAATGTCTGTCGTGTAGAGCAAACCATAGCCACCACGCACTACGAATGTCCTGTCTGACTTAAGGCCGCTGTAAGCAAAGCCAATGCGTGGACCAAAGTTGTTCTTGTCAGTATTTGCCAACGAACGGCCACCAGGGGCCCCGTCGCCGGCCATCTGAATTGTGTTCGATGCCGGGACGAAATTGCCTTGACGATTGTAGCGTTCAGTGGGGGCGGTGAAGATGTCGTAGCGAAGACCGAGATTCATCGTCAGGTTTGAATTTACTTTCCAGTCATCCTGAACAAAGAAAGCTATTTCTTTGGTTGACTGAAAATACGGTCCGCCCGGATCACCTCTAGTAACGAACCCCGGCTGGTAACCTAGGAGGAAGTTAGCGAGTGAGGATCCAGTATCGTTCGGACCAATACCGTTGTAATTGCCTGAAACAAAACCGCTGTCGGTTGTGCCGTATTGGTAGTTACCCTTCGTGCCGCCATTGCGACCACCGTCGAAGTTACTGTTTTGCCTTACGCGATAGTTACCACCGGCCTTGTAGGTTGAGTTTCCCTTAACAACGGTGACTGAATCCGCGAAGTCAAAATTATTTGAGAGAAAATAGAACGGACCACCATCACCGGTGAATTCAGTCGCGCGATCCGTTCCGGTCAATGTATCGACGATTCCTACCAACACGATACCGCTGGTGTTTGGTCCCAGGTTAATATTTGGTGCTCCGAGGTTAGCCGAAATCTGCGGGCTAAAACCTCCGGTTCCATTCACACCTGTATTAAAGATTCCGATTTGAACTCGAGTAAAACCAAATCTCGCGTCGTTGATGATGCTGGGAGAAAAGATGTGGGTGTCTCCCATTGTGAATCCCTTGGAATTTCCGAATTCGTCACCTGCGGATGGACCTGCGGGTAAGTCATTTCCTGTAGGCGAAGTCCCGAGTGGGAAAAAGTTGTCGCGTGAACGAGCGGTGTCGGATTTACTGTAACGCGCGAAGAATGTGTTGTTCGAGTGGAGCCGCTGATCGATTCGAATGTCGTAACTGTCAACAGTCGCGTGTTCCTTGCGATTTGTCTGGAAGTTCCTGCCGGCGCCCGGAAGGTTGGGCAGCGGGAAGGCGTTCACGTAGTTGCGAGCGAATGGTGAAAAGGAGCCGCAACTAGGACAATTGCGCAGATCATTTCCCGGAATGGGAGTTCCATTGGGAGCAAAGATAGTCCCGTTCGGAGCTGTAACAGTTCCTCCTGAAGCTAGCTTGTAAACTCGCGAGGTTCCCGGTTGGATTAACTCGCTAAAGTCTCCAACTCGCATCTTTGCTGTAGGAACTGGCACAGCCTGTGGATCACCAGTGCCTCCAAAGATTGGGGTGCTGTTGCGTTGTCCGTTTAGCGAGAAGAAGAAGAACGATCGATTGCGACCGTCATAAAAAGGCGGCGTACCTTCACCAGGTCGAGGCAAAAAGATCGGACCGCCGACAGTGCCGTAGTAATTATGCGTTACGTAGTTTGGTACCGGTGGCGAAGTTGGATCGTCAAATTTACTTGCAGCCGCACTCCAAAACCTACCCTGATAAATTTCGCCTACGGTTCCGTGCACCGCATTGCCACCTGACTTAAAGGTGACCGAAATAATTCCGCCACCCGCACGTCCGGATTCAGCAGAGGGCACACTCGATTCGATCTTGAATTCAGAAATAGCATCCGGGTTCGGATAGATCGCAATCTGGCCAAACTGAGATTCGTTGTTGTCGACTCCGTCGAGGGTGAAATTATTGTTGGTTGGGCGAGCACCATTCACGACGAGTACTGAACCACCTGACTCACGAAAGCGAGTCGCTTCGGTATTGTTCTGGCCGCCGCCTCCGTTGACGAAGTTACCTCCGCCACCTAACAGACCCAGATTAGGGCGAGTCACCCCAGGTGAGAGTCCAGCCAGCAGCGTGAAATTTCGTTGTGGTATCGGCAGGTCCGTAACCTGGCGTCCGGTGATCAAGTCACCACGCACGCTGGTTTCACTCTCCAGCACTGCTGCGCCTTCTGCTGTGATGGTCACAGTGCCGGTGCCTCCTGCAACAGTGAACTTCACATCAAGAGGCATACGGGAGTTAGTTTCAATGTGGAGCGCTTGAAAAGTGACGGGCTCAAACCCAGTGGCCTCAACCGAGACGTCATAGATACCCGGCTCGAGATTGGTGACGGTAAATGTACCGTCATCACTCGACTCGGCAGCGCGAACCTCACCTGTCTTCAGGCTCGTAACTTTTATCTGAGCCTTGGGGACAACCGCGTCATTGGGATCTTTGACATTACCGACAATTGCACCTTTATTATTTTGGGCGAATACAGAGGTAGTGATTACCAAAATGCAGAACCCGAGCAGGGATAACTGCGCAGCGGCTAGTATCTTTCTCATAGTTAGATCCTCAGTGCTAGACCGGCAAAAATCGATACGGTTTTTCAGAAGACGTCGTTAGCTAAGGTTTGCCTTGGGGCTCTGAGACTGTTGCGTGTCTCAGCAAAGCGATTCACCTGCGCAACCTAAAATGCGCGCCAACTACCCTTGGTTTGAAGCTGACCAGAACCCTGACTTTGTCTGAATCAGGAAGTTTGTTGCCCGAACGAACTAAGTATTTAATATAGAAATTCAGGGCTGTCAATAAATATTTAGTGTGACATTACTTTTATTTTTAGAGGGTTGTGAGGAGTCTGTTTGAACGTTTTAAGCAGCAAAAGCGGCCGCAAACTTTCTCGCCAGAACCAGGCTTAGCGCACCACGTAACGTCGGATTCTCGCCCAATGTCGACGGCTGAATGCGCGCCGAAGGTAATCCTCGACGGATGCTGTGCTTTATCGTTTCGGTCAGTGCCGGCTCGATTAGGGTCCAGGCCCGCGCTATTTCTCCCCCGACAACTACCGCTTCCGGACTAAAGCCGACAATCAAATTAGAGATTCCTATTCCCAGGAAACGTGCTGTTTCGACAAGCGCCGCGGTTGCCTTCTCTTCCCCGCCTAGCGCCCGGTCGACAAGATCTTTGAAAGTGATTTCACTTTCTACGCTCTCGCCAACAGAAGTGCGATAACGCGCGAGTGCTGAACGCTCCGACGCGAATGCTTCCCAACAATCTACATTTCCACAGGAACACGGCACTGGAGCTTGTGTGCCAACAATCATGTGCCCAAACTCACCCGCAGCTCCGCGTTCTCCACGGTAAACCTGACCGTCGAAAATGATGCCTGTACCGACGCCCTCCGCTACCAAAACCAGAATGAAGTCTCGTGCATGACTCACCTCAGGTCGACCAAACCATAGCTCGGCAAGTGCGATGGAGTTGGCATCGTTATCAATGACCGCCGGCAAACCTACTGCTTTCGTAATCAACTCGGAGACAGGAAAGTCGCGCCACTTAAAGTAAGGGACGTACAGAGCGTTTCCGGTCGAGGGTTCAACCAGTCCTGGAAGCGTCACGCCAACAGCCTCGATAAACCCGCCGTGAGATCGAGACAGTTTCTGGATCACCGCTATTACCTGGTTGATCGTCTTATCAGGATCCGAGTTAGTCAGAAACTCTTCCTGATCAATTACGCGACCTGCCAGGTCACTTGTCGCGATGGTAGTGCGAGTTGGTGTAATGGCTACACCAATTGCAATTGCCTCGGCCGTTCGCAGTCTTAGCAAGGTTGGTCGCCGACCTCCTGTCGACTCACCAGCTCCCACTTCTTCAATCAACCCTTCAGACGTGAGATCTTCAACGATGGCTGACACAGTGGATCGTTGGAGTTCGCTTTCGCGTGCAATTTCGGCTCTGGAGATCGGTTCGCGCTCTCTCACATAGTTCAACACGATCTGCCGATTGATATCGCGAATCGTGTTGCCGCGCGCAGCCTGGGCTGTTCTCAGATCAAGTCTTCGCAATTTTCAAGCTCCTATCGGGTCAGAGCACCAAGGTAAGTTGAAGATTAAGAATGGTCGCGAACTGCAGATTGGTTACTGACCTTTGCGACCCTGACCTTCAAAGATCGTCATGGTCTTATCGATGGAAGGGACATCAACCTTTTCAGTGTGACCGCCAGCCCACTTGATTTCAAGTTTATCTACTCTTGTCGCCGCACCCAAGCCAAAATGTAAGGTCATATCGTTTTGTGAGCAATAACCCGCACCGCTGATTACGTCTCGACGCTGGCGAATCTTACCCGTCGTCAAATAAACAACACTACCGATCGCGTCGCGCGGTGTCTTGCTGGTCACATCACCAATTAGTCGAAGATCAAGCCAATGACTAGTAGTGGTCGTAATGTTTCTCAAGATCGTCGGTTTCGAGTCAAGGTTGTTAATTACCAGATCAGTCCGACCGTCTCCATCGAGGTCGCCTGCCGCCAATCCTCTGCTTGACCACGCAAACGCGAGCGGAGTACCCGGCGCTGCACCTACGCGTTCAAATTTGCCGCCAACATTGTGGAAAAGCAACGGCTGCTGCGCGAAGCTAGTTCCCCACTGGTGAGAATCAACAGCCGGATAGACATGACCATTTACTACAAATAGATCTAACCACCCATCGTTATCAAAATCGAAGAAGGTCGTCCCCCAACCCAGAAAGGGAATGCTCACTTCTCCAAGGCCAACTTGAAATGTGGTGTCGGTAAAAGTCGCGTCGCCATCATTATGGTAGAAAACATTCGAGTCGTCGGAGAAGTTCGTTATGTGCACATCGACTCGCCCGTCGTTATCAGCGTCACCAATTGCCAGACCCATTCCCGCCTGCTCACGACCGTTTTCGTTGAGTGCGAGACCCGATGCATAACCAACCTCCTCGAACGTTCCGTTTCCTTTATTAATGTAGAGCTGCTTGGGTGTCGAGTCGTTAACAACAATCAAATCCAAGAGCTGGTCATCATCAATGTGTACAAAGGCCGAACTGAAACCGTAATACTTTTGCGGATCGTTTACACCTGCCTTCACACTGACATCTTCAAACACTCCGTCGGATTTCTGATGATAAAGCGTATCACCTTCACCAACGAGACCGCGAGGACCACACATCACTGGCTCACCTCGAAATTGACAAAAGTTTACCCCCTGCTTCACTGCTTCAGAGGGACTCGGAGGGAGATTATTTAAATCGATCTGCACATATCCCGGAACGAATAGATCGAGTCGACCATCGCCATCGTAATCGCCCCACGTAGCCCCCGTACTCCAACCCTTTCGCGCAACGCCTAACTTTTCAGCTACATCCGTGAAGGTCCCGTCACCGTTGTTGTGATAGAGGCGGGACACACCGAAGTTACTCACAAACATGTCCGGACGACCATCATTGTCGTAATCACCAACCGCGACGCCAAAGCCCCATCGCTCATTTGCTACACCGGCTTTGTCTGTGACGTCTTCAAACTTCCAGTTACCGAGATTTCGAAACAACGCTGCCTTTGGGGGTTTCTCTTTACCCTTCATCGCGTCGATGGTCGATCCGTTTACGAAGTAGATGTCCGGCCTGCCATCTCCATCGTAATCAAAGATCGCAACCCCAGCTGATGCCGTCTCAAAAATGTAGTCCTTGTCGGCACCACCAGACCGATTACGGAATTGGCCCACCGCCGACTTGTCCGTAACGTCCTCGAATACTGATGGGCCCTTTGGGTCTGTAATTCCAACTGTTCTCTTTGATGAGTAAGTCGCTGGCGCTCCAGTGGAGACACCTCCACCTTGCCTTGGTGGTGTTTTCTCCTGGGCCGTGCCGATCATTTGGGAAAGAAACAGCGACGACAATAAGAATGCGACGACAAAACTGGCGAGAGTTGATCTATTCACAGTATTCATTAAGACAAATTGCTAGTTAATGGAGCGACGCGTTTTTTGAGAAAGTTTGATACGGGGCTTCCCCGCGCGATGTGACTTTTGATGTTAGATCGCACTTTCGCTCAATGTCGTGCGGGAAAAAGAAACGTAAGGATTGAACCGAAACGTCCAGCCCATGCGCGTTCGTTGTGCTCAGCACCTGGGTCTTCAAAGTAGCCGAGCTCCTTTCCAGGTTTCCAACCTTTCTTTACCAGAAGATCCTTCAAGAGCCGCGTGTCATTCACACTCTGATCTGCGTCGGCGGCATTACGACCTTCCTTCGTACCAATGTCCAACCAGATATGAAGTTTCGGGGAATAACGAGCAGACTCCACGAATTTCAGAATCTGTTTGTCCGCGAACCAGACTGAGGGAGAGATAACTGCAAGATTACCAAAAACATTTTCATACTTCAGGCCGAGGTACAACGACGCAATACCACCAAGCGAAGAGCCACCGAGTCCGGTGTCGGTAGCCGCCTTCTTCGTTCTGTAGGTTTGATCAATAAACGGTTTCAGTTCTTCGACCAGCATTCTACCGTAAAGATCTGCATGACCACCGGCCTTGTATTTTGCGTCCTGTACCGGCGTGTATTCATTTATTCGATCTGCACCGGTGTTATAGATGCCGACGATGATTAGCGGTCTAACTTGTCCTGACTTGATGAGAGCCTCCGCGGTTTCATCAACTCGCCATTCCTGTCCCGGAATATACGACGTCCCTCCATCGAAGAGATTCTGACCGTCATTCAGATAAAAGACCGGGTAACGCTCCTTCTTTTGTCCTTCATAGTTTGGAGGCAAGTAAACAAGTACATCGCGATCGTTATTCAGTATCTTCGAGTGAAAGCTTTTATGAACACGGATGTCCCCTGTCAGAGTATGGGGTCGCTCTTGCGCAAATGAAGCGCTACTGATTAAGAAAACAACAATCGTCGCTAAAAATGCTTTCATATCCTGAGACGTCATGCTGGAGCGAGGGCGTGGTGCTGGGACCGCAGTCCTCGCCTGCTGATTAGTTGTCAGTAACGCGAGTGGTCATCCGGCAGGCGAGGACGCCTGTGGCAGTACTACGCCTGCAAAACTTTCACTCAACCAGAATCTCGTCTGCAAAGATCCAGGCGTCACCACCCGCACCAGCATGCCAGGCAGGTAGTTTTCCAAAATTTCGCGCGTGCATTCTGACGTATCTGACCATGCGAGGTGAAATGGTGCCGGTGAAATCCTTAATGAGCGTCTCATAGTTTTGATTAGACACTGAGTTTGCAATTGAGAGAACCTGGACGAAGTTGACTCCATCCGTCGAGACGTCAAAATCAACACGAACGGGCATCAAGATCCATGACCCAACATCCTGCAAAAAACCTGCTCCTAACCTCGACACGCTCTGCGTCTGTCCAAGATCTACAATGGCTATCAGATCACTTCCCTGATAACCCTGCCATGCACCACTACTGAAGTTAGTCGTTCCTCTGATCCCGTCGATCAGAGCTTGGTCTCCGCCGCCGCTATATTGAGAACTGTATTTCGTATTTAACGTTAGATCCCAGCTGTGCGGCAGCTTGAGAAACGTCGCATTTGTAACCTGGCTCATTTGACCATTACTGCCAATCGCTCGCGCCTTGATGGTTGTAGTTTTGTTGACAGTAAAAGGACGGTCGAACTGTTTGGAGTTTCTGTTGGGCTCGGTTCCGTTTGTCGTGTAGTACAGAGTGCTACGATCAGTGGCGCCGACAATACTGATCTCCTGTTCGGTCTTAAAGGTTTTGCTTCCTGCACTGATGACTGGCACCGCAGTGATTCGTTCTGAAGTGATCTGCGAAACGGGTGGTTCCGTCATCCATTGTGTGTTGGGTTTATCACCCATCTCGAAAACTAACTCGCCACCGGCCATCAAATCATCGTGTAAGAGAAACGATTTGTGGTAAGGCTTGCCGTTCAGTTTTGCAGACTGAATATAAAAGTCTCGCGATGAAACATTCTTCGCCTTGATAACGAACGACTTGCCATTCTCGAGTTTGAAGCTGAGTTCCGGAAACAATGGACTCCCAATGGCGTACACGGGGGATCCCGGTGTGACTGGATAAAAACCGGCGGCGCTCAAAACATACCATGCTGACATCTGACCGCAGTCTTCGTTGCCGATCAGTCCGTCCGGCGAAGGTTTGTAAAACTCACCCATGATCTGCCGTACGCGATATTGAGTCTTCCATGGTTGGCGCGCTTAGTCGTAGAGATAGGCGATATGATGACTCGGTTCGTTACCGTGTGCGTATTGACCAATGAACCCGGTGATGTCGAGTTGTTCGAAACCGGTAGTCTTGCTTTCCGCTGTAAATAGATCATCAAGCTTTTGAGCAAACTTCCGGTCGCCACCCATTAACTCCATCAAACCACTAATGTCCTGAGGTACGAAGAAACTGTATTGCCAGGAATTTGCTTCAGTGAAATTGCGATTCACTTCGCGAGGATCGAACGGCGCTAGCCACCCACCATTCGTCCGTGGCCGAACAAACCCTGATTCACGATCGAAAACGTTCTTGTAAGACTGCGCACGCTTTATGTAACGAGTGTAATCATCCATGTGCCCGAGAGACTTTGACATCATGGCTATGCACCAATCGTCGTAGGCGTACTCCAACGTCTTTGATACTGATTCACGTTCATCCTCCATATCGATGTAACCGTGGTCGACATACGATCCCAATCCGTCGCGCCTGAGTTCAGCACTATGTTTCATTGCCTGGAGAGCAAGCTCACGATCGAAGCCCGTCAAACCTTTAGCAAGAGCGTCGCTAATAACTGAGACGGAGTGGTAACCGATCATCGTGTCGGTCTCGTTCGCAGCCAGTTCCCAAACTGGGAGACGTCCAGCTTGTTGGAATTGTGCGAGAAAGGTGTTGATGAAATCGGAGGTGCGCTTACGATCGATGATGGTGTAAAGAGGATGGGCCGCGCGGAATGTGTCCCAGAGTGAGAAGACCGAGTAGTTGTCGAAGCCAACCGCTTTGTGAACTTTGAAGTCTCTGCCAAGATAATTACCATCGACGTCCGAAAACAAGTTAGGCGTCAACATCGAGTGATATAGCGCGGTGTAGAACGTCGTTCGTTGCGAATCATCACCACCCGAGATTTGAATCTTATTTAGTTCTCGATTCCATGCAATTGCGGCATCAGCTTTGACCTTATCGAAATCCCAGTGATTGATTTCTGTCTCAAGATTCATTCGCGCACCGTCGATACTGACGCTCGATATCCCAACCTTGAGTAGGATTGTCCCCGGCTGCGAAAACTTGAAGACAGTTTTGATATCAACACCACGTAATTCCGTTCTTTGCTCGCCGGGCTTTGAGGTCTCGAACGATCCAAACGGCTTCGAGAACTCCGCTGCGAAGTACACGATTTGGTTTTTAGCCCATCCGGTAGAGCGACGGAAACCTTCGATATGTGTCTTGTCGACAACGTGCAGGTAGGAGTCGAGGACTTTGTCGCGATGCTTCAAGTCGAGGAGTATTTCTCCACTCGATGATTGAGTTGGGAAAGTGTAACGATGAAAACCGACGCGAGTTGTGGTCGTTAGTTCTGCAATAATTTTGTTCGCTAGTTTGACGCTGTAGAAACCAGGACTCGCTTTCTCATCTTCGTGAGAGAAGGAAGTGGAATACTGGTTTGTAGAACTTGTCAGGGGAATCGAGAGTGCCGGCATGAATAGTATGTCGCCGTAGTCCGAAATACCGGTGCCACTCAAATGAGTGTGACTGAAGCCATAGATCGCATTGTCGGAGTAGTGATAACCCGAACACCCGTCCCATCCGGTCAAACGAGTATCGGGACTGAGCTGCACCATTCCAAACGGCAGGCTCGCTCCTGGGAAGGTATGCCCATGGCCTCCGGTTCCGATGAATGGATTGACGTATTGCGTTAGATCTTTGGAATCAGATTGAGGTTCGATAACTGAGGCTAAACCGCCGGAAGGCTTCGTAAAATTTGACGCTGGCGAATGTGCGAGCGAAGTAACCAGGAGGATTAGCGCCAACGAAATTCGCAGCAGTGACATTGCGGCGCATCATAATCGCAGCGGTTTGATCGGGCAATGTTTCAGAACACGACCAACTTGACACCATTCTTCACGCTACCTAAACTCCTCACGATGCGTGTGGGGCAGTAGCTCAGTTTGGCAGAGCGCCGCGTTCGCAATGCGGAGGTCAGGGGTTCGACCCCCCTCTGCTCCACCAAAAGAATCAACGACTTAGGGCAAGGCAGAGACCTTGCCTTTTTCATTTGTCACCGATTCGTCACTTGACGACCGGACGCACCAAATTTTCAACTCGAGGTGAAAAGGAATTGTCTTGACGGCAACGGTTCCTCCTCAATCGGCAGCGATCATTTGCTTGCTTTGATAACAGCAAACACAGGTTTGCCTGCCGATAAATCTAATTGTTCCGCCGACTCCCTGGTGATAATCGCAACTACTTCGATTCCCGTGGCAAGTTCTACGGTGACTTCGGAATTGACAGCGCCAGGCTCTATTTTCTTGACGATGCCTTTGAGTTGATTGCGAACACTAAGTTTCATCTCGGTGTTCCTCTCCTGTCTCAGCTAACCCATGCCTTCCCCGTAGTGTTCTCATATTCATAGGTTAATCAATGGGAACTAGTAGTCAAACCGCTAACTCTCGCAGCAAGCGGCATCGCTGGCTGTTTTGCTGATGTGTTGGACGTCTACAATTGATTAGAACGTGCTCAAAGAGTATCGGGCAGCCACGTTACCTTTCCCGTGTCGAGCGAATACACTGCTCCGACCACTTTCAGTTTACCCTCCGAGACGAGTTTCGCGAGTACCGGGGCTGAGGCGCGGAGTTGTTTCACGACCATCTCGACGTTGGCTGTCACCGCATTCTCTACGTGGTCTCCCGGCATGCCACGAGTCTTCTCTACGGCCGGACGCAGCAGGTTGACCAACGCAGCGATATGACCTTCAGCTTCGCCTCCCTCGACCGCTGCGGTAACCGCGCCACAATGTTGATGGCCCAGCACTACAAGCAACGGGACATGCAAATGTTCGGCGCCGTATTCCAGGCTACCGAGTTCGGTATCTGAAACTACGTTCCCAGCGACGCGGATGATAAACAGGTCCCCGAGACCTTGATCAAATATTAGTTCCGGAGGCACACGGGAATCTGCGCAGCTCAAAATCTCCGCGTGCGGGCTCTGGCCGGAAGCAAGTTCGCGCTGCCGCTCCGCAGTTTCGTGAGGGTGCTGGTAACGATGTGCGACGTGATGCGCGTTCCCGGCTCTCAATTCGGCTAAGACAGAATCGGCCGTCACTTTATCCGCACTCTTCGATCCGGGAGCTAGAATGACCAGAGATGAGAATAATAAAACCGCAATTCCTATATTGAACGAACGTTTGATTGTCATAGGTTGATCACCTCCCGCGCGGCCCATGAGGGCACGTGCTCTAGTCGATCATTTCAGGACAGGCGGCGCTCCAGGAAGAAGATATCTAAGATTCAAATACACTATGTTCGTGTGCGCGCCACCTGGTTGGTCGATGCCAACTGACCAGGGATGTCGAACGACATAGGAATACTGCGTCATAAACTGCAGCCCGCCGTAGTTAGGATCACGCCAAATGGTGCGCGTGTAACCAAAAGTGAATTCCTGGATCGATTTGTTATTGTTGGAAGGAGAGCCGTCATAACCATAACCCACCAACTGGCCGTTCACATCGATGGCAGTGTTCTTCTGGATATAGGCTCCGCCATAGTAAGAGTCAAACAGGTCTTTTGGAGTCGGTTGGTATTCAAACCCGGAGACTGTCGACGCCGAGTGGACCAGCGAAGGGTCTCCGTTTGGTTTAATAATCAGATCCGGACCCAGACCAAAAATCCAGCGCCCACCACCGTCGCTGTAAAAGCCACTGCCAATCAGTCGAAAGTTTCTGAAGAGTTCGTAATTGAGAACGGCTGATGCTCCGCCTCCAACCGCGCTATGTGTTTGCCCGTCGACCGGATTGAAGAACTTGAAGGTGCTCAGCAATCCGGCAAATTCAAGATGGAGCGCCCGGCCGTCCACCTTCGGGTCGAAAGCAATCTTGGCGATGATGTCGGGGTGTAGATTGGGAACACCGAACGTGGAGTCTCCCGTATTCACTTGCGGCCCGTAGGCGCTGGCGAG
>DATEXA010000469.1:0-10412 GCA_035257465.1 Pyrinomonadaceae bacterium | reverse complement strand
GGCTTCTGAAGCAGTCCCTCCAAGCCGGTTCTGGGTCGCTCATTTCTCTCCCGAGCCAAAGAATCGATCAGGTGGGGGCAATACCGTCCCCTCTCAACCCTGATCGAAGTCTCCATCTTGAGAACTGATACTGCAATTATCTGCAATCTGAAATTGACACTTCCTTGTCTGGTCAACTTCTGAGGCTCACGTGCTGCCCGCTCGATCAGTTGCCAATGACGATATCGTCAGTTGTATTTTCTTTGCCGTCTGGACCCAGTGAGCGAAGTGTGAATGTATCGTGGTCTCCATGATAACGATAAGCACGTCCCCATGAATCTATTCGAATCACGCGAGAGAGAAAGCGAGGAGTCAAAACATCTATGAGGGCAGAATGCTTGTCAGAAATCACAAATGAACCCCGCTCTTTTCTGAATGCCTCGAGTGCTGTGGCTATGGCTTTGAGATCTTCAGTCGTTCGTTCACGCTTAACAGAGTCGAGCACACTTGGAGCCGACTCGACGGTCGTCCAGTCTCGATTCCCTGAGCGAAAGCCGGTGACGTGCCAACCACCTGAATCTTTAGTCAGGCGAAAGTCAGCTTGCACGAGCGTCACAGCTATCGCAGACGGCTGCGTGCCAATACTTAATCCGGAAATGTCTTTAATGCGCACTGCGTCTGATGGAAGGGTGATCGAAAACAAGTTTGCCACAAGACAACGAGCTCGTTGGTTTGTTAGTTCCGACGTTGAAGTGCCGCGGCCGTTCTCGTCCGGAGCGCTACATTTGTCTCGAACCACATCTATTTTTAGGGCTTGCGTTATCGCTTCGACGTCTTCCCACTGCGCTTCACCGGTTCTTACTTCCCTGATTCGCCACTGATGCTCGCCTTTCGCGAAACGGAAAACCAACTCAAGTTGAGTGGTGACTTCAGCACTTGTGTCGCTGGACGAAACAACACGTTCTATATGCACAGCACTCGAGGGCAGCGACATACCTGCCGCTTTGGCGATCGTCTTCCGAGCCTGCTTCTGACTCAGTTCGGCTCGCACGGCGACCAAAGGCAGGCTGAACAAAACGAATAGCAAACTGATTCTTAAGATGGGACGAGTAATCATCGGAAGTTACAAGGTAGTTTTGCCAATCAACATCTGCAACATAATTTGGAGTTGAGCTGTTGTGAAGGGCTTTGGAAGAAATACGACAGCACCAGCAGAAAAACTATCCGATGATAGCTTGGGGTCCTGTTCGGCCGTCATCATCATGACAGGTATGCGCTTTAACCGATCGTCAGTCTTCATGAAGCGCACCAGTTCGAAACCAGAGATATGAGGCATGACCACATCAAGGATCGCTGCTGTGAAGTCAGGATCGCCCTGCAGAATCTTGTAAGCCTCGCGTCCGTCGCGGGCGGCCACGACGGTAAAGTTCTCTTTCTCGAGAATTGTACTAACCAGTCTCAAGATCGCGGGGTCGTCATCGGCGACGAGGATTCGTCTTCCATCCTTATTCTGCGCGTCCGTATTAGCCATCACCGTTTGCAACCTTCCTGGTCAAACTTCCACTGCTCGACAGCTTTCACCAGCCTTCGTAGACAACTCAGCAGCAAGTTTTATCGCTGCCACCATACTCGAATGTTCTGCGAGGCCTTTACCCGCGATGTCGAACGCCGTTCCGTGATCGACTGACGTTCTTATGAATGGCAGACCGAGGGTCACGTTAACAGCTTCGCCAAAGGACAAACACTTTACAGGGATCATCGCCTGGTCATGATAGCAGGCAATCACTGCATCAAACTCTCCTCGTGAGGCCCTTAGAAAAACAGTGTCAGCCGAGAACGGTCCCTGAACATTGATATCGTCCAAACCACGAGCGGCTTCAATAGCAGGAGCTATCTCTGAGGCTTCTTCCATCCCAAACAGTCCGCCTTCGGCGCCGTGAGGATTGAGGGCAGCCACTGCAAGCCTCGGACGTTCCATGCCCCAACGCTGCAGCTCCCGGTTAGCCAGATTGATCACCCGCACTAGACGATCACGCTCAACCATGCGGATCGCTTGCGAAAGCGGCACATGTGTCGATAGCAGAACAATTCGAAGGTTCGCAGCAACGAACGCCATTGCATATTCCTCTGCGCCGGTCAGGTGCGCGAGAAATTCCGTATGGCCTGGAAAACTGTACCCACCGAGAAACAGAGCGCGCTTGTTGATTGGTGCAGTAGCAATCGCGTCGATGCTACCCGCAGCACATAACTCCACGGCTGCCTCGATATAGCCTGCTGCTGCTTTTCCGGCAGCCCCGGATTCAATGCCTGGCTCAATAAAGCCGCTGATGTTGTCGAGATGAAAAATGACGGGCTCTGAGAGTTCGTCGGGGAACGATTCTTCTCTTCGAACTATGTCATACCCACTCTGCAGGTCGAGAGTTCGTGCGGTATGTGCCAACAACTGTGCGTCGCCGATGATTACCGGTACGCAAACTTTTCTGACTTCGTCCTCAGCGACTGCCTTGAGCACAACTTCAGGTCCGATACCGGCGGGGTCGCCCATGGTGATACCGATACGCGGCAAAACTCGCCTGGGTCGAGAACCCGGGTTTGATGGAGTATGGTCTGACTGTCGCATTGGTTGAGGCGACGCACTATTCGGCCGGCACGGTTGCTAGGGGCGAGGCAATAGCTGTTATTCCGTGGCGGATTCAACCCGCTCATCTGCCTTGAACATGTACTTGATGTTCCGCTTAAGAACAAGAAGGTTTGGTGCTGACTTACGATTGACTTTGAGCGCTCCACGATCGTACCACTCGATCGTACCTTCAATCTCTTCACCATCAAGCAACACGATCACCATAACAGTGTGAGCATCGATCTGTTTCTTGTAGTAAAAAATTTCAGCGTTGGTTTCAATCGGCGGAGGCACTCGTTTCTTTACCTGTACCGAAGCGGGTTGTTGAACCGCGCGTTGCTGTCCACCGTCATTCGAACCACGGGATCCGTTTGAGCGCTCTCTGGGCTGCGGCGGCACCTCACGAGCTTTGCCCTTCACTTCCGCGAGCGTTGTTCTTATGAGTTTACGATTCACTTGATAATTACCTCCACAACTGGTGACGGATTCAACCGTCGGGATACATGATGTTATAGGACAGGGCTTGCTTTGACGGATCAGCGCCAAAACTCTCGCAGGCAGCGGCCATCCGAGGAGAGGAACGATCAATACCCGTAATGGAAAATCCTGCAAGGAATGAGCAACATGCTACACAACACTATTGCAAAAAGCAAAGCCGTGCGTATTTCAGATTTCAGATTTGAGATTTGAGATTTTGTAAGGTTTTCGATTGAGGTTTATACACCGCGCGGGCGGTGAGTGAAGCGCAAAAAACAAATTGCAGATCGGATAACAATCCAATCTGCAATCTGAAGTCTGAAATCTTAAATAACCTTTAGTCCGCTTTCTTTCTAATGAACGTTGGGACATCAAGATCATCAGCTCGTACTCCCAAAATCGGGCGCGGCAGATCATCCTGCGGTCGGGACACAAAACGCGGTGGCGCCGACGGCATCACGTGTGTCGCTGCGGCAGAGGCAACAGAGACAACTTCCTTGTCAAAGCCGGTAGCTATCACTGTGATTCTCATCTCGTCAGTCAAAGTGTCGTCAATCACAGCGCCGAAGATGATGTTTGCGTCATCGTCTGCAGATTCGCGAATGATGGACGAGGCCGCGTTCACTTCAAACAAGGTTAGATCGGGTCCGCCGGTAATATTAATAAGGACACCCTTCGCACCCTGAATCGTGGCTTCTTCAAGCAGCGGAGATGAGATCGCCTGCTGAGTAGCTTCTATTGCGCGATTTTCACCAGTCGCCCTGCCGGCACCCATCAATGCCATCCCCATTCCCTGCATGATCGACTTCACGTCGGCAAAGTCGAGATTGATCAGTCCCGGAACAGTAATGAGATCGCTGATTCCCTGCACCGCCTGGCGCAGCACATCGTCGGCAACTCTGAATGAATCAGACAACGAAACACCACGGTCAACCGTATGCAGCAGGCGCTCGTTGGGAATCGTGATGACGGTATCGACGCATTCGCGCAACTCTCTCAAGCCCTGTTCGGCCTGTTGCATTCTCCGTCGACCCTCAAAGTGGAACGGCTTAGTAACGACGGCGACCGTCAACGCATCTAGCTCGGTTGCCAGCGAAGCTATGATCGGCGCAGCGCCGGTTCCCGTCCCGCCACCGAGGCCTGTCGTGACGAACACCATGTCGGCCCCTTCAAGGACTTCGATGATCTTGTCTGTATCCTCAAGTGCCGCTTCACGACCAACACCAGGATCTGCTCCAGCACCGAGTCCCTTCGTCAATCGACTGCCGAGTTGAATCTTGATTGGGGCGCTGGATCGTTTGAGCGCTTGCAGGTCGGTATTCGCAACTAAAAACTCGATGCCTTCAATACCAGCCTCGATCATGCGGTTGACGGCATTGCCTCCACCGCCTCCGATGCCGATAACTTTTATCCGCGCGCCGGTGAGGGGCGGATCATCATCAATGAAAATATTAATGCCGGTTCCGGGTTGGCGAGCTTCCGGTGTCATAGTTAGTTCCTCTCTCCCAAAACGGGATGGCTTCCAAGGCCGCTTTCTTGTATGTTGGGCTGCTGGCGCCATCGGCATCGATATATTGCGGACAATATCTTGTGCAACCGGGGCGCAAGCATACAACAACTTGTCAGAAAATACTACCGAAACGATTTTTAAATCGCGATACGAAGTGCGTTAATTTGCCTGTCGATCCACGTCGACTAATGCCGGTGCGAATCTCTGCTGCTTGAGTGCGGTGAGCGAGCAACGCAAGTCCTGCCGCTGCCGCCCACGCCGGGCTTTGAATGTCTTCGATCAAACCGCCAAAGCGATCGCGTTCGGGATATCCAAGACGAACTGGTGCATCAAAAACCTGCTCTGCAATTTCAGTCATGCCGCTGAGCAACGCGCCACCACCTGTTAGTACTACTCCACTCGATAGCTGCCGTTCCCAGCCTGCATCTTTGATCTCATCCGCTACGTGCATGAGAACTTCTTCAGCGCGCGGTTGCAAAATGTCGCACAGGATTTGTCGGGAAAGTTGTCGTGGCGGCCGTCCACCAACTGACGGCACGTCGACTAATTCACCGCGCTCCATTTCGCTGAGCGAGCTACTGCTGGCACAGCCAACAGTTCGCTTGATTTTTTCCGCTTCGGGAATCGGCGTGCGCAAACCAAAAGCAATATCGTTGGTGAAGTGTGAACCACCCAGAGGAAAAACCGCAGTGTGCTGAACTGCTCCGCGTTGATAGATAATTAGTCCCGTCGTTTCAGCACCAACATCCACGAGGGCGGCCCCAAACTCTTTGTCATCTTCCGTCAATGACGCTTCCGCAGCCGCCAACTGTTCAAGCACCATGTCAGCTACTACCAAACCAGCACGATTGACTGCATTAATTGCATTCTGACGGGCAGTCACCGGACTCGTGACAATGTGAACTTTGACTGCTAATCGTGCGCCAATCATCCCAACCGGGTCGTTGATTCCATCCTGATCATCGACAATGAATTCCTGTGGCAACCGATCGACAATCTCTCGACCTGCGGGTAACTGAATAGCGCACGCCGAGTCGATTGCACGTCGCACATCCTCCGGGACGATTTCACGGTCGCGACCCGACACGGCAACAATTGCCTGTCCGTTGAAACCGAGAATGTGTGATCCAGCAAGATTGATAGTTACTTCCTCTGCTTCGAGTCCACTCATTCGCTCCGCTTCTTCAACTGCTTTCTTGATTGCGTCGACTGCGGCGTCAGGATTAACAATTACACCCTTTCGCAAACCACGCGCTTCTGCCTCACCAATGCCAACTACATCTAGAAGTCCACCTTCACCTGGTTCGCCGGCAATACACGTCACCCTGCTTGTCCCGATGTCGAGACCGATCGTGTGTTGGGTGCGCTTTGCCATCTAGCTGTGCTCCTTCGGGTTGAAACGTCAGCAAACTTCGGTCGTCGACATCAAGTGCGTTTTTGATCCTGCTTTTTTGTCTGGCTCCGTTTCGGATCCTTTTCCTTTGTCTTATCAGCAACCCTTTCGGGCTTCGTTTTCTCGTCCGGTCGAGCCGCCGTTGGCTCAGCACTCAACTCCGTCGGATCGCTCACGTGATTACCCGTTACCAACCCAACAATCGCATGTCTTCCCTGGGTCATATCGATGTAGCTAATCAATGGACCACGAGCGGTTTGGCGCTGAGAGTCCAGAACCGTCAACGCGCTCTTGAGACGCTGGCCCAGCTCCTGGGCGCCAAGTCGAATCTCAATTTGCGAATCGTCGCCTGCCAACTGTGCGCGCACATCGTGAGTATCAATAAGGTTTACTTCGCTCACTCGATCGGAAAGACCAAGTACCGTCCAATCGTGTTCCACTTCGAGAAACTTGCGGATTCGCTCCTTATTATCACTGCGTGCAGCGGGCGACTCCTCTTCATTCCAACCGCGCAGGAAAAAGTTTGGCATCTGATCAGATGGCAGCATTTCACTCAGCACAACTGCGTCTTCGTCGACCCAGACAAAGCGTCCCGCAGAAGTACGAACAACCACGCGCGGCTGCCGTTCAGTAATTCGAACGCGAATGCCATCCGGCAAAACTCTCGTTACGATCGCGGTGCGTACCCATGGCAACTGTTCAATGTGTGAACCCAGAGCAACCAGATCGGCGCGCCAAACACCGGTGGGTGCAACATCGCGACGGACCGTCGACATGATCGATTCATTCGAGGCGCGCGTGATACCGCGAGTTTCGATCTTCTTGATTTGAAAAAAACTTGCAGACGCAGCCGCGCGATAGCCCAGGAAAACAAGCACCGCGATTACTACAACCAAACTTACTTTCAATGCAGCCGGAACGTACCCGAGGAGACTTCGCAGTCGCGCCGACATGGTCATTCCAGAATCACGATCGCGGCGTACGGGACGTTGTTGCGCGCTCGACGATCGACTCTTGCCGCTCATCCCACTTCGATTGCCAACCTTTTGTGTTACGACCTGGTCTTTCACAGTTACTGCTCCTTTCCGCTGTCGTCGCTCGTGGCCTGCTCTTGAGACTGATCCACAGCGGGTAGGTTTCCGGTGTTTTCGTTCGCTCGCCAGATTTCGACTTCGTACTCCAATTCAATTCCCTGCTCGCGTTTGATGCGCTCGCGAATTTCTTCTGCTAACGCCAATGCGTCCTCGGCGCGCGCGTTGTCACCCTCTGTCACGATGAAGTTCGCATGTACCGGAGAAACGAGTGCGGTACCTTTGCGTGTCCCCTTCATACCCATCTCGTCGATCATCTTGCCTGTGCCGATCGTGCTCGACGGAGGGTTCTTGAAAAAACAACCTGCGGAACGAGAGCCGTGTGGCTGTGTTTCTAAACGACGACTCTTTGCTTCATCCATTCGTTCCTTGATACGCGCAGGCTCATCAAGGGTCAGGCGCAACGTTGCTCCCAGGAGCAACTCGCCCTCCTTGAACGAGGTGTGTCGATAGTTCCACTCAACGGCATCACCTGGCACAACAACCACTTCTCCAGCGCGTGCGACTCTGACACTTTCAGTGACAGTTCCAATCTCGTGATCGTAAGCACCTGCATTCATCCACAAAGCGCCACCAACAGTTCCGGGGATACCGCCGAGCCCCTCTATTCCGGAAAGTCCCTGTCTCCAAACGTCGATACAAAGACGAGGCAACGAATAACCCGCGCTAACGGAAACTCTTTCGCCATCGAAGACAACTTCGCCTTTCATTTCGCTCAAACTCAAGATGACGTAATGATGTTCACCATCGCCGGCCAGTACGTTGCTTCCGGATCCGAGTGGCCGCCAACCGATGCCCGCCTTCTCGAGCTCGTGAACAATCGATGCAGCCTGCGTTTCTTTTTCCGGCGAGATAACCCAATCGATCGCTCCCCCAACACGTAAGCTGGTCAACTCAGCAAAGCGCTTGCCTCGCTCTGCCTTTACGCCAATTCGAGTCGCAATCTCCTCAACGACGCGATCCCGCAACTGCAACTTGTCTTGCTTTTCTAACACTGCCATTCCTAACCCACCGACTTCGACTGCGCTTGGTCTCGTAACAGCCCGACTAGTTGATCGCTGATCCGATTCACTGTTCCTGCGCCCAGTGTCACGACCAGGTCTCCCGGTTGTACGTAGTCGCGCAATAACGCCGCCGCGTTCTCCAGATCCCCTATGTAACTAACTTCCTTATGACCAAAACGCTTGATGGCATTCGTTAATGCTTCCGAAGTCACGCCTTCAATAGGATCCTCACTCGCTGCATAGATGTCCGAAATGAAAAGCACATCAGCGTTGTTGAATGAGCGCGCAAACTCCTGCATTAGATCATGCGTTCTTGTGTAGCGATGTGGCTGGAAGAGCACCACGATGCGACGCCCTCCTGAACCAAGTTTTGCTGCCGCAAGCGTTGCTCTTACTTCGGTCGGGTGATGGCCATAGTCGTCAACTACCAAGACGCCATTGACTTCGCCCTTAGCCTGAAATCTTCGGCCGGCGCCGGTGAAGCTGTTTAGTCCCTCCCCAATCTTTTCGAACGACACTTCCAACTCGAAACCTACGGCGATGGCAGCGAGTGCGTTGTAAACGTTATGCATGCCAGGCACGCGGAGATTCAGTTCACCAACTACGTCACTTCCGCGCCACACCGTGAACGTCGACCCAAAATTGTTGTCGTAACGAATACCGTGAGCGGAGACATCAGCTTGCGCGCTCAATCCATAGGTCATCCTTCGTCTTTCGAGGAGCGGGATGATTGCCTGTACATTTGGATCGTCCAAACACAACACTGACGAACCATAGAAGGGAACCGAGTTCACAAACTTCGCGAAGCATGAACGAACGTCGTCCATGTCGTGGTAGTAATCCATGTGTTCACGATCGATATTAGTGACCACCGCTATCGTGGGCGTAAGCATCAGGAACGAGCGGTCACTTTCGTCGGCTTCGACAACCATCAAATCGCTCGTGCCGAGATGTGCATTGGAACCAAAGGCACCCACGACACCTCCTACCACCATCGTGGGATCCAGGCCGGCGTGGCCCAGCACTGTCGCAACCATTGATGTTGTTGTTGTCTTCCCGTGCGAACCGGCGACTGCAACTGTGTGTGGTTTCAGCCGCATCAACTCGGCAAGCATTTCTGCCCTGGGGATAACAGGAATCGAACGACTGTGGGCTGCCATTATCTCGGGATTGTCATCCCGCACCGCAGTTGAGCGGACTACGACATGTGGCTGACTGACGTTTTCCGCGGCGTGTCCTTCAAATATCTCCACCCCCATTTGCTGTAGACGATCAGTGACGTTCGACGTCTTCACATCTGAGCCGGAAACACGGAAACCAAGGTTGACGAGCACCTCAGCGATGCCGGACATACCTATGCCGCCGATGCCAACGAAATGAACATGTTGAATGCGTCGAAACATTTGATAAGTGTTTAGTGCTTTGTCCTTTGTTCTTAACGCCGAGGGGGCAATGCACCAGCGTTGCGATTCGGCACTCCCCCGTTTTTGAAGTCCGATAACTCTTCAATCAAATCAACTGCAGCAGCTGCTGCATCGCCTCTTGCCAATTTGCGAATCGCTGTCTCCATCGAGTTCACCGCTTCAGGTTCTTGTGCCAACTCAATGATCTCTTTTGCGAGTCGATCACCGCTTAAATCCTTTTGCAAAATCATTCGCGCAGCGCCGGACGACACCAACGCCTCTGCGTTCTTACGTTGATGATCGTCCGCGGCTAACGGAAATGGAATCATCACGGCAGCCTTGCCCGCAGCAATTAGCTCAGCTGTTGTCGTCGCTCCTGCTCGACAAACGACGAGGTCAGCGGCGGCAAAATCTGCGACCATGTTGTCAATGTAGCTTCGAACCTCGGCTGCATCCTGCCAACCCGAGTTCTTATATGCCGTCTCTATTCTTTCAAGATCCGCTGAACCAGTTTGGTGTTTGATCTGCAGCGGCACTGTTGACGCTTTCAACTTTGAGAGTGCAGACATCATCGCCTCGTTGATCGCTCGAGCACCTTGTGACCCTCCGAACACCAGCACCGCAAACTTCGCCGGGTTACGTTGCTTAGGAGGGATCTCAAAGAACTCACGACGAACAGGATTACCCGTGACTACCCCTTTTCCGCGAAAGAACGGCAACGACTGTTCGAACGAAACAGCAGCTCGATCGACAAACCTTGCGAGTACGCGATTCGTCCAACCGGGTAACGCATTTGATTCCATTACCAATGTTGGACGCCTCGCAAGTACCGCTGTCAAAACCACCGGCCCCGATACGTAGCCACCAGCACCAACAACAACGTCCGGTTTAAACTGTCTAATCAGACCGGCCGCGCCAAAAAAGCTTTGCGGCAA
>DATEXA010000468.1:0-7991 GCA_035257465.1 Pyrinomonadaceae bacterium | reverse complement strand
AAGGGAATTTATTAACAGTTGCCAACGGCGAGGCAAAGCCACGCCTCACATCGGGCGGCAGAGCCGATATGAACAGCTTAAAAGGGAATTAATCATGGTAAGAAAGTTTGCGATACTGACTGCACTTCTTTTACTCCCCATCACCATCAGTGCTCAAAAGCCACAATCGTCATCTCCTTTTAAAGAGATGATCGAAACTGAGCAAGCGTTTTCAAAGACCGCCGAAGTTAAGAACACCCGCGATGCTTTTATGACGTTCATAGCTGATGACGGCTTACTGTTTCGACCCCGAGCCGTCAATGGCAAGAAGTGGATGAACGAACACCCGGTGCCGCCATCTGATAAGCGACCCTTGCTCGCGTGGCAGCCGAACTTTGCCGCAGTGGCCGCCGCGGGTGACCTTGGATTTACAACTGGTCCGTGGGAGTTTAAGGACGATATTAAAGATGCCAGGCCATCAGGGTATGGTCACTTCGTAACGCTCTGGAAGAAACAGAGCGACGGATCGTGGAGATTTGTTGTTGATCTCGGAATTCAGCATCCCGAATCTGGCGGACCGCTATCTATCTGGAAAGTCGGGACACAAGCTCAACATAAACCGTTCAAAGCGGTCGATGTTGTTAAGGCAACCGAGCAGTTAATCGAACGTGATCGTTCGTACGGTACAGAAACGACGAAGAGTGTTGCGATGTCGTTTCTTAAATATGCCGCCTCCGAGGTGAGATTGTATATCCCGGACAAACTTCCGTTGATAGGTCGTCAGACCGCTGTGGCAGCACTCCCCATGAAAGGTGTGATCAGATATCAACCGATCGCTGGTGACGTATCTCGTTCGGGTGATCTTGGTTACACACACGGTACTTACGAAAAGACTAGCGCGACGGACGCTACCAAGATCGTCGAACGCGGCAATTATGTTCGCATTTGGGAAAAGCAGGAAGGCGCCTGGCAAATCGCGCTCGACGTCACCAACCCCGTTAAGGAATAGCTATAAGCATATCGAACATGTCTTCTTCACACCGCAGCTTTCGCGCGCCCGGCCGTGTCAATCTCATTGGCGAGCACACTGATTACAACGATGGCTTTGTCATGCCCGTAGCAATAGGATTTTCGACCTGGATAAAATTGTTTCCCTCGTCCGAACGGAAAATCGAAATCTACTCGGAAAACTTCAACGAGCAGGTTGTCTTCGATCTCGATAAGCCACAAACAACAGCTCGCGGCCACTGGAGTGATTATCCGATTGGAGTTGCTGCAATGTTTTTGCGTGACGGTTACGATTTACGCGGCGCGCGTCTTGTCATCAAAGGAGAAGTGCCAATCGGTTCAGGCCTGAGTTCATCGGCTGCGCTTGAAGTTGCTACAGCCGTAGCGCTGACTGCTAACTCGAGCCTGGAAATTGATCGAGTTGAGCTGGCGAAACTATGCCGCCGCGCTGAAAACGAATTTGTCGGCGCACGAGTTGGCATCATGGATCAATTCGTATCGCTATTTGGTGAAGCCGATAAAGCCCTGTTGCTTGATTGTCGTTCGCTGGATTTCAAGTTGTTGCCGCTCTCCAACAACACACAATTAGTAATCTGCAACACGATGGTGAAGCATGAACTCGCTTCAAGTGCGTACAATGAGCGACGTTCACAGTGTGAGGAAGGCGTCGCGCAGTTGCGTTCAGTTATCCCACACGTAGAAGCTCTCCGAGACGTGAGTTCGACTCAACTCGAGCAACATCGCCAGCGGCTGCGCGAGGTGATTTATCGACGTTGCCGCCACATCGTGACTGAAAATGAACGAGTGCTGTCAGCAGGTGAGGCGCTACAACAAAATGACTTGTCTCGATTTGGCAAATTGATGAATGAATCTCATCAGAGTTTGCGTGACGACTACGAAGTCAGCTGTGCCGAACTTGATCTGATGGTTGAGTTGGTCCAGGGTATCGACGGAGTTTTTGGCGCGCGCATGACTGGTGGCGGCTTTGGTGGATGTACCGTTAATCTTGTGGAACGGGAACACATAGATCATTTCAAAAGCGTTGTGGCCACCTGCTATCAACGCGAGACTGGCCTGACACCGGAGATTTATGTTTGTAGAGCAGTCAAAGGTGCAGAGGAAATAGTCGAGAACGCGACAGGAACAATCCAGGTATGAAAGTCATAATACTCGCAGCCGGATATGCGACACGTCTTTATCCGTTAACCTTAAATCAGCCAAAGCCTCTATTGAACGTTGCGGGAAAGCCAATGGTCGATCACGTGATTGACAACCTGACCACGATTCCCGATATCGACATCGTCTATGTCGTAACGAATGACAAATTTGCCGATCACTTCCAGCGCTGGGCCGACAATTATCCGCACTCGCACCATTTTAGTTTTGAAATCGTTAACGACAACACCACAGACGAAGAGAACAGACTCGGCGCAATCGGTGACATGAATCTTGTAATGACTGAGAATGGCATCAATGATGATGTCATTGTAGTCGGCGGCGATAACCTGTTCAGTGACGACTTGTTTGAGTTTGGCGAGTTCTGCCGTGAGACGAATGCTCCGGTCCTGGCCGTTTATGACGTAGGCGATCTTGAAGAAATAAAGAAGTACAACTCGATCGAGATCGACGATAACGGAAGAATAACTTTCTTCGAAGAGAAGCCTGCACAACCAAAAAGCACCCTGACTGGAATTGCTCTCTATTACTATCCAAAGTCGTCCTTGCCGCTTATTCGACAGTACATCACGGAAGGGAACAATCCAGACCAGCCAGGTCGGTTGGTGCAGTGGATGTACACACGTGTCCCTTTCTATACATGGAAAGTTCCGGGCCTGTGGTTTGATGTTGGCTCGAAAGAGACCCTCGAAGAAGCAAACACAGTCTTTGGAAAACTGCGACGTGCTTGATTTTGACAGATGTTGTTTTTCTGACAGAGGTTTTTTTGAGACGCAGTGGTCACGAGTCATCAGACCATAGCGCGCTAGAGATTGTGTGAGAACTTGGATCCCGTAAAAGAGTCTTTCTGGAGCGGCAACTAATTGAACCTGATCACCAAACCCTTTGGCGCCACACCGGGCGGCGCTGAGATAACTCTTTTCACTCTTTCAAACGATCAAAATCTCGCAGTGTCCATCATCAACTTTGGTGGTGCGATAACGTCGATCAAAGTTCCGGATCGTCACGGCGTCACCGGCGACGTCGTTCTCGGCTATGACACACTTGACGAGTACGTGCGCAACCCGCGCTTTTTTGGCGGACTGATTGGACGTCACGCGAATCGGATCGCCAATGGGAAGTTTTCCTTGAATGGCGTCGCTCATCAGCTCGCACAAAACAATGGCGCCAACCATCTTCACGGAGGAAACAAAGGCTACGACAAAACAGTGTGGTCGGCGGAAGGAAGACGCGCTGGTGATTCTGTTGGCGTGCACCTGAGTTATCTGAGTAAAGATGAAGAGGAAAACTATCCCGGGAATCTAGAAGTTTCTGTTGATTATGTGGTCAACAACGACGATGAGTTGAGGATTGAGTATCGAGCAACCACAGACACGGACACCATCGTCAATCTGACAAATCATTCCTACTTCAATCTCGCCGGTAGCGGTGACATACTCGAACATCAGCTAATGATCAATGCTGACAGCTTCACGCCAGTATCGAAAGACCTGATTCCAACTGGTGAGATTCGGCAGGTGTCGGAAACGCCGATGGATTTTCGAAAACCCGCAAAGATCGGTTCACGCATCAATGAGCCATTCGATCAACTCGGCTTTACTGGCGGCTACGATCACAATTACGTTTTGCGAGAGTCAGCAAATCCGTTGAGGTTAGCTTGCAAGTTACATGAGGAGGCTTCTGGACGGACGCTGGAAGTTTTCACAACCCAACCAGGCTTGCAGTTTTATTCCGGTAACTTTCTGGATGGTAGCCTGAAAGGACGTGGCGGAGTTGTCTACGAGAAATACGCCGGGCTTTGTCTGGAGACACAAGGTTTTCCGGATGCACCGAACCATCCAAATTTTCCCTCGACAGTTTTGAGAGTGGGTGAAGTTTACGACGAGGTCGCGGTGTTTCGGTTTTCAGTTGAAGCATAGTTTCGTTGCGAAAGCGCAGTGCAGCTTAGGCCGCAACCAAATACTCATCCGCGTGCGCGGCGATAGTGGTCACTGAGTCAGTACCACCTCGCGGTAGCGGGTGGGTTCAACTAGATCATACTAGTCAGTCTTCGTCAAAATCCGGCAGATCATCTCCCTGCCCGTACAGCACGTAGTCGATAGCCCTTGCAACGCTGCGTTCGTTCCACAGTTTTCTCTTGCTTCCTTTGTCGGCCCAGGGACTAAACGTGTGCGGCCAAAGCTTGTCTTCTCGCAATTGTCTTGTTGCGTTCGCTTTGAAGGCGTTGAGCACAAGGCTAGCTTTTCGATTGGCCGTGACGACGCTGTGCGCATGATTTGTGCGAACGTTGATAGCTTATAGCGCCCATTTTCGCAGGCGACACGTTTCGCGGATTGCCACTTCAACCGCACTACGTTGTCTCGCGTTCATCGTGAATGGAGGCCTCTTCAGTTTATCGGCGTTGAAGCGATGCCACTTCTCGTTGGGCGGGATATAGGGCGAACGATATTGATTGTGAAAACGATCTATCGAGCCTCGTTTGTCACCATGCAACCAGGTTCCATAAGTACGAAAAGAGATGAAGTACGCTAGAAGAGTGTCAGTGTCGTTCCACATGATGATGAGGATGAGGATCGGTCCAAACAATGTTGTGTGATTGGCTGGATACTGACAGAGCGGGTGAGGAGGTGTCAATCCGATATTGATGCTAGATGGACCCACCCGCTACCGCGAGGTGGTACTGACTCAGTGTTCACAACTAAAGTGCTGCTAATTCTGCTATGCCTATCTGTGCTTTCAGTGTTCGAACCGCGAATAGAATTTGATCACGTCGCAAATCGCAACTTCAAGTTCAAAGAACTGCCAGGTCAAAGCTCAAAGATCAAAGTTCAATTCTTCCGCGTCGCCTCATAAGCCTTAATCAAGCCCTCATGACGCAACGTTAACCCAATATCGTCCAGGCCTTCCAACAAGCAGTAACGCTGAAACGCCGACACCTGGAAGTTTACCGATAGTCCAATCTCATCAACGATTGTCTGGTTGTTCAAATCGATGGTGAGTTTGTAGCCTTCGTTTTCCTGGGTGCGCTGCATGATCTCTCCCACAATGGGCTCAGAAAGAGTTACTGGCAGCATTCCGTTCTTGAAGCAGTTGTTAGCGAAGATGTCTGCGAATGAAGGTGCGATGAGTGCCCGAATGCCATACTCTGCCAATGCCCACGGTGCATGCTCACGAGAAGAACCGCAGCCAAAATTTTTGCCGGCGACGAGAATGGAGGCGCCGCGGTACCGCGGCTGATTCAAAATAAAATCCGGGTTCGCTTTTCCGTCAGCCAGGTAGCGCCAGTCATAGAACAAGAACTCCCCAAACCCGGTCCGCTCAATTCGCTTGAGGAACTGCTTGGGTATGATCTGATCGGTATCGACGTTTGCACGATCGAGCGAAACAACGAGGCCGGTATGTTTTGTGAATGGGTGCATAAGATTTCGGCGTGGGGATTGCGGATTTGCAGACCCGGACAGCACTCTCAAATCGGCAATCTAAAATCTTAAATTACTTAAACTCCCAATTCCTCACATCTGTAAAGTGTCCTTTGATTGCTGCAGCTGCTGCCATCATGGGACTCACAAGATGCGTGCGGCCGCCGCGTCCCTGACGTCCTTCGAAGTTTCTGTTACTCGTTGAGGCGCATCGTTCACCCGGCTCCAAAATGTCAGGATTCATCCCCAGACACATCGAACAACCTGGCTCGCGCCATTCAAAGCCTGCTTCACTAAAGATTCGATCCAGTCCTTCACGTTCCGCCTCTTTTTTCACGTCGTAGGAACCGGGAACCACCAACGCGCTGACAGATGAGTTGATGTGATAACCCTTAACGACACGTGCCGCCGCACGCAGGTCCTCGATTCGCGCATTCGTGCACGAACCAATGAACGCTCGATCGATCGCGATGTCTTGAATACTCGTTCGCGGTGTAAGTGCCATGTATTCGAGAGCGCGCTCGGCGGCCTGTCTGTCAGCCAGAGTCTTCGCATCTGACGGATCGGGTACACAACTCGAAACAGGAACAACCATTCCAGGACTCGTTCCCCATGTTACGAACGGTTCAAGTGACGACGCATCGATCTCAACGACTTTATCAAACACCGCGTCGTCATCACTCCGCAAGGTCTTCCAGTATTTCAAAGCAGCGTCCCATGCTTCACCCTTTGGAGCGAATCGACGTCCCTGCATATAAGCGAAGGTGGTTTCATCGGCGGCAACCATGCCTGCACGTGCGCCGGCTTCGATACTCATGTTGCAGAGCGTCATGCGGCCTTCCATTGTTAAGGCCCGGACTGCATCACCCGCATACTCGATTACGTATCCAGTCGCGCCGTCAGTCCCAATCTTTCCGATAATTGCCAACGCGAGATCCTTGGCCGTCACTCCTTCAGGCAAGCGCCCTGAAGTTTGCACCTTCATCGTGCGTGCTTTGGTTTGTGGCAGGCATTGCGTTGCGAGGACATGCTCTACTTCACTTGTACCGATTCCAAAAGCGAGAGCACCAAACGCGCCATGTGTGCTGGTATGGCTGTCGCCGCACACGATCGTCAGGCCGGGTTGCGTCAGACCCAACTCAGGTCCGATGACATGGACGATTCCCTGTTCGGGAGAATTGATGTCAAACAGTTGAATGCCAAACTCGGCGCAGTTACTTCGGAGCGTTTCGATCTGTTTTGCGGCAATCGCATCCGCGATCGGTAAGCTTCGATCAGTGGTTGGTACGTTGTGATCGGCTGTGCCGAAGGTTAGATCCGGGCGACGAACGCGGCGGCCCGCCTCTCTCAAACCATCAAACGCCTGTGGCGAAGTGACCTCGTGAATTAGGTGAAGATCGATATAGAGCAGCGTCGGCTCGTTTTGAGCTTCTCTGACGATATGGGCCTGCCAGAGTTTTTCGAAGAGGGTCATAAGACTTTTTAGTTTAGTTTTAGATCTTTGTACTTAGAAATTGGAACTTTGTGCTTTGTTCTTTAATCGGGACCACTCCACGACTAAGAACAAAGTACAAAGCACAAAGTTTGTAGTGCACTGACGAAATGAGACAGATAGTTAAGCAAGTTTTGGCCGAGGCAAGGACTGCTCAAACTCAACCGGGGATTTGTAACCCAGGCGCGAATGCAGTCGCTTGCGATTGTACACTTCCTCGATGAAGTGTCTGATTGAGACGCGTGCCTCAGTCAGGGATTGATAATCAGATAAATAAACTTCGTCGTATTTAAGCGTGCGCATGAAACGTTCCGCTTGCGGGTTGTCATAGGGATTACCAGGGCGGCTCATACTGCCGCGAATTTGATGTTTGAAAAGTAAAGAAACGTAGGCTGCGGCCGCATATTGCTTGCCGCGATCGGAATGATGAATGAGACCAGGTTTCACAACGCGTTGCCGGAGCGCCATCTGCAGGGCCGCGAGCGGTAGTTCAGTCATCATGTGCTGGTCCAACACCCAGCCCAGCACGCGGCGACTAAAGGCGTCCAACAATACAGCCAGATAAGCGAAGCCGCGCGGTAGTTGAATATAAGTGATGTCAGCTACCCACAGCTGATCAATGGCGGTGACCGTCAGGTTGCGGGTCAGATTAGGAAACACTTTCAAGTCATGATTAGAGTCAGTGGTAATGACAAACTTGCGGCGCCGACGACAAAGCAGTTGCGCCTCGCGCATATAACGCAACACGCGATCACGACCAGTGGGCAAACGACGGTGCTGCAATTCGGCGGTCATCGGACGATGACCATAGGTGGGCATGGTCAACGCAATTTCCTCGATGCGCTGTCGCCGTCGCTGTTCGGGAGCAGGCATCAGCTGCGCTCTGGCCTTGTGCTGGCGGTGCCGGTAATAGCTCG
>DATEXA010000467.1:0-2552 GCA_035257465.1 Pyrinomonadaceae bacterium | reverse complement strand
TGAAGCCTCGCGACCAACTGCTCTCGCGCATACCGTGCGCCATATGATCTTGATCAACCTGGACAGGTCGCCACGTTCCAGAACCTACCGGTGAGTGCCAGAGTTCTGCGGTCTCTTCAACCATGAGTGCGCCAGTAGTTCCATAGATCTCGAGACGATTCTCGTATCTTCCAGGCTCCACCACCGACAACGACGCAGCTCCGGTTGCTCCAGTGTTGGTCGGGCCGTCCGCAAAACGAAAAAGCAGCTTAGCCTCGTCATCAGAAGTGACTGCACGTGTCGTCCCATTCGCTTTATCCGGTCTTTGCTTGATGTGAGTCGATAACATGCCAAGGACGCCGGCGATCTCGGTTTCGAGCATCCACCGAAATGAGTCGATAACATGAGAACCAATTGCTCCTAACGTTCCACCACCCATCGACGAATCAGACCACCAGTCCCAGGGCCGATCCAGGACGCCCCGGTAATCCGAACGAAACGTGTAGTTGCAATGACGCACCTGGCCAATCGCGCCACGCTGCAACATCGCGCGCATTGCCCGGCGGCTATTGAGAAAACGTAGCTCATGATCGACCACTGCAAGCACACCAGCTGTTCGCGCGGCTTCAACCATTCGAGCTGACTGTTCCGCATCCATCGCCATCGGCTTTTCACAGAGAACCGCCTTGCGATGTTCGAGTGCGGCGAGCGCGATCTCCATGTGAGTGGCGGGAGGCGTAACAATACTGACGAGATCGACATCTCTGTGTGCGACGACTTCCTGCCAATCGTTACAGACGGTCGCGATATCGAACTCTTTAGCAACGGCAGCGGCACGTTCGCGATGGCGGCTGGCAATTGCGATAATTTTTGCGCCCATGCAATCGCGAAAACCGGGAATTTGCGTTGTGCGGGCAAATCCAGTTCCAACTATTCCGATCCCGATGGGTGATTTTTTCATAGAGCCAATAGTGGGAGGCTACGTGTCTCGCATTTCGATCAAGGATTTATGTCGGGCGTTCTGGCCGCAATGTTAGCATCGAAACGCGTTGGCCCGTAAGTAGATCATTAAACCGTGCGCGGTAAATTGGGCTCACTCTTACACTCATCTGGAAGCGGTTCATAAGGCAGAGCTGAAACTCTAATACTCACAAAGAAGGAGTCGGGAAGGGGGCAGAGCGGACCTTTTCTCAAACCTGACCTAGTCGAACCTAGCGCGCCCCCGCAGCTTAAATGACACATCGAGATCAAAGTGAAAGTGCCATCCCTTGAATTTATTAAGAGAGAACCTGCGGGGGGCCGCTAGGTTTGAGTAGATGTAGATTTGAGAAAGGTCCGCTTTGCCCCCTTCCCAACTGCTTCTTGGTAAGTTTGGAGTTTCAGCTCTGCCTTATGACTGGTTCAAGATGAGCGGAAAGAGTTTCAGACTCGGCGTCCGGCAAGTCGTGCAATCGTCAGCACCAATTGTCCTGCACTAATAGGCTTTGCAATGTGCATCTGATACCCGGCAGCGAGAGCTCGTTCGCGATCTTCATCTCTCGCGTAAGCTGTCAGAGCGGCGGCAGGAGTCTCGCCACCTTTATCTGGTGGAAGCGAACGTACCTTGCCGATGAAGCTGTAGCCGTCTTCATCAGGCATCGCGATGTCGCTCATCAACACGTGAGGACGCCAATCCATCAGCACCTCGAGGGCAACTGCTGCACTTTCACAAGCTTTTACTTCCGCGCCTCGTCGAGCTATTACTGTGCTAAGTATCTGACGAGCCTCAGGCTCATCATCTACGAGCAACACTCGCAAGCCATCAAGGTACACCAACTCTGAAGCAAGGAACTCACCGCTATGTCCAAGCGTGTGTGGATCCATGCGATCCGCTATGACCGGGAAGGTTGCTGAAAACGTTGCGCCTTTTCCTGCTCCCTCGCTCTCTGCCCAGACCGTACCGCCATGCAGCTCAACAAGATGTCTGACGATCGCCAATCCCAAACCGAGCCCACCAAAACTTCGCGTGGTTGAACTGTCCGCCTGCAGGAATCGATCAAACACTCTCGGCAGGAACTCAGGATCAATCCCGAGGCCGGTGTCCTTCACGGTTACCCTGGCATTAGTACCATCCTGTTCAAGGCGAACAAGAATCTTGCCGCCTCGCGGGGTGAACTTCACGGCATTCGACAGCAGATTCCAAATAATCTGTTGCATTCGTGCCGAGTCAGCAGAGATCGCGCCAACTCCAGGCTGAGCGTAATAGTCCAGCGTTAGTCCTTTGGCTTCAGCGGCGGGCTGTACCACACGGATCGCGGTTCTGATTACGGATGAGATATCCAAAGGCCGCACGTCCAAATGAAGTTTGCCCGAGACAATTCGTGAGACGTCGAGCAAGTCGTCGATGAGCTGTGCTTGAACACGAGCATTTCGATCGATTGCTTCGAGACCCTGGCTTAATACAGTCTCATCGTGGCGCGACTCTCGCAGAACGCTGGCCCAACCCAGAAGCGAGGTCAAAGGCGTTCGCAGCTCATGAGATAGTGTCGCAAGAAACTCGTCCTTGATCCGGTTGGCGGCCTCAGCTTCGGCTC
>DATEXA010000466.1:0-20820 GCA_035257465.1 Pyrinomonadaceae bacterium | reverse complement strand
TACGACTCAACATCGACGAGTTGACCGCGGAAACTGATCCTGCGAGATTGTTAGGACCGGGACACTAGCTAAGCCTTAATAAAAACAAAGAGCGTTCTGCACATAAAAAAACGCGGTAGACATTGCTGTCTTCCGCGCTTTCCTATTAAACCGAATCAAAAAATTGCGGGCTGCTGATTTTTCCCGGGAGGCTCCCCCAAGCCCCTTCAGGACGTCAACCAGCAGCACCGCTATTTATTGCTCTTCAACTGCGTCGCAAACGTCACTCTGTTCCCCCAAAAAGAGTCAAACGTCTGCTTTAAATCATGTGAGAGGATGCCTCCCCCAAAGCCTCCACTCACCGCAGTTTTCTGAGCCTGACCCGATTTACCCTTATCTACCCTTCTTGTTCTGTTCTCCTGTTTGGCAACGACCGTGCCAACGCATCGTGCGCGAGCCCTTTTTAGCTCCAGCTATTTTCTTTAGAAAAAAGTGCGTCTGTACCTAAATAAACACACGCGCACTCCGGCGGCGCGTATCTGTTCAATACAAACTGGTGCGTACGTTTGAACTGTTATCAGTCAGCTAGTTTCTAGGGAAGAGAATCAACGAGCGTGTTGATTTCATCGATGGTGTTGTAAAAGTGCGGGGCTATGCGAAGACGGTCGATGCGAGGCGCCGTAATTATGTTCTGCGACTTCAGGAGCCCGTAGAGTCGCATTGCCGAGTTGTTGCCTCGGGGATAAATGCAGACGATCTGCGATTTCTGATCGTGCTCCCGTGAGCTTATAAGCTGATAGTCCCTGGCTCTCAGCTGTTCACAAAGGTGATCGGTGAGTTCTTCGAGATACGAAGCAATGGCGCCTGTGCCAATGGTGCTGAGGAGCTTGAGGCTAGCTTCGAGTCCATGAATCAAAGCAGTCGCACCCGTTCCCGTTTCCCAAGCGAGCGTGCCGTGGTTCCATTCCTGGTCGAAGTTTTCGTAGTCTTCAGGCTCGACAACGCTTACCCAACCAACCAACGTCGGGACAATTCTTTCCCGCGCTCGATCTGAAAGATATAGGTAACCAGCTCCCTCGGGCGCCAGCAGCCATTTGTGCGAAGCACCGGCCGCGACATCAATCAATTCGGCGTCGACATTCAGCGGAAGGACGCCAAGCGACTGGATTACATCGACGACGAGTAGTGCATCGTGTTCTCGTGCGAGCCGACCCAGCCTCTCCAGATTTGAACGAAAACCGGATGCGTATTGAACGTGGCTAATCGCTATGACTCGCGTGCGGCTGTTGACCATGTTCGCCAACTCGTCGAATTCGACACGACCTTCGCGTTCAGCACACATCCGAACTTCAACACCAAACTCCGTTTGAAGTCGCAGCCATGGATAGATGTTCGCGGGGAACTCACGCTTGAACGTCACGATGTTATCGCCGCGTTGCCACCGCAATCCGTTTGCTACGGTAGACAGACTATCTGAAGTGTTTCTCATGAATGCGATCTGATCTGGACGTGCACCGAGCAAGTCTGCCAAAAGACCACGAGCCTGATTCTTTACAGCGATCCAGTTCTGATAGTTTAAGGAACCATTGTCCTGAACATCTTTGAGATGTGATTCGATCGCGGCAGTAGTTGGAACGGGCAGTGGCGAGACGGCCGCGTGGTTCAAATAGATCGCGCGTTGAGTGATTGGAAAAAGAGCACGCAGTTCAGGTGTCATCTTCGACTTAAGGTGCGTAAGGCCGACCGTAGAATTCTTTGTAGAGCCAGCCAAGGACTCGTGCCTCTGCAGTGCAGAGTGTTTCAATCCAGCAGTTCAACAGGAATTCATTCCTACCACGCTGAAATGGAATCTTGTCGGCTTGTCTGAGGATTGACCCACCGCCTTTCAAGTCGAGTTTGTACGACTCAGCGATTGATTCGTTTGCTTTTGACGCGCTTTCAAGTGCGTTCAGCAACTGACTGATCCATGAATGCAGTTCTCGTTCGGCGGGGTTGTCAGCGATAGCCTGGATGATCCCAATCGCCAATCGGTCTTCAGCTTGTTTGAAGGCAAAGACCCGTTCGCCTTGTTCTTGTGAGTATTGCTGCTTCCATTGAAAGACCTCTTCCACAGCAGGATGTTTGATGATTGCCACTCGCTGATCGTAATTGAGAAACCATTCGATCACGTCCGGCACTGAATCCACATCGACGCGACCGCGAGAGTCGCGCGCGAGAGGAGGCGAGTTTGATTGCTCAGGTTTACTCATTTAACGTGGAAGGTCTCGGCCAGGGTTAGAGCAGAATATCCGTCTTGCGTAATTCGAATGAAGCGCGAATCTCTCCAACTACGTCCTGTCGTCGATTTTTGACGGGAAAGAATGCGTACTTCGAAACTGCTTCCAACGATTCATCACGTAGCAGGCCCAGTTGACGCAGCGCTTCAATTACAACGGTCGGGCGTGCGCGATGATCGTCCCCGTCTTCGATCTTGAGCGCCAATCCAAAACCTTTTGGCCATTCTTCACACGGAACAATTCCCGCAGTGTAGACGCCTTCAGCTCCGACTTTAGAAACCAGTCGACCTGGAGCTGCTTTCATGATCTCCGTGTCGAGCCGATCATGAGTGCCGCCGATCAACTCTGGATACTTCATCATCACTTTCACGATGCGCGCACTGGCGCTGCTGGTCGGCGCATCAAACTCTTCAGGCGGCGAAACTAAACGTGAGAATGCCAACGCCATCGCCTTCACCGTGATGCCAAACACAGGTACGCCGCATCCGTCAGTACCAACTGCCAGATCTTCCAGGGGGATTCCTGAAAACTGTGCGACGACACGTCCTATGGCTAATTGGACCGGGTTTTCCGGATGATCGTAAGTCTCTGTTGGTGCGCCCAGGTGTTTGGCTACAGCCAGCATGCCGGCATGCTTTCCGGAACAGTTGTTGTGAAGTGGCGTCGGCGATATCCCACTCGCTCGTAACTCAGCCGCTGCTTTAGCGCTGTAAGGTTCGTGTACGCCGCACTTCAGGGCTTCAGATCCAAGGCCAATCTTCTCCAACATCGAGGCCACGATCACAGTGTGGATTGGTTCGCCGTTATGTGAAGCGCAAGCAAGCGCAACTTCCTCATCAGTGAACCCAAACCGATCAGCTGCGCCAGAAACCAGCAGCGGAATTGCCTGCAATGGCTTGGCTGACGAGCGGAGAAAAGTGACATTCGCAGGATCGCCCGCATAAGAAACGATGCTTCCCTCAGGAGTTACGACGGCTACATGTCCGCGGTGCCTTGATTCAGTGATGGCTCCACGGCGCACTTCCACTAAAGGTTCAGCGATTGGGATTTGTTTATTGGCAGACTGCGGCTCCGAAGACATCAGTTGTGCAAGACCTCGATCACGAGAATGGTGTCGGATGTGAGGAATCTTAACATGTAACGACTGAGTCGCCCGATTCGATCGTCTAATAGTAGCTGCTGTTTGGATGGCCTCTGCGCCACATCTGCGTTCTCTGCGTCTCAGCGGTTAAGTTGTTCAGAGTAGTTTCACCGCTGAGGCGCAGAGGACGCAGAGGTGACGTGAGAACGAAACTGTTGCGTGCCAGTGTTATCAAAAATCAAATACCACGCGACTCACTCGAGTCTCGTGGTATTTACGTGCTTTTTATTATTTCTAAAATTACTTCGCTGTAGCGTGCGATGCCTTGCGTTTTCCACCGTAACTCAACACCGTGAGCTTGATAACTCGCTTGCCAAAGCGCATCGCTTCATGTGACGTCGGTGTCCAAATGTCGATTCTACGTCCACGAACCGCTCCACCTGTATCGGCGACCAGATACTCGCCACTGTAGGTACCAGCCTCGAGTTTGACCCGCGAACCAAGTGGCAGAAAACGTGGATCGGCTGCAATCAGTCCTTTGCTAACAAGACGACCGCTCGCTGTGCGACCTCTCAAACTATAAGCCGTCGCGACATACGCAGACGCAGGTGCGGCAGCTGTCTGTTCGGTTACGTTGCCGACCAGAGCTTGTCCTAAGCTTCCCTCGGCAGTGTCGGTCGCCACTATGGCAGAATTTTCTAGTGGTTGATTTTGTTTTGAAGCTTGCTCTTGCGCTTGCGAGGTCAGGGGTTCCGCCGAAGAAGTACGGGCGGAAAAAATCAAAGAGCAACTAAGAAGTGCCGTGCCAATAGCCGCACTTCCTCTGAAGATAGATTTAACTTTCAATTCGGGTCTCCTGTCCGATGTTTTTTGTCTACCCTTCAGCGTCCTGCGCGAGTCTTCTTTTGACTCGTCCCCTGGCTCTAGGAGTGATGCCTATACGTCAGCCGAGGTTGGGGGCCTGATATCTTTGCGGTGCGCTGAAAGAACTAATTGAGTAAAGCGAAAATACGGTCTGATTTCCGCAGGTGCGCAACGAACCTAGCACACAGTTTTGGGCTGGGCCAAACGACATTTGTGAGAAAAATTGAAGATAAATCTGTAACTTGCAGAGGTCCCGCGACTTAAGAAAAACTCGTACAGTCACATCGACACTGCGACGAAAACTGAGCAAATTGACCTGAATTTTGGTGCAGAATTTAGAGGCGGAGAAAGTTTTCTACGATTTGGCGGCCTTCTGGAAATTCTTCGTTGAACAGCTCAGGATGGAACTGCACACCGTAGAGGCGGCGTCCTTTTTGTTGCATGGCCTGAATTTTACAGGTCTCATTTGAGGCGGTCGCGCGAAACCCGTCGGGGAGTTCCTTCACTTCATCACAGTGGTTATGCCAAACGGTAATATCGGAAGGGAGTCCATTGAACAGTCCTTCGCCAGTGTTCCCGACTGAGAAAAAACCTCGTTCACGTTTTGCGCCGTTGTAGCCTTCGCCGGGTTCCAGTCGTCCCATCAGTCCTACCTTCGCTCCGTAGGCCAGCGCAATCTGTTGATGGCCGCCGCACACTCCGAGAACGGGTTGACTAGCTTGCTTGATAACAGCGAAGACTCCTGTGAGTGATTCTGGCGAGTACATCTCCCAGGGATGACTCTGGCCGCTCAAGATAATGTGTGATGGACGAAGGCTCCGCACTCTTTCGAGGGAGACATGGTGGAACGGTTCAATCAGGATTTCGAGTTCTGGTATCAAACGGCCAAGCACGGCACGGACTTCGCGCGGGCTTGCTCCCTGACCATCGATGGTGTTGTCGACGAGATAAACTAACAAGCTATTTCAAGCAGTAAAGCTTCCCGTTGAAGGCGCCAATGTAAATCCGACCGTCCAGGACCGCCGGCGTTGAATTGATATTATCACCAATCTTTAGCTCACTGATCGAGCGTCCATCTGCCGCTGACACAATGTGCAGCCAGCCAGCTTTGTCTCCGAACACAAGCCTGTCCTCTATCAAGGGAGCCGATCCCCAAATTGGAGCACGCGCCTTGTAGCGCCAAACGAGCTCGCCCTTATCTGCTGTAAGACAATACAAGTAGCCATTGTTGGAGCCAATGTGCACTCTCCCGTTCGCAACAACCGGACTCGCCCAGATACCGTTTCGAATTCCCTCAGTGCGGTATTTCCATACGAGTTCGCCATCAGACTGTCGGAAGCAGTAGACAAAACCATTTTCGGCTGCGGTGTAAACAAAACCATTCGCGACGGCGGGAGTTGAATCCGAATCGGCACCGATGCGTGCTTTCCAAACTGTAGTTCCATCTATCAGGTTTAGACAAAACAGCTCACCCTGCTCAGTTCCAACATAGATATGTTTGTCGACTACAGCGAAACTTCCTTCCATCGAACCAAGACGTTCCGTCTTGTAGATGAGCGAACCGTCTTCGAGATTCAGGCAGTAAAAGAAGTGGTCTTCACCTCCAAAGTAAACTCGGTTTCCGATAACTGCCGAACCGCAATCAACTTCGAACCCAGTCCGATACTTCCACAAAAGAGTCCCGGTGCGTTTATCAACACAATAGATGTAGTGATCGAGTCCGCTTACAATGATGCGGTCGCCTGTGATGACAGGGGTTGTTTTCAAACTATCGTTCGCGAGAAAACTCCAAACCAGGCTCCCACTTTCCGCGTCGAGACAGTAAAGATTGCCATCTGCTGAAGGGAAGTAAACACGCTCTTCATCTACAGACGGTTGGCCGGGCCAACTCGTTCCACCCCACGGATCTTCGTGCAGACGACCAGTGATCATTTTCGTTTCGAATTTCCAAATTAACTGCAACGGATCGTTAGACAATGGTCCAGTGCCAAAGAAGTTTCGCGAAGGATTCCCCAGCCACATGGGAACTGATGGAGGCGGCTTTGGTGGCGGCGCGGTTTTAGCTTCAGTCTCTTTAACGATTTTGCCGCCGCAGCCCGAAAGCAGAAGGACTGGCAGGCACAGAAGTAGTAAGGATTTTAATGTGAGAGCTCGTCGGGAAGGGGGCATCGGGGACAAAGACGCGATAGTCAGATTTCAAAGCAACCACTCACCGCTATAGACTACTTCAGCGCTCCCGGTAATCACAACTTCGTTGTCGGGCCGCCAGTTAATTTTGACCTCTCCACCCTCCATTACTACGCGAACGTTCCGATCAGCCTTCTCGTTAACCATCGCGGCGACGGCACCTCCACACGAACAGGTGCCGGACGCTGATGTTTCGCCGACGCCACGTTCCCATATTCGCAGTTCAATTAGTTTTCGATCGGGTACACGAACAAAGACGACATTTGTTCGATCAGGAAACTGCGGGTGGTTCTCGATTGACTTACCAATGCGCCGCCAGTCGAGTGCCTCAAAGTTGTCGACAAAGATGCAGCAAATAGGATTGCCCATTTGCATCGCTGTAATTGGAAACTTCTCGCCGTTGACTGTCAATTCGTAACCGATAACCCGATCAACAGGAGTATCGACTGTCATCGGGATGGACGGCGGATCAAACTTCGGTTGACCGAGTTCGGATTCGAATATGTATCTCCCATCGCCGTACTTTTCGCGCAAGAAGTATCGTTTGAGACCGGTGCGCGTACTGAGGACCAGTTCGTCAGCTTTCCATAGACCGTGGTAGTAGAGATAGGCGGCCGCGCATCTCGTCCCGTTACCGGAGAGACCGGCTTCACTGCCATCCGGATTGAAGATGCGAACGTTAAAGTTTGCTTTGCTGTTTGCCGGTTCGCCGAGGATCGCAATGCCGTCTGAACCTGCGCCGTAATGCCGGTTGCAGATCTTCTTAGCGAAGTCGCTGAGATCGGGAATGTTGCTGAGCTTGTTTGACTCAAGCACGATGTAGTCGTTGCCGAGCCCGTGAAATTTCGTGAATGTTGGTGGCATTGATTGTTCGCTAAATGTTCGACAAACTTCAGTTTGTCGATGAGTGATTACAGATCGTCATGGTAAATATCCGTTGCTGATGTTAGGCAGGAAAACGACAAACTGAAGTTTATCGGACATCATTCCGACTTTCCTGTGAATGACGCGAGCAGCACGGCGATTGGATCAATGCAAATCAAACGTGGCTCAACGTCCCTGGGATAATTGTTAACCATAATCGAGAAGACGAGCTTTTCTCCCGCCGCACTTGTCACATAACCGCTTAGACTCGCCGCAGAACTCAGTGAACCAGTCTTTGCGCGCAGGTTGTTTTCAGCCGGAGTGTTGCGGAAACGCGTACGCAGAGTTCCGTCTACCCCTGCAATCGGCAACGCCGCACGAAAGACATCTGCGTAACGGTGTCGACTCATGAATGTTAATAGCTGCACTGATGCGTCGGCTGTGATCATGTCGTTTCGAGATAAACCAGAACCATCACTAAGCACGAGCGATTCAGGTTGAATACCCACACCCTTCAGAAATGCTTTGACAGTCTCCAACCCCAGGTCCTCAGTGGTCAGCCCAATGTTCGATGTCGTTGTTGCTGGGGCAGGCGACACTTTACCCAACGTTCGCAAAATTAGTTCAGTGTAAAGATTCTGGCTCGGCTTAAGTGTCTGAGCGGCGATCAAGCTGAACGGTGGTGACTGCAATGTCGCGATCTCTGTCGGCGGCGTGGGCAGACCCTGTGGCAAACTCGTAAGCGCATATAATCGTCCTGGACTTTGCGAGTTTTGCTTCGACTCGAAGGTTTCAGTGCGGGACTGACCCTTGATCGTAACGCCGCGTTGTGCCAGCGACGTTCGCAGCAAATACATAAACAGCATCGCCGGATGTGAGATACCGATACCGCCCGTGTACCCCTTATCGTCGAGCGCGATGCTTCCGTTGATGGTAATAACGTCTTCACCAAGATCACGCGAGATCGAAATGTCTCGCCTAGTACCCCTCGCTAACGTCGTAACGCGGTTGACGATCTTGAGCAAAGGATCAGGCGGACCAGTTGTGATCACTGCTGGTTTGCCAACCTCCGAAGCCGGTTTAATGAACAGGTCGAGCGCGTTGTCATTTACGGTCAGCGGCGTCACCTCAGCGCCGTAGTACCACGTCAGATCGTCCCACTCCCAACCCGAACCATATTGCGGTCCGACAAAGTAACTTTCGTCACCTACCAAATCACCATCGACTCGCTTTACACCCGCAGCAGCAATCCGAGTTGCAAGCTCATCAATCCCTTTAAAGTAATCGCCATTGTTGAAGCGTGCGGCAATCGAAGGATCTCCGCGACCGAAAATAGTCAGGTTGCCCTTGATGACTCCTGCAGAATCGGGTTTGGTTGGCGCGTAAACAGAGGTTGTGAACCGATAGTCAGGCGAGAGTCGATCGAGGGCAGTGGCCACGGTGTAGATCTTCATGTTCGAAGCAGGTCGCAACAGCTTCGTTGCGTTTTCTTCGAATAACACTCGGCCGGTATCGAGCGAGGCGACCTTGATTCCTACCATTGCCGAAGCCAGTTCAGGTTTATCGATTATCTCTGAGATTCGATTCCGAAGCTCAGCAAGTAACTTTGTTGAAGTGCCAGTTTTGGGTTGAACGACTCCGGAGGGCGCTGACGGTGTTGCGACGGGTGAAGGATTTGGAGAAGGCGTAGGCTGAGTGACAGCAGGATTCTGGGAAGCTGAGGTCTGTCTCTCTCTCTGTGCGTCGATTGATTGTGTGGGAAGGACTGAAAGCCAAAGAGCCACCAGAACCAATTTCGCAAAGCTTGATCGTCGCAATGGATTGTTCATTTTAATCATTATTTTGATTCTACCGTTTTACCTCCTGAACGTTGTGTAGCAAGTTCATGGCTCTCATATTCTTGAGAAGTTTTCTACGCCAAAGGCATTCGCTAATTCCAGCCCATGGTTTGCTTTGAAACCCTGGGACATGTCGGAAACGCTTGGCTACTAGCAACCCTGAAGGGGTTGCGCATCAATCGCAAACCTCGCAACTCCTTCAGAGTTGCTACTAGTTAAATACGCAACTGTTTCCCAGGGTTTCAAAGCAAACCCTGGTCTCGAATTTGCGAACACCTTCGGTGTAATGGTTGATTACGACTTATTTGCAATATTCGCGGTGAGCGAAAGATTCAAAACCTAGCTGTTCTAGGTCCTTCTCTTAGTCATCGTTACCGGAAGCCTGAGACTTTGCACCGTCGACCTTCGTCATCAATTCCGCAAACCTCGGGTCGTCCCGCATGCTTGTCCAGTTCGGATCTCCCTCAAAGCACGGGCGGTTGTCGTTCCCCAAAGCGATTGATCGTTCGAGCCACGAAAACGCCTCGCTGGCAACACCGACGAGTGCGTATACAGAACCTATCGAGTAAGCAATGTCGGCATCAACTTCACCGTTTCGTTTCACGTCTTCCGTCAAATGCAACAAGGCTTCGTCGTGCTTTCCCTGTGCACTTAAAAACATAGCCATGAAGGGACGAATGCCGTGCATATTCGGATGTTTCGCGACAACGTCCTGCATGAGTTCAGCTGCCTGGTCTGTGTTTCCAGTGTAATAAAGAGCAAGTGCTCGAAACGCTCTTACCAGCGGATTGTCCGGTTCTTCAGCATTGTCGAGTTGCTTGAACGCATCGCCGAATCGTCCCATGTACATGTAAACAAGAGCGCGACTATAGCTTGCTACTACATGTGCAGCCGGATCCAAACGCGCCAGGCGATCATAGCTTCGCAGTGCGCGACGATACTGCCCATCAAGTCGGTGCAATAGCGCCTTGACGAAATAGACCACGGCCTCGTTTGGTGCTTCCTTGCGTGTTCGATTCACAACCTCCCGCGCTTTCTGTTTCTCACCGCGCCAGAGGTAAATGAATACCATCAACATTCGCGCTTCGAAGAGGTTGCCGTCGATTGCAAGCGCACGATTAAAGGCTACTTCGGCTTGCTCGTAATCTTCAGAACCGCCGAACCCCTTGAAGACGCGATTAACATGAGCAGCGCCGAGACCGTCGTACGCCAGAGCGAAATTGAGATCGAGTTCGATAGCTCGCTCGAAATGTTCGATCGCTTGTGCACAGTCATCAGCTGACAGCGTGCGAAATATGAAGCGACCAAAAAGATCGCGTCCTCGCAGGTAGTGTTCGTAAGCTACGGGATTCTTAGTCGATGCTTTTCCGGTGCCGACTTGCTCAGAAGGACTTAGTTCGAGGCTCAGTCCTTCAACGATGCGCTGCGCAATCGTATCTTGCAGCGCGATGATGTCTGAGGCAGCAGTATCAATCCGATCACTCCACAGTATTTCGCCTGACGCAACGTCCAGAAGCTGTGCTGTTACGCGGAAGACGTCACCTGCATGAATGAATCCTGCTGTTAGAACAGCGCTTACACTCAACTCGTGCCCGACTTCCCGCGGATCCACGAGTTGTGACTGATACTTCGCGATTACTGATGACGGTCTAACAACAAGGGAACGGATACGTGCAAGCTCAGTGATCACAGCGTCAGCCAGCGAGAACTCATAAAAACTCTTTGACGGATCGTTGCTCAAATTGCGAAATGGCAAAATTGCCAAACTCTTCTTCTCGCGATCGGCTACCGTTGTTTGTGGAGTTTCGTCGATTGTCCGGCGCGGCGTGCTCGTAAAATTTGGAGCGGATGTGTGAGCGTCGCTCCTTGTTATTGATTTCAACCAACGCATCGCGCGCGATACAGGATTTGCACCTTGCAGGTGTCGCGGTGGTTCTGGAGAAACGCTTTGAAAGGCCGCGCTACTACTATCGATCTCCTGAAGGACCAGCCTTAGCTCGCTGCGAAAGTCCTCCATGTTTTGAAAACGATTCCTGGGTTCCTTTTCAAGAGCACGGTCGATGATCTTTTGCAGACGCGGTGGAATTTCGCTCGTCCGCAGTTCGGAGATCGGACGCGGAGCATCGTGTAGTACCGCATGACGCACATCAATTGTCGTTTTGCCACGGAACGGCCACGTGCCGCTGAGCATTTCGTAGAGGAGCACCCCGGTCGAGAAAACGTCAGCGCGTTTGTCGACACGATCGCCACGGGCTTGTTCGGGCGCCGCATACGTTGCTGTGCCGTATGGCACACCAACTTCGGTTAGCTCGGTTCGATGTATGCCAGAGCTTTGAGCTTCGGTGTCGTCAAGAAGCTTTGCCAAACCGAAATCAAGAACCTTGACTTGGCCAGCCGGAGTTACCATGACGTTTCCCGACTTGATGTCTCGATGGACTATGCCGCGACTGTGTGCGGCAGCGAGTGCGTCGGCAACTTGTAGCCCGATGAGTACGGCAGTTTTCAAATCGAGTGGCCGACCAGCGACGAGTTGTCGCACATTCTTTCCCTCGACGTGTTGCATGGCGATGAAGTGCACACCGTCCACTTCATCGAGATCAAAGATTGTGCAGATGTTCGGGTGATCGAGGGAGGACGCAAGTCGCGCTTCGCGTTCGAATCGTTTTAGGTTGGCTTCTTTCGACGTTAGCTCAGGCGGTAGTACCTTGATAACAACACTACGGCCCAACTTGGCGTCAGTCGCTTTGTAGACAGCGCCTTGCCCGCCAACGCCAAGCTTTTCTGTGATGCGATAGTTGCGGAGTGTCTTGCCGATCATTGGTTCCGTCACAAGCAAACTCTATCGGGGGAAACTACAACCCTCGAATGGACCTTGTCGAAGGGGTTAGCCCGCTTTTTCTTTCACCGCTTTGGTCCTAGTCCGCAAAAGCGGCTCGCAGTTCATCCGCACTGGCTGTAGCAGTTCCAACTTTTCCAACGACGATCCCAGCCGCCTGGTTTGCAAATATTGCTGCTTCAATCATCGTTGCGCCTGCAGCCAGTCCGGCAGCTAACGCAGCGATGACAGTATCGCCGGCGCCTGTAACATCGTAGACCTCGCGAGCAGCAGTCCCGACGTATACCGTTTCGTCATTGCCGCCGAGTAACATCATCCCCTTGTCTCCACGTGTGATCAGAACCGCATCGCAATTCAGTCGCTTTTGGATCGCTTTGGCGGCATCACGCAAGCCTTCATCCGAGTCGTTTTCCATGTGGCTCATTCGCAGCGCTTCGTGATGATTCGGCGTGACCAAATTTGCCGGGTGGTAGGAGTCGAAATTCCGCAACTTTGGATCTACGAGCACGGGCAATCGCTCGTATGCAAACGGTAAGATCTCGTCGAGTATCCGAGGTGTAACTACTCCTTTATCATAGTCTGAAACCACAAACGCGGAGGCGTCTTCCAGTATTTGTTTCAGTCTGGCAATGATCTGATCTTCAATGTTCGCCGTTACAGGTTTACGTGATTCGCGATCTGCACGTACAACGAGTTGATTATGAGCAATGATCCTCGTCTTAGTTGTAGAGGGTCGAGAGCCATCGACTATTAACGTGTCTTTGCCGCCCCCTAACTCATCGAGACTCGATCGTAAACGCTCGCCAGTTGCGTCATTACCTACAACTCCGACAACGCTACCTCTAGTTCCCAGCGCGACAAGATTTGCCAGCACATTCGCAGCGCCACCAAGATGAACCGACTCGCGACGAACATCAACAACAGGAACGGGAGCCTCAGGTGAAATGCGTGTGACGTCGCCCCAGACAAACTCGTCAAGCATCACGTCGCCGAGAACGACGATTCGTCGATCATGAATCGTGTCGAGTATTTCATTAGCGCGTTTCAGCGACAAGATCTGCATTTGTTATCTGATCTACTGCGGTAATTTCGTAAGAATACGTTCGATCGCTGCGGTTACTCTTGAGACCGGTACGCGAAGGATGCATTCGGGCTGCTCAAACTTCTCGCAGTAGTAACCGTGACAAGGTTGGCAAGGCATCTCTTCCAGCGCGACTTCGGCCGCAGTGTCATTCCATGGTCGCCAGTGCGCCACATTTGAAGAACCAAAGATAACGACTGAGGGTGTGCCAACCGCGTTGGCAATATGGGCAATGCCGCTGTCGTTACCAACAAACAATTGCGAACGGCTCGCAAGAGCTGTGACCTCGGACAATGATAAATCAAATGTCTCTATCCTGACCGAACAGTTCGAAACCAGATTATTCAAGACCTGAGTTTCATTTGACGCCGCAATCGCCACGCTCGCAAATCCGCGTTCTGCCAGAAACTCGACGACTCGAGCAAAGTTTTCGGAAGACCACTGTTTGGTAGCAAAGGCTGCGGCGGGATGAATTAACGCGAGCTTCTGACCTTCCAGACCGGCAGTTTGCAAGCGCCGACTGACGGCCGCTGCTGCTGGCTCAGTGACTGCAAGATTCGTGGGCGGGCGATCAGAGACAGGAACACCAGTCCAGCCAAGTAATGCGAGTTGTTGTTCCGCTGAGTGCGTTTTCTGTTGTCCCCACAGAAGCAAAGGCGATGGTGCCAGATGATTGTGTAGCTGGGAGTACTGGTAGGTCGCATAGCCGACGCGATGCGGAGCACCGGTTGCGCGAGTCAGAAACGTTGCTGTCGTGCCGCCATGAAGATTGTAAACGACGTCATAACTTGCCGAGCGAATCTCGCGAGCAACGCGCGCGCGTGAAGTTAGACGATCACCTTGAATAGTGACTACCTTGCTGACAAGTGGCTGTTCGTCAAGCACCGGCGCGACCCAGTCCTCCACAAGAATGTCGATCTCGGTATGCGGAGCGAATCGTTTCAGCGCTGCGAGCGACGCAGTTGCCAGGACCGTATCCCCGATTGAGCGCAACCTGACGATCAGAATCTTGCGAACCTTTTGCCAGTCCCAAAGGGCAGGGCCGAGCGATTGTGGCGTTTCTTCACCCTGCAAGCTTGCTTTGCTTTCGATGACTCGCAACTGCGGAGACGATTCAACTATGTCGCGCAAGCTGTTCATTGAGATCACTCTTCAATAGTTGCTTCGTCGATGAGCATGACCGGAATGTCGTCACGTATCGGGTAGACGCGTTTGCATTCGAGGCACTTCAATGCATTACCATCGGACTTGAGTTCTACTTTCGCCTTGCAAGCGGGGCAGGCAAGGATCTCCAGAAGTTCTTGACTGATTGCCATTGACTGACCTTTCTAGCAGTACTTCATTGCGGGAATTGCGAAAAGATTAGCACACCGTGTCCGATAAGCTTTAGCTTGTCGGTCTGCTTACGACAAACTGAAGCATGTGAAAAACTACGCTCGCCTTTTCAACACCATCTTCATCCCGTGTTTTGGACGCAAGGTCACAACCGGTTTCAGCGCAACGGGATGATGTGGCACTAATCGCAACTGCCATCTCTGACCGATCGTTGCCAGACAAAGGATTCCCTCCATCCATGCGAAGCCTTCACCGATGCAGCGCCGGGGTCCGCCACCGAAAGGGAAATAGGAAAACTGCGGTCGTGTCTCGCGTGCCTCCGGTCTCCATCGCTCCGGATCAAACTCCAGATGATTCTCGTAATAACGTTCATCGCGGTGCATCACATACTGACTGACAAGCACTAGCGACTTCTTAGGAACGGAATAGCCTCCGATCTCACAATCAACAGTCGCCAGCCGACCTATAGCCCATGCGGGTGGGTAGAGTCTCATCGATTCCGCCAGGACCATTTCCGTATAACGCAATTGCGCGACGTCGGCGAATTCGGGTTTCCGAGAACCCAATACCGTATCGAGCTCGTGATGAAGACGTGCCTCGATCTCGGGGTGTTCCGATAGGAGATACCAGGTCCACGTCAAAGCATTTGCAGTCGTTTCGTGTCCCGCAAGAAAGATTGTCATCAACTCATCTCGGAGTTGCTGATCCGTCATTTGCCCACCGTCGCCCTCTTCGTCCTGGGCGAGCAATAACATCGACAAGAGATCTCCGCGATCAGCGCCGCTGCGACGTCTCTCATCAACAAGACTGAAGATGATTCGATCGAGTCTTGTCCTGGCAGCGTCGAAACGACGCAACTGCGGAAGCGGCAGCTTTGAAAGTAGCTCAAAAAAAGGCAAGGTTAACGTGTCAAACAATTCCATCACTACAGTCATTGCTTCGCCGACTTCGCCCGATTCCGATTCAACGTCCGCATCAAACAGAGTCTTGCCAACGATGCCGAGAGTGAGTCGCATCATTTCTACTGAAATATCAAGAGTAATTTCATCGCGCCAGCGATCACTTGTTCGCGACGCGTAATCGATCATGACTTCAGCATAGGACGCAATTCGTTGTCGATGAAACGCTGGTTGTGCGAGGCGACGCTGTCTTCGGTGAAACTCGCCTTCGCTAGTCAGGAGACCTTCGCCAAGCAATCGTTTGGCTCTTTGTAGAACAAGCCCTTTCATGAAGTTTTGATTGTTGGTCACCAGGACGTCTTTGATGAGGTCGGGATGATTTAGAAAGAAAGCTTCCTGAGGGCCGATTCTGAAGAACGAAATATCTCCGTAGCGTGTGGCGAGGTTCTGAAAATACGGGAGAGGCCCACGACGGTAAGCGAGCAGGCTGATGAATGGCAGGCTGCGTTTTGGACCGGGCGGATAAGTACGCGTTGGAACTTTGGTGGGCATGGGTTTGCGCTTTGCAGTGTGTTCTTCGTGCTTTGTACTTTGTGCTTTGTTACTTTGTGTTCTGGAATTTTGCGTAGTAAATACAGTAACGACAGCAAAGCTCAAAGCTCAAAGAACAAAGTTCAAATCTCAGAGTCCCGAACATGTCTCTTGAATTCGCACTGCAATACAGTTGCCCCCTCCGCGCCAGTTACTCGGAAAAACACCTGCGAGAGTGGGGGCGCTTGAGTAGTTTGCACGCAAAACTAACCACGGGCGACGTAAACGCGCCTTCGGTTGATAAAGTGGAGTGGGTCGAAAACGCTCGCGAAGAGATAGAAAGAATGCAACAAGCGACTACCATCTGTCCGCAGTGTCCGGCATGTTTACCAGTTGAGATCGCAGGCGAAGGAGAGTCTGTTGGCTGTCTGGGAAGAATCAACTATCCGATTGAAGCTCAGTTTGAAAAGTTTCTGGCGGATCGGATCCAACTCGCTCTCGACACTCTCGACAAGGAGGATCAACCACGACTGCTTCGCATACTTGTCGATTCCGAGTCCCCGTTTGATGGAGAGGCAACAAAAGAGCTTCGACGGGTGACAACGCAACAAGGTTTGCGTTTTTTTGAGCTTCGTGTGCCGATAAAGCTGACGCGTGAAGCGATCAGGTTAACTACTGATAACGTTTTCGATCTTCTTGCGGGCTTTCGTTCTGAAGATAGCGACGAGACGACGTACACGAGGGAGTTTCCCTTGGCGGCGGTGCCGGATTATTACGACCTTCTCGATCTGGTTTTGCGTAGCGAGTTGAGCCAATCTGAGGTGTTGCGATTAACTTCACGAAGTCGCAATTACACACAGTTCTTGAGGTTGCTTACTGCGATTGAAAAAGCGGAAGCATTGAATGCAAGAGTGTTGATTGATTGATGGAACGCGGGACTCCCCTACGAATTACTGTTTCCTTTCGTCGAGCAGTCGCAAAGTGTCCAGGAGCAGGTTGGTGTTACTGAGCGCTTGAATTCTTATGGGAAATGTATCGGAGGTCCTTTGAAATTCAAAGGTGCCACTCGATATTTCTACTACATTTTGAAAACCCACGTCAGCGGTCTCACCACCGCATTCAGCATCAACGATTCGACCATCATTGAACATCACGTGGCCCTCGTTTGAAGTGCCGTTGATGGTCAACATACCGGTTAGCTTTGCGTTCTCGATAACCTGAATCGTGTCAAAAACACTGATCGCACTCAGGTCTCCAGCGAGAGTAAAGTGTTTACGTTCGAAGTTTGCTTCGGTCCCAGTTTGCTGAGGTTTGAGGTCGGGTCGTCGCGCTCGACGAATGGCTTCGAGTCCACCTGCAATGTTGATACGTGCGTCGAGTTGTTTGGCTTCAAGTAGGCGGTCATATGCGGTATCGAAATCCTCACGTTCAATGTAGAGTTTTGCCAGCGCCAGACATTGCCTCGCACCTTCTTCGTGGTATTTCGGTCCGCAAATCTCGCGCAGTCGTTCGCGGAGCTGCAATGAACGCGCGTTTCGCTCAATGGCTGCTAGAAGACACTTGATAGCGCGTTCCGGCGCGTGGTATTTCACAAACAGTTCTGCGTCGAGCAAGGCTGCTTCAACCTCACTAATGTGCTCAGCTTGTGAGTCTGTCGTTGCCATTGCTACCCAATACTTACCAAACGTGAGTTTAGCATAACGTTTTGATTCAACCGGGCGGGTTTTGGGTTGATAAGAACGACACCGTCATGCCGGCACGGATACGGTTGCGTTCGAGCTTAGGGTCACTTCGGGGAACTCCATTTCGCACTTGCCGATACCATTTCGTATGTCGGCAGAGTCCGGCACCGGTCTCGTTATTTCCGAAATTCTGAAGTTGGCCGAATTTTCCGATGGCGAATGACCCTTTTCCCTAACGAACTGCGCGTTAGAAGGTGAGTAATGTTCGGCACTTTCACACACTGGAAGATGGCCAACGACGTGGCATAAAAGGTGCGAGAATAAGGGGTGGATTTGATGAACCTTGGGCCAACGACTTTCGTACCAAGATCATCGGAGCAATATTTGGGAAGGTTAACGACAATGAACCGCTGGATGAAAAGACGAATTGAGCGATCCCGGGCCCGCTGCGAACGAGCTGAGACTTCAAAACAGAACAGCCCAACTCAACTGGTGGAACCAACGCAGGCCTCAGAAAAACACGGATTGGACAGGTCAAACCAAAATAAGGTTTTGAGCTAAGCTGAACCTCACGTTCGAGAAGGTTCCGGCCAAAGACTTAGGTTTACTCCTCGCCGCCCTACGTGGATCAAACTCCGGTTTCAGACCAAAGTTTAGTAGCAGTCCTACCTTAATATTTGACGCTCTGTAATCCGCAACTGCGCTTCAGTTCGGTACCACGCTCTCAACTCAAGCAACGCTACAGGTTTCAACTCACATATGGTTGCGTCGGACTCAACGACTGTCGCTCCAGCGGAGCGAAATGTTTATAGCAGCACGACCCCAGAATCGCTCCGCGCCGGAGGCGCAGAGCAACAAAAAATTATTCGCCAGCTATAAACGTGTCGCTCCTCCGGAGCGAAGACGTTGGCGTCGCGCGTGACCAAACAAGACTGCCCTCCCTTAAAACTCAACTCTCAATCCTACGCGGATCTGTCGTGGTCTCATGGTTCGGGTTGCCAGGAGAAACGAGTCGAGGAACGCTTGTCGTTGCTCTGCAGTCGCCGTTGGCGAAAGTGCATTGAAGTTGATGAACTCAGAGCCAAAGCTGAACACGGTTTTATTCAACACATTGTCAAATTCGATCGACGGGCGCACCACGACTTGTTCATTGAATCGAAACTCACGCGTCACGTTCAGATCAAGCACAAAGAGTCCGGGGCCATGACCAGCGTTTCGTGCAAGGTTTCCTGACTGCCCAATAGGTGGCAGCGAGAAGGCATCGATAACTGAAGACTCAATCGTACTCCCGGGCGCACGCCAGCGCAGGAGTCTGCTATCGCCGTGAAAGTTTGGACGGTCATTTCCGACATCATCGAGATTTCGGTCAGTACCACCAATAGAAATATTGAACGGTGTACCCGACGCAACACGCCAGATCGGACCAAGCTGCAACGAGCCCAGAAACTTCGGAAGATTGAAGACGCCAGAAAAAACGAAACGATGTCGTCGATCGAGCAAACTGCGCGCACGCTCTGCACGGAAATCCCCGGGCACTAACGCGTCCGACGTATTCACGACGCCATCGTCAATGAGTTTGGAGAATGTGTAGCCAGCTCGAAACGAAAAGTTGAAGCCACTTCTGACAGGCACAAATTGTCTTCGCACTTCGATCGTAAGAGCTCTATAGAAACTGTTTCCCGCTGAGATCAGTTGTTCGACTTCAGTGTGAGACGGATCGGGTCTCAGGTTGTTGAGGGATGCCAGTGCCGCCTGAAGAGCGGTCGTCGAAGTTGGGCTATTCAGATTGAAGACTGATACCGGAACGCCAAACTCCATGATTCGGCTGATCGTGTTTGGATTTGTCGCCGCATTTTGAAAGACAAATCGGACGAGTTCGCCAGCATTTGAAGCGTTGTAGATTGGACGATTGCCCGTTGAGAATTCACGAAAGTTGGCAAAGTCGCGCGACGCGAGATACGAGCTGAAATTTGAGTAGCCCCCAGGGAGTCGCGGCGCGTTTACGTTGAACTCCCGCCATAGATGAATACCCCGAGTCCAATTGAGATTGGCTTCAACTGCGTAGCCATGACCCAGTTCGCGCTCCACACCGAAATTGATCTGATAGCTTTCTGGTATTCGCAATTTCTCATCAAGACGACGGGAGAAGTTTTTGTTTAGCGTTCCAAACTGCTTCACAATTTCAGAATCGGCAGTAAGAACCTGGGGGAAGCTAAGATGCGAGCTGATAAAACTTCGGCGTTGCTCCGCGGTCATCGCATTGCCGGTGAGTGGATCTTCGAGAGCGTTGGTATCGAAGAAGAGTTGTTGTTTGCCAAGCGTGAAGTCGTCGATGGTCCGTAGAAGAGCTCGGTTGTAGAAGACACCCGCACCAGCCCTGAGGACGAGGGTTCCAGATGTTAGCGGGTTGTAGGCGAGAGAGAATCGAGGACCGAAGTTGTTTAAGTCACCGACTATCGACTCGCGTTCATAGCGCAAACCGTAGTTCAAGAGTAGTTGCGGAAGTACCTGCCACTCATCCTGAATAAATAAGCTTGAATAGGTATTTGTCTGAGCAGATGTCACGTCAAACGCCTGACGAAAACGGGATGGTAGGTTTGCCAGGAAGTCGCCGGCACTCGCGAAATTGAAGGTGCCGCTTGCGTCCGCGAGGTCGATAAACTCCGAGCGAATACGATGGACGTCAACACCAAACTTTAACGAATGGTTTCGTGCGACGAGGGAAAAGATATCCTGGAACTGATAGCGAACTTCGCGTCGATCAGTTGAGCCTGAAGTTGAAGAACCCGCCACAAGTGTTCCGGTGCGTCGTTCTGTGTCACCGTCGGTGAGCGAGTCGTTGAGTGTAATCAAGACAACAGGTTGATCGCCGCGTGCCTTGAAACCAGGAGCAAGTCGTGAGTATTGGAAGCGCGCCTGATTCACTCGCCGCGCATCGAAAACAAAATTGTCGGATACAGAGATCGCGTCTGAGTTACGCCGCGTACCCTGAAGCGACTCGGCAAGACGGTTGCCACCACCGAACTGGCGAAGATTGCTAAGTCTGCCGCGTTGATAGATGGCAGTGAGGTTGTGCATTTGTGTGAACTGTCGATCTACTCGTGCTGTAACGTTCGTGGCTATGGAAGGAGTGCTTACGGACGAAACAAACGGGGCGACTTCACCGGCGAGTGCCGGATCATTCGTTAGTTCAAATCGTCGATTTTGGGCATCGGTCGGAGCCGGGAGCGAAAACAAAGGGTTCTGCTCAACAGGTACAAGTGTGTCGATCAGAGCGCTGTCCAAGACTCTCGTTGTTTCGTAAGCGACGAAGAACACGCTGCTGAGGTTGAGACGTGAGAGTTTTGCCGGGCCGCTGACAGTGAAA